>NZ_JAVRHQ010000005.1:0-189173 GCF_031846485.1 Autumnicola tepida
CAATTCTTCAATGGAAGGAGGAAAAAGCCAGTTTTGCTGTTGGTTATAGACCTTAAATTTATGGCTCATTTATCTGATTATCAGTACTTAAAAATAATAAAAAACCTCCAGATAATCAAAAGTTAAGAACTAATAAAATGAAAAAAGCTGCCTCAAATTAATGAGACAGCTTCTTGTTAAACAAAAAGAGTGTTAATTATTCTGTTTCCTCTTCTCCTTCGGTATCTGTATCAGTATCTGTTCCTTCTTCCTGAACTTTTTCAAAAACGGTTCTATAAGATCCGAAAGAGCCTGCATCTACAGTATAAGCAGAAGTGATATCTAAATTTCCTATGCAATTTCCAGGTGAAGCACTTGAGCTACCGCTACCTTCCCAGCGAAGTTCCCCATAGCTGTAGCCTATATTGTTGGTGTTCAATGCAGGCTGATAAGGTACTGTTAAATTACCCGTCTCAGGATCTACATCAACAACTACGTCATATTCTTCAGGATGTCCTGCAACATTTTGAAGAGTAATTTGATTCTCACCAGGACCAGCAACAACTTCAAAAGGTACAGGATCTCCTGTGTATATTCCAAATTGATCAGTGGTAGCTATGTAAGTTCCCTCATAATCTTCTATTTTGAAAGGGCATGCATAAGCAAGAAGAACAGACAACTCGTCATTCTTTCCATTTATAACAATATCGGCATCAGAAGATACTTCTGTAATAGAAATGTTTAAAACCGGGGTTTCTGCTAAAGGCGCCTGTAATCCATCAGTAAGAATAGTTATAGGTAAAGCTTTTGGCAGATCATCATCGGGAGAAATAGTCAAAGTTGTAGATTCTAATCTGTAATGCACTCCTTCAATAGCAGTTGAACTGGGATCAACACTTATTTCAACAGTTACAGGTTCTTCTATTTCATCGAATGTTGGCCCTATTATGTCAATAGGTATAGATCTTTGATATTCTTCTCCATTAGTCTCTGCACTGAGAGTTAAGCTCTCGTCGGTAAAACTAACAAGATTTGCTCCCTCGTCATATGCATCACTTATAGCGGTGTCATCTACTAAACAGGATGTCAAGGAAACACTTAACAAAACTGTAAATAGGAAATATTTATTTAGTCTTTTCATATCTGTATTTTTTTAATTTGCCCAAAATATCTTATCAGTAAAAGCGTTAGGTTGGGCGGGAACATTACTAGCGTTAATAGCCCTTTCAGAAGATGGATAATATAGCCTTACAGGCCTGTTATCTCCAGGAGCCAAAAGGGAGATAGGTAAATTCGACGGATAACCAGTTCTATTATATTCAATCCAAGCCTCAAATCCATTAATTCCATTTAATGCAATCCATTTTTGGGTAATAATAGCTTCAAGTTTGTCACTTGATGCGTCCCATCCTACGTTTTCTATGTTTTGAGAATAGTAATCTGCTGGATCTGCTTCTATAAGTTCAGGTTCTGTTGATGGATCATTATCAGTATCTACAAGATCCATTGTCTCCAAATAATCAAAAGATGCGGCTATGCCAGATTCATATAAAGTTTGCGCGTCATCATCTAAATAGCCTTTTAAGGCAGCCTCAGACTGAAGAAAATAGCTTTCTGCAGCAGTAAGAATAGGTGCATCCTGGTCTGGAGACTTTAATAAACCAGGTCCTATATTTGAAACAAATTCGGAAGTAAGTTCATCTGGATAAGCTTGAAGTCCTTGTGGGACTCCTTTATGGCCTGAATCAGGTTGCTCGTATATATAATTTATACGGGGATCATTGTTGCTGCTTAGCATATCCAGTACATAAGGCGTGGCAGTTGTGGCCTGATAGTTATTTTGGGTGTTTCCAGCAACTGTGAGTCCAAAACTTCTCCAGAAAGGGTTTTGTTTGCCTTCCTCATTTTGATAACCTGGATTTACACTTGCATTTTCAGTTATAAAACCAGAACCTTGGTTTACAATCTGGTTGATTTCTTCCTGAATGTAAGCCTGTTTATCACTTAAGCCAGATTCCCTGATAAGTATTCTCAACTTAACAGTGTTGGCCAGTCTTTTCCAGGCCTCCATATCACCCTGGTACATAACATCTGCTGCTCCTGGGTTCAAAACATTTTCTACATTATCTGCCTCGTCAATTAAATCAATGGCTTCTGTCAAGTCTACAATGAGGCTGTCATATACCGCCTGTGCATCATCGTATGCCGGAGTGGTATTAGAACCTCTTTGTAAAGCCTCTGTATAAGGGATATCCCCATAGGCATCTATCAGCATTTGAAAATGGTAAGACATCATTACTTTAGCGATAGCCTTATAGTTATTGTAAATAGCCCCTTCATAATTTAGAAGTTCCTGATAGTTTCTGAGAGGTTGATTATAAGTGTCATCCCATATCTGATCATAGAAATTAGCATTTACCAGGTACTGGAATTCATCATAATACCAGGAATAGCCATCAGCCTGGCTCCAGTTGTATACCATTAGGTTACCAAGTGTATTGGCATGCCGGGCGCCTGGACCATCATAAAAAATAAGGTTCGCGGAATAAGCCTGAGCTACCGGAAGTATAAGATCCGGGCTCACTGAAGTCGGATTATTTGGATCATCATTCATATCCAGATAATCGTCACTGCAAGAGGTGACGCTTAATGCGGCCACAAGCAGGATGAGATATATACTTATATTTTTCATTTTCTAAATTTTTTTAAAATTCGATATTAACATTAAATCCATAAGACCTTGTTGGCGGGGATTGTAAGTAGCCACTAACACCTTGAGTATTGCTATTAGCAAAAGAGTTATTGAATTCAGGATCTGAGAACCTGTTTTCTTCCGGTAACCAGGTTACCAGGTTTCTACCTACCAAACCTAAAGAGATCTTTGAAATTGCTGTGTTTTGAAATAAGGATTCCGGAACTCTGTAGTTTAATGCAACTTCTCTAAGTTTAAGTGCTGTTGCATCCCTTACGTAGTTTTCTTTAATTACGTTATACTGATCGGTCCAATAAGTTTGTAAGCCACCATTAACAGGGATATTGGTGTTTTCTACGTATTCTCCATTTTCATTCTCATATACCGTATTTGGAATTATAAAATCCTGGCGATTTGCAGATACACTTTCCTGTGAACGTCCTGTAAATTCCATAAAGTCAGCTAACTGAGAGTAGAACACATGGCCTGTACGGTAATCAAATGTTGCAGCTAAACTTAGGCCTTTGTATCGGAATGTATTAACCAATCCAACAGTGTAATCAGGAGTAGTTTTTCCAAAAGCTTTTTGTGCATCTGCCTGTTGTGGGTATCCGGTAGCAGGATCAATCACAATTCTTCCCTGTGGGTCTCTTTCATAAGCCAGAGCTTTCACCTGTGGGAATGCCATTCCTTCTATAGCATATATTCCATAACTTCCATAAGATGCAATTGATATTTCAGTAGCATCCGGGTTGTTAGGATCTATATCTACTACTGTAGTTTCAAAATGTGTGAAGTTGGCATCTACATTCCAGGAGAAGTCATTGCTCTGGAACAATCGAGCTCCTAAGGAAAATTCATATCCTTCATTTTTTAATTCTCCTAAGTTGGTCGCTAAAGTATAGCTACCGGCAGAAGGAGCTGTTGAAGTTCGAGTGATCAAATCTTCAATTTTTGTATTAAAATAAGAGGCATTCAAGGTGATCCTGTTGTTAAGGAATCCAAAATTCGCGCCAATCTCTAAACTGCTGACTTTCTCTTGTTTAATGTCAGGATCTACTGCAGTATTAGCAACGGTAAAACCGTTGATGTTACCATATGGAAAAGTTAAATCATCATAAGCAGATTGTCCCGGACCCGGTTGTATGAAGATCTCATTAGTTTGGTAAGGATCTAAGTCATTATAAACGATCGATCCATTTGCAGTAAGTTTTAAATAGTTGAGGGCCTCTCCTTTAATTGCAGGAATAGCATCAGTTGCAACAAAAGATAAACCTGCAGCTGGATAGAAATAACTATTAGCATTGTCTTCAAATGGGAGAGTAGAAGTCCAATCATTTCTACCAGATATATCAAGATACAAATAATCTCTAAAGCCAAAAGTGAAATCTCCATACACTCCGTAATATCGCTCGTTTTCTTCATTCACGCTACCTACGAGAGCTCCTGTTCCATTAGAGATATCATAAAATCCGGGAATACTCAAGTTGTTTGCTCTTACGGACTGAAAATTATACTTGCTTGTGAAGTTAGAGGCACCTAATATAGCCCTCAAACTAAAATCATCAGAAAGATCTAATTCACCGGTTAATAAAATGTCACTGGTATATTGTAGAGACCTGTATTGGCTTTCGGTAACGAATGATGAGACAGGATCAGGTCTGGTATATGCAGTAGTATAATCCTGTTCTGCTCTCCATTCGTGGCCTAACCCTGTAGTAGAGTTAACACCTAGCCGCCCTGTTAAATTCAACCACTCGTTGATATCCCAGGAAGCCTGCAAATTGGAAACCAATCTTTCTGTTTCATCATTATCCCGATTTGTATCTACTGCCCAATAAGGGTTCTGATAGTACCCATTGTAGTAACCGTTGGGTGAAGCATATAGATCGTTCTGCCAATCTCTATAGTTGCTCAAAGGGATATTGTTTGATGTGTTTAACACAAACCAGTAAAGTGGCCTTTCCTGCGAACCTATATCATCGCCAACTACACTTGTGTTATCACGGAAGTACGTAGAGTTAAGAGTTATCTCAAGATCACCTAGTTTTTTACTTGCATTTACCCTGAAAGTTTGTCTTTCATATTCATCTCCGGGAACAATACCTTGGGTGGTTTGGTCCCCAATGGAAGCATAGAAGCGGCTGGTTTCACCTCCACCTGATGCGTAAACAGTATTTTGTAAGGTTATGCCAGTGTCATAGAAATCTTTTAAATTATCTTCAACGGCAGAATAGGGAAGCTCCTGATAAGTGCCATCTTCAAAGGTAGGTCCTACCTGCCTTACAACGCCATCAAACCTTGGTCCCCAGTTCGTGTTTTCGATAGTCTCATAAGATCCTTGCCATCCGGTCCCATATTCATCCTGAAAATCAGGCATGTATGCAACCTCCTGGAATGTAGATGTTGAAGTTACACCTACAGTAAAACGGTCATTAAATACTCCACGTTTGGTGTTGATAATAATAGCGCCATTTGCTGCCTGAGAACCATACAGAGCAGCTGCGGTGGCGCCTTTAAGGATGTTCATATCCTGAATGTCATTCGGGTTCAAATCATTAAAAGCACCTGCGGTTGCTATAGCTCCGTCTATCACATATAATGGTGTGCTTGATTGGGAGATAGATCTGAAACCACGAAGGTTGATCTGCGTTTGTGGATTAACCCCATTATTCTGAATGTTTACAGCCATACCCGCTACCTTACCTACTAAACCTTCAGTTGCAGTGGTTGGCTGGGAAAGGTTAAGAATTTCATTGTCCACCTGTTCTGTTTGGTAGGCAATTTCTTTCTTTTCTCTTTCTATACCTAAAGCAGTTACCACAACTTCGTCTAATTGTGCGGCATCTGCCGAAAGAGTGACATCAATTTCATTGTTGGTGCCAACGGTATACTCTGCTGTTTCCATTCCTATAAAGGAAAAAACCAACACATCCCCCATAGAGGCTTCAATGGCATATTCGCCATCAAAATTTGTCTGTACTCCTGTTGAGGTACCCTGAATAATAACGTTAACCCCGGGTAGCGGTAGTCCGTCTTCATCAGTCACCGTCCCTCGTACGGTTTGTTGTTGTGCAAACGTAATTTGCACAACAAACGCCAGTAATAGCGTCAAAATACTACTAAACTTTGTTTTCATTTTTAAATTTATTTGAATTAGCCAACGCCAAAAGTGATAATAAATGGTTAATTAAACAAGCTTTTGTTTTCAAATTCTTTTCGCAGTATTAATAAAATGTTAAATAATGAGTACAGGAGCTTCGTTAATAGTATCTAAGAGAAAATTGCGTTTATGTTAATTTTTCGCCGCTGTTTAGCTTTAAGAGAAATAGTATAAAGAATATTCATTGTTTTGAAGTAATTGTTGTAGAAAGTTCAGGGTATTTTTAGTTTTAGTTGTTTTTTTTAATTTTTTTATTTTACTGAAGTATTTTTCTGTAAATAAATCCAGATTAGCCTCTTGAAAATTAATTATTTAAGATTTGAATTATTCAGTTTTATTTCTACCTTTGCAAACCCTTAAAAAAGGGAGGTAAAATTTAATCAATAATTAGGTAAGAGAAATTATGCCAACAATTTCACAATTAGTACGAAAAGGAAGAGCCAAAATAACCAAGAAGAGTAAATCGGCTGCTTTGGATTCGTGCCCTCAAAGGAGAGGTGTGTGTACAAGAGTGTATACTACCACTCCTAAGAAACCAAACTCGGCGATGAGAAAAGTTGCCAGGGTAAGGTTGACTAACGGAAAAGAGGTGAATGCTTACATTCCGGGAGAGGGTCACAATTTACAGGAGCACTCGATAGTATTGGTTAGAGGCGGAAGGGTGAAGGATTTGCCGGGAGTTAGATATCACATTGTTCGTGGTGCCCTGGACACAGCAGGTGTTGAAGGTAGGACGCAACGTAGGTCTAAGTACGGAGCAAAACGCCCTAAGAAGTAAAATTAGAAGTTAGAAGTTAGAAATTAGAAGTTAGACTTTTTGTTTTCCTTTTAATCGACAACAATTAACCTTTCTGCCGGTAGGCAGGCAATTAACTCAAAAAGAAGAAATGAGAAAAAGACAGGCTAAAAAAAGACCTCTTTTACCAGATCCAAAATTTAACGATCAGCTGGTAACGCGTTTCGTTAATATGATGATGTGGGATGGTAAAAAATCGGTTGCCTTCAAAATTTTCTACGACGCAATAGATGTTGTGGAACAAAAGAAACAGGACGACGAAAAAACTGGTTTGGAATTGTGGAAAGATGCTCTTTCTAATGTGATGCCTCACGTGGAAGTGAGAAGTAGGAGAGTTGGAGGTGCAACCTTCCAGATACCTATGCAAATCCGGCCAGATAGAAAAGTGTCAACTGCTATGAAGTGGTTGATTAGCTTTGCTCGCAAGAGAAATGAAAAATCCATGGCTCAAAAATTGGCTTCAGAAATTCTTGCTGCTGCCAAAGAAGAAGGTGCTGCGGTTAAAAAGCGGGTAGATACTCATAAGATGGCGGAAGCTAATAAAGCATTCTCTCACTTTAGATTCTAAAAAGACAACATGGCACAAAGAGATTTAAAATTTACTAGAAATATAGGGATTGCGGCGCATATTGATGCTGGTAAAACCACCACAACAGAGCGTATCCTTTATTATACAGGTATTAGTCATAAGATTGGTGAAGTGCACGATGGTGCAGCCACTATGGACTGGATGGAGCAGGAGCAGGAGCGTGGTATTACCATTACCTCTGCGGCTACCCATTGTACCTGGCCTTACAGGGATCAGGAATATACCGTAAATATAATTGATACTCCCGGGCACGTTGACTTTACCGTAGAGGTAGAGCGTTCGCTTCGTGTACTTGATGGAGTTGTTGCTTTGTTTTCGGCAGTAGACGGGGTTGAGCCTCAGTCTGAAACTGTTTGGAGACAGGCAGATAAATATCGTGTACCGCGTCTTGGTTTTGTGAACAAAATGGACCGTCAGGGTGCAGATTTCTTCAACGTTTGCCGTCAGGTAAGGGAAATGCTTGGAGGTAATCCTGTCCCTCTTCAGGTGCCAATTGGAGACGAAGCCGATTTTAAAGGTGTGGTTGATCTTATTTCCAAGAAAGCGATTATCTGGAATGATGAGGATATGGGGATGACCTATGATACCATCGATATTCCGGAAGAACTTCAGGCTGACGTTGATAAATATCGTGCAGAGCTTGTGGAAGCTGTTGCTGAATATGACGAGGCTTTGATGGAAAAATTCTTCGAGGATGAAAATTCTATTACCGAAGATGAAATTATCGCTGCGCTGAGAGCTGCTACCATAGATATGTCTATTATTCCAATGATGTGTGGTTCAGCATTTAAAAACAAAGGGGTGCAGGCTATGCTTGATGCAGTAATGCGTTATTTGCCTTCTCCTGTAGATGTTGAAGCTATTACAGGTACAAATCCTGATAGTGGTGATGAAGAAAGCCGTAAGCCAAATGTGGATTCTCCATTTTCTGCGCTTGCGTTTAAAATTGCTACCGATCCTTTCGTAGGTCGTTTGGCATTCTTCCGCGCATATTCAGGTACACTTGAAGCTGGTTCTTATGTGTTGAACGTTCGTTCCGGTAAGAAAGAGCGTATTTCAAGAATTTACCAGATGCACTCTAACAAACAGGAGCCTATTGACAAGATTGAAGCCGGGGATATTGGAGCTGCTGTAGGGTTTAAAGATATCAAGACAGGAGATACCTTAACCGATATGAACCATCCTATTGTTCTTGAGTCCATGACCTTCCCTGCGCCGGTAATCGGTATTGCGGTTGAGCCTAAAACAAAGGCTGATGTGGAAAAAATGGGAATGGCTCTTGGTAAACTGGCTGAAGAGGATCCTACATTTACCGTTAAGACAGACGAAAACTCTGGTCAGACGATTATTTCCGGTATGGGTGAGCTTCACCTGGAAATTATTATCGACCGTATGAAGCGTGAGTTTAAGGTTGAAGTAAATGTTGGTGAGCCTCAGGTAGAGTACAAAGAAACTGTTACCAGAAATGCCGATCATAGAGAAGTTTATAAGAAACAATCTGGTGGTAGAGGTAAGTTTGCTGATATCGTTTTTGAATTAGGGCCGGTAGATGAAGATTTTGAAGGAGAAGGGCTTCAGTTTGTAGATGAAATTAAAGGTGGTCGTATTCCTAAAGAATTCGTGCCTTCTGTTCAGAAAGGATTCCAGGAAGCTATGCGAAATGGTCCTCTAGCAGGATTTACCATGGATTCTTTAAAAGTTGTCCTTAAGGATGGATCTTTCCACCCTGTGGATTCCGATCAGCTTTCGTTTGAACTGGCTGCAAAAATGGGTTATAAAGCCGCTGCTAAAAAAGCAGGTGCTGTAATCCTTGAGCCAATCATGAAAGTAGAGGTGGTAACACCAGAAGAAAACATGGGTGATATCGTTGGTGACCTTAACAGGAGAAGAGGTCAGGTAAATAACATGTCCGACAGGTCTGGAGCTAAAGTAATTAAGGCTGAAGTGCCACTTTCTGAAATGTTTGGATATGTAACTACATTAAGAACTCTTTCTTCAGGTAGGGCAACATCAACTATGGAATTCTCTCACTATGCTGAAACTCCTTCAAATATTTCTGAAGAGGTGATGAAAGCAGCAAAAGGAGCAGCTAACGAATAATTTTAGGAAAATGAGTCAGAAAATCAGAATAAAACTTAAATCTTACGATCATAATCTGGTAGATAAGTCTGCTGAAAAAATAGTAAAAACCGTAAAAACTACGGGTGCTGTGGTTACCGGGCCAATTCCGCTGCCTACGCATAAAAAAATCTTTACTGTTTTGCGTTCTCCACACGTAAATAAGAAATCCAGGGAGCAGTTTCAGTTAAGCTCTTATAAAAGGCTTCTTGACATTTACAGTTCTTCATCTAAAACCATCGATGCTTTGATGAAGCTGGAATTACCGAGTGGGGTAGAAGTAGAGATCAAGGTTTAAGCCCCCTGGCCCCCGAAGAGGGAATAACGTTTTAAGTCCCCTTCCCTTTGGGAGTGGATTTAGGGGAGGGCTACATGTCCTGAGCTGCGAGCGAGGGAAAAACGGTGAAAAATACAATCAGGGCGATAGTATTTTTCTGCCCTGATTTTTTTTAAGTAAACAATTAATAATAAATAATAATTATGTCTGGGTTAATAGGAAAGAAAATTGGCATGACCAGCATTTTTGACGAGAACGGGAAAAACATCCCTTGTACCGTTATTGAAGCGGGTCCATGTGTAATTACCCAAGTCAGAACCAATGAGGTTGACGGGTACGAAGCGCTTCAACTTGGTTTCGATGACGCAAAGACTGCAAATAAAGCTGCTACAGGGCACGCGAAAAAAGCAGGAGTCGCTCCAATGCGTAAAGTTGTCGAATTCCAGGGATTTGAAGGAGATTTTAAATTAGGTGACTCTGTAACTGTAGAGCATTTTAGAGAAGGTGAATTTGTGGATATCGCAGGTACATCTAAAGGAAAAGGCTTTCAGGGAGTTGTAAAGAGACACGGTTTTGGTGGTGTGGGTCAGTCTACCCACGGTCAGCATAACCGTTTAAGAGCTCCTGGTTCTATTGGTGCTGCATCTTATCCTGCGAGAGTTTTCAAAGGAATGAAGATGGCCGGAAGAATGGGTGGAGAAAAAGTAAAAGTTGAAAACCTGAGAGTTTTAAAAGTGGTTGCAGACAAAAATCTTTTAGTTGTTAAAGGATGTGTGCCTGGTCACAAAAACTCATACGTAATCATTAGCAAGTAATGGAAGTAGCAGTTTTAGATATTAAAGGAAAAGAAACAGGGAGAAAGGCAAACCTTTCTGACGCTGTTTTTGCTATAGAGCCAAATGACCATGCTGTTTATCTTGATGTTAAGCAGTATCTGGCCAATCAGCGCCAGGGAACACACGCTGCCAAAGAGCGTGCAGAGATTTCTGGTAGTACCCGCAAGATTAAAAAACAAAAGGGTACCGGTACAGCGCGTGCAGGTAGCATTAAGTCTCCTGTTTTTAGAGGAGGAGGCCGCGTTTTTGGACCAAGGCCCAGAAATTACGGATTTAAACTGAATAAAAACCTCAAACGTTTGGCGAGAAAATCTGCTTTATCAATTAAAGCAAATGACAATGCTATTATCGTTGTGGAAGACTTTCAGTTTGATGCTCCAAAAACCAAAAATTTCAAGGAAATCTTGAAAGCCCTTGGCATTCAGAGTAAAAAATCCCTGATAGTGTTGGGTGAATCAAATAAAAACGTATATTTGTCATCACGAAATTTGGAGACCTCCGAGGTTGTAAATAGCTCAGAATTAAGCACTTACAAAATTTTAAATGCGGGTAATATTGTGTTTTTAGAGGGTTCTCTGGAAGGAATTGAGTCGAATTTAAGTAAATAAGCGATATGAGTATCTTAATAAAACCTATTATTACAGAAAAGGCTACGGCCGATAGTGAGTTGAACAACTGCTATTCTTTTGTAGTAAATAATAAGGCGAATAAGATTGAAATTAAAGACGCGGTTGAGTCTGCTTATGGCGTTTCAGTTACTAAAGTTCGCACAATTAATGTCCGCCCGGATCGTAAAACCAGGTACACAAAATCTGGTATGATCACTGGTAAAACTTCAGCTTATAAAAAAGCTATGGTACAGGTGGCGGAAGGTGAAACTATTGATTTATACAGTAATCTTTAAGATTAAAAAATGTCAGTTAGAAAATTAAAACCAATCACACCTGGACAGCGTTTTAGAGTAGTTAATGGGTTTGACGCCATTACTGCTGATAAGCCGGAGAAAAGCCTTTTGGCTCCGATCAAAAAGTCGGGTGGTAGAAACAGTCAGGGAAAAATGACCATGCGCTATAAAGGTGGTGGTCATAAAAGACGTTACAGAATTATAGACTTTAAACGTGACAAGCAGGGTATTCCTGCAACTGTGGCGAGTATAGAATATGATCCAAATAGAACGGCCTTTATTGCATTGTTGAATTATCAGGATGGAGAGAAAAGGTATATTATTGCTCAAAACGGACTTGAGGTAGGTCAAAATGTTGTTTCCAGTAACGAAGCTGCGGCTCCGGAAATTGGTAATGCAATGCCTTTGGCAAATATTCCTCTTGGTACTGTTATCTCTTGTATAGAGCTTAGAGCTGGCCAGGGAGCAGTTATGGCTCGTAGTGCCGGTGCTTTCGCTCAACTTTTGGCAAGAGAGGGTAAGTATGCTACCATTAAACTTCCTTCAGGGGAGATTAGAAGAATACTTTCTACGTGTATGGCTACAATCGGTGCTGTTTCCAACAGTGATCACCAGTTACAGATCTCTGGTAAAGCCGGTAGAAAACGCTGGTTGGGTATAAGACCAAGAACAAGACCTGTTGTTATGAACCCTGTAGATCACCCAATGGGTGGTGGTGAAGGTAGGGCCTCAGGAGGTCACCCACGTTCTAGAAAAGGTTTACCTGCTAAAGGTTTCAAAACCCGGTCTAAGACAAAAGCGAGTAATAAATATATTGTAGAACGTAGAAAGAAATAATAAGATATGGCACGTTCATTAAAAAAAGGACCTTACGTTCACTATAAATTAGATAAGAAAGTTTCAGAAAACGTTGAATCTGGAAAGAAAGCGGTTATCAAAACATGGTCACGCGCTTCCATGATTACTCCAGATTTCGTTGGGCAAACTATCGCGGTTCATAATGGGAAACAATTTGTTCCTGTTTATGTAACTGAGAACATGGTAGGTCATAAACTAGGAGAATTTTCACCAACACGTTCCTTTAGAGGTCACGCTGGTGCAAAAAATAAAGGTAAAAGATAATTGAAGCTATGGGAGTTCGTAAAAGAGAAAGAGCAGAGCAAATAAAAGAAGCCAAGAAACAGGTAGCTTTTGCAAAGTTAAATAACTGCCCTACTTCGCCAAGAAAGATGCGCTTAGTTGCGGATCTGGTTCGTGGAGAGAAAGTAGAAAAAGCGCTTCAGATATTAAAATTCAGTCAAAAAGAAGCCTCAGGTCGTGTAGAGAAGCTTTTGCTTTCGGCAATTGCTAACTGGCAGGCGAAGAATGAAGATGCAAATCTTGAGGAAGCTGAATTATTTGTGAAAGAGATTCGTGTAGACGGAGGGAGTATGTTAAAGAGACTTCGTCCTGCTCCACAGGGTCGTGCACACAGAATTAGAAAAAGATCCAATCACGTAACATTGGTGCTTGGAGCAAATAACAATACACAAAGCTAAGAAGAGTATGGGACAGAAAACAAATCCAATCGGGAATCGCCTTGGGATTATCAGAGGATGGGAATCCAACTGGTACGGAGGAAATGACTACGGCGATAAATTAGCCGAAGACGATAAGATTAGAAAGTATATCCATGCTCGCCTCTCGAAAGCGAGTGTATCCAGGGTGATTATTGAGCGTACCCTTAAGCTTGTAACCGTTACTATCACCACTGCCCGTCCTGGTATCATTATTGGGAAAGGTGGCCAGGAGGTAGACAAGCTGAAAGAAGAGCTTAAGAAGATTACCGATAAAGAGGTTCAAATTAACATCTTTGAAATTAAAAGGCCAGAGCTTGATGCGCATTTAGTGGCATCCAGTGTTGCAAGACAAATTGAGAATCGTATCTCTTACCGTCGTGCGATAAAAATGGCTATTGCGGCTGCAATGAGGATGAATGCTGAAGGGATCAAAATTGAGATTTCCGGACGTTTGAACGGAGCTGAAATGGCACGTTCAGAATCTTACAAAGATGGAAGAATTCCTTTGTCGACTTTTAGGGCCGATATTGATTATGCTTTAATTGAAGCGCACACTACTTATGGTAGATTGGGTGTTAAAGTATGGATCATGAAAGGCGAAGTGTACGGAAAAAGAGAACTTTCCCCGCTTGTTGGTCTTGCTAAGAAACAAGGAGGAAAAGGAGGATCCGGACGAGGTGGTAATAAATCACGTCGTAGAAAGTAATTTTTTAAAGTAAAGAAAAATGTTACAACCTAAAAGAACAAAATATCGTAAGCAACAAAAGGGCCGCATGAAAGGAAATGCCGGAAGAGGGCATAGACTTTCAAATGGAACATTCGGTATCAAGTCTCTTGATTCCAGTTTCATTACATCACGCCAAATAGAAGCTGCACGTATTGCTGCTACCCGCTATATGAAAAGGGAAGGGTCAATCTGGATAAAAATCTTTCCAGATAAGCCAATTACAAAGAAACCTCTTGAAGTACGTATGGGTAAAGGTAAAGGTGCCGTGGAATACTGGGCAGCTGTTGTGAAACCGGGAAGAATTATGTTTGAAATTGGCGGTGTGCCAATGGATGTTGCAAAAGAGGCATTGCGTCTTGCAGCTCAAAAACTTCCGGTTAGGACTAAATTTGTTGTAGCTAGAGATTATCAAGCTTAATATATATAATTATGAAACAATCAGAAGTAAAAGAACTGTCTGTGGCAGAATTACAGGAAGAGCTTGGAAAATCTAGAAAAGCATATTCAGATTTAAAAATGGCTCACGCAGTTTCGCCATTAGAGAACCCAATACAGCTTAGAACTGTACGAAGAGATATAGCGAGGCTTGCTACAGAGTTAACTAAAAGAGAACAACAATAATTGTTATTCTGCTGAAAGATGGAAAAAAGAAATTTAAGAAAAGAGCGTATAGGTGTAGTTACCAGTAATAAAATGCAGAAATCTATCGTGGTTTCTGAGGTTAAGAAAGTAAAACACCCTATGTACGGAAAGTTCGTTTTAAAAACTAAGAAGTACGTAGCACACGACGAGACAAACGACTGCAACGAAGGAGATACTGTAAGGATCATGGAAACAAGACCTTTAAGTAAATCTAAATGTTGGAGATTAGTAGAAATAATTGAAAGAGCGAAGTAAACCATGGTACAACAAGAGTCCAGACTAAAAGTAGCAGATAATACCGGAGCTAAAGAAGTTTTAGCTATACGTGTATTAGGAGGTACAAAGAAAAGATATGCTTCTGTTGGAGACAAGATAGTTGTCAGCGTTAAAGAAGCTACACCTAACGGAAATATTAAGAAGGGTGCGGTTTCTACAGCAGTTGTTGTGCGTACCAGGAAAGAAGTGCGCAGGCCAGACGGTTCTTATATCCGTTTTGATGATAATGCCTGTGTTCTTTTAAACCCAACCGGTGAGATGCGCGGTACACGTGTATTTGGACCGGTGGCGAGAGAACTTCGTGATAAGCAATTCATGAAAATTGTATCATTGGCACCAGAAGTGCTTTAATACATTAAGAAAATGACAAAGCTTAAGATAAAATCAGGAGATACTGTTCGCGTTATTGCCGGAGAGCATAAAGGGCAGGAAGGTAAAGTGCAGAAAGTACTCCTTGAAAAAAATAAAGCTATTGTGGAAGGTGTAAATGAGATCTCTAAACATGAGAAACCAAGCGCAGCCAATCCACAGGGCGGTATTAAAAAGAAAGAAGCTCCTATTCATGTTTCCAACCTGGCATTTATCGATAAAAACGGTGAGACTACAAGGGTAGGTTACAGAATGGAGGATGGAAAAAAAGTAAGATTTTCCAAAAAATCTAATGAAGTAATATAGTTATGGCATACGTACCAAGACTTAGACAAGAGTATAACGACAGAGTAAAGTCTGCTCTTACCGAAGAATTCAGCTATTCCAATGTAATGGAAGTGCCAAAGCTTGAGAAGATTGTTATAAGCCGTGGAGTTGGTGGAGCTGTAGCAGATAAAAAGCTAATAGACCATGCTGTTGATGAATTAACAGCTATTAGTGGTCAAAAAGCGGTTTCTACCATTTCTAAAAAGGATGTTGCTTCATTTAAACTTCGTAAAGGAATGCCTATTGGCGCTAAAGTTACTTTACGTGGATACAAAATGTATGAATTCCTGGACAGGCTTATTACCACAGCGTTACCACGAGTACGTGATTTTAATGGTATTAAGGCTAACGGTTTTGATGGTAGGGGAAATTATAACCTTGGGATTACCGAGCAGATTATTTTTCCTGAAATTGATATTGATGCGGTAAACAGAATTGCCGGAATGGATATCACTTTCGTTACCACTGCTGCTACCGATAAGGAAGCGAAATCATTGTTAACCGAACTAGGATTACCATTTAAAAAGAGTTAATTATGGCTAAAGAATCAATGAAAGCCCGTGAGGTGAAAAGACAAAAACTGGTAAAGAAATATGCAGAGAAGCGTCAGGCTCTTAAGGAGGCTGGTGACTGGGAAGCACTTCAAAAATTGCCAAAAAACTCTTCACCTGTACGGTTGCATAACAGATGTAAGCTAACTGGCAGGCCTAAAGGATATATGAGACAATTTGGTCTTTCCCGGGTAATGTTTAGGGAAATGGCTAATAACGGATTAATTCCAGGCGTTAGAAAAGCTAGTTGGTAAGAATATAAACTGGAGGAAGGTTCATCTTAATTGAAATGAAAACCACTTCCGCAAATTAATATAAATGAATACAGATCCAATTGCAGATTACCTAACAAGAATTAGAAATGCTGTAGCGGCTAACCACAGGGTGGTTGAGATCCCGGCTTCTAATCTTAAGAAGGAGATTACCAAAATATTATTCGATCAGGGGTATATCCTTAGTTACAAATTTGATGACAGTACCGCCCAGGGAATCATTAAAATAGCTCTTAAATACGATAAAAGTACTAAAGATTCTGTAATTAAAGATATACAGAGAATAAGTAGACCTGGTTTACGTAAGTATGCCGGAGCCAACGAGTTGCCAAGAATTCTAAATGGTTTAGGGATAGCTATTGTGTCTACTTCTCACGGAGTAATGACAGGAAAGCAGGCACAGGCCGAGAAAGTTGGTGGTGAAGTATTGTGTTACGTTTACTAATACTTAAAAGACTTAAACAATGTCAAGAATAGGTAAAAGCCCGATTACAATTCCCGAAGGTGTTGATATTAAGACCGAAGGAAACGTGATTACGGTAAAAGGAAAATTAGGAGAGCTAAAACAGGAAATAAACGATATCGAATTTAAAATCGAAGACGGGGTTATTTATTTTGAGCGTTCTTCTGAAAAAAGTGACCAGAAAGCAAAACACGGTTTATACCGTGCTTTGGTAAACAATATGATTACCGGTGTCACTGAAGGATATACTAAACAACTGGAGCTTGTAGGTGTTGGTTACAGAGCATCTAACCAGGGGCAAAAACTGGATTTGGCCGTTGGGTATTCCCACAATATTGTGCTAGATTTGGCTCCCGAAATTAAAGTGGAGACAGTTTCTGAAAAAGGGAAGAACCCTATAGTGAAGCTTACTTCTTACGATAAGCAGTTAGTTGGACAGGTTGCGGCTAAAATTCGCTCCTTTAGAACACCAGAACCTTATAAAGGTAAAGGTATTAAGTTTGTTGGAGAGCAATTAAGAAGAAAAGCAGGTAAATCAGCTTAATAAAGTTTAGATATGGCATTTTCAAAAGAAAAGAGAAGACAAAAAATAAAGAAGCGTATCCGCAGGGATATAACAGGAACTGAAAGCCGTCCAAGATTATCTGTTTTTAGAAGTAATAAAGAAATTTATGCTCAAATAATAGATGATGTTGCCGGTAATACCTTAGTGGCAGCTTCTTCAAGAGATAAAGAAATTTCAGATGCAGCTGAAAGCAAAATGGAACAGGCTACATTGGTAGGTAAAACCATTGCTGAAAAAGCTAAAAAGGCTGGGATTGATACCATTTCTTTCGATAGAGGTGGATACTTATATCACGGAAGAGTTAAATCATTAGCAGAAGGTGCTCGCGAAGGAGGACTAAAATTCTAAGAAATTATGTATCAAGATTATAAAAACGTAGAGCACGTAAAACCGGGAGGACTTGAGCTAAAAGATCGTCTTGTAGGTGTACAGCGTGTTACAAAAGTTACAAAAGGTGGTAGAGCATTTGGTTTCTCTGCTATTGTAGTAGTTGGGGATGAAAATGGTGTTGTAGGACAAGGTTTAGGTAAATCTAAAGAAGTTGCAGATGCTATTTCCAAGGCTGTAGAAGATGCTAAGAAGAATTTGGTACGTATTCCTTTGAACAAGGGTACATTGCCTCATGAGCAAAAAGGTAAGTATGGCGGAGCAAGGGTTTTATTGCTTCCGGCTGCTACCGGTACTGGTATAATTGCCGGTGGTGCAATTCGTGCGGTACTGGAATCTGTGGGAGTACATGATGTACTTTCTAAAAACCAGGGATCTTCCAACCCTCACAACGTGGTAAAAGCAACTTTTGATGCTTTGTTACAATTGCGTAGTGCAGAAACTGTAGCCAAGCAAAGAGGAATCTCCTTAGAGAAAGTTTTTAAAGGATAAATCAAGGACAGAGATGGGAAAGATTAAAGTTACAAAAGTAAAGAGTGCTATAAACCGTACTAAAAACCAAAAACTTGTTCTTGAGTCTTTAGGACTTAAGAAAATTGGTCAGACGGTAGAGCACCAGGACACGCCAAACATCCTTGGTATGGTAAATAAAGTTAAACATTTAGTTTCTGTAGAAGAAACAAAATAATAATACACATGGATTTAAGTAACTTAAGACCTGCAGAAGGTTCAGTTAAAAGTAACAGCAAGCGTGTAGGCCGCGGAGAAGGATCCGGAAAAGGAGGTACGGCAACCAGAGGACACAAAGGGGCTAAATCCCGTTCTGGTTACTCCAAGAAGATTGGATTTGAAGGAGGCCAGATGCCGCTGCAGCGTCGTGTTCCAAAATTCGGTTTCAATAACAGGAACCGTAAAGTATACCAGGGTATAAACCTTGATACGCTTCAGGCTCTTGTAGATGAAGGTAGAATTAAGGACACCGTTGATATGGACGTGCTTGTGGAAAACGGCCTTGCCGGAAAAAACGAGCTTGTTAAGATATTAGGTAGAGGTGAATTAAAGGCAAAGTTGAAAATATCTGTTCATAAATTTACTGCCTCAGCGAAAGAAGCTATAGAAGCTGCCGGAGGTGAAGTTGTTACTTTATAATAGATAATCAAAATGAAATTCATCAATACTATTAAGAATATCTGGAAAATCGAGGAGCTAAAAAGTAGAATTTTAGTGACCCTCGGTTTACTCCTGGTATATCGCTTTGGCGCCCAGATTGTACTTCCCGGGATAGACGCTTCACAATTGTCTAACCTGGCAAGTCAAACCGATAGTGGTTTGCTGGGCCTTCTTAATGCATTTACTGGAGGGGCGTTTTCCAATGCCTCCGTTTTTGCTTTAGGGATTATGCCTTATATTTCTGCCTCTATTGTGGTACAATTGATGGGAATTGCCATTCCTTATTTGCAAAAGCTGCAAAAGGAGGGCGAAAGCGGTAGAAGAAAGATCAATCAAATCACCCGTTGGTTAACAATAGCTATTACCCTTGTACAGGGGCCCGGTTATATCTATAATTTGTTTGCCACCCTTCCGCAGGGTGCATTCTTGTTAGGAGATACTATAACCTTTGTGGCTTCTTCTGTTGTTATTCTTACCACCGGTACAATCTTCGCGATGTGGCTGGGAGAGAAAATTACAGATAAAGGTATTGGGAATGGGATTTCGTTGTTGATTATGGTTGGAATTATTGCAAGGCTGCCTTTGGCGTTCATGCAGGAATTCGCATCTAGGGTATTCGAATCTAACGGTGGGCTTATCATGATCCTTATCGAGCTTGTTATCTGGTTCGCCATTATAATGGCCGCAGTGATGCTGGTAATGGCAGTAAGGCAAATTCCTGTGCAATATGCAAGAAGGAGTGCTTCTGGTGGTTATGAGAAGAATGTATTTGGTTCACGCCAGTACATTCCTTTAAAGCTTAACGCTTCCGGGGTTATGCCAATTATATTTGCGCAAGCCATCATGTTTATCCCTATGGCCGTTGTAGGTCTTTCAGACTCTGATACTGCTCAGGGAGTAGCCACAGCTTTCAGCGATATATTCGGATTTTGGTACAATCTTGTGTTTGCGTTGTTGATTATTGTCTTTACATATTTCTATACGGCAATCACAGTACCTACAAATAAAATGGCTGATGATCTGAAAAGGAGCGGAGGTTTTATTCCTGGTATTCGCCCGGGAACTGAAACGGCTGAATTTTTAGACAGGGTAATGTCTCAAATCACCTTACCGGGATCCATATTCCTGGCCCTGATTGCCGTGTTCCCGGCAATCGTGGTATCACTGTTGGGTGTGCAGCAGGGATGGGCATTGTTTTTTGGTGGTACCTCGCTTTTAATTATGGTGGGAGTTGCAATAGATACTATGCAGCAAGTGAATTCGTACCTGCTTAACAGGCATTACGACGGACTAATGAAATCAGGTAAAAACAGAAAAGCAGTAGCTTAATTAGAGAGTAGTAGTTAGTAATTAGTCATTAGAAATGCGTAGGATGGTTATGCATGAAATGAAAATCTAAAAACTACGAACTAACAACTAAACTATAAAGTAAATATGGCAAAACAACCGGCAATTGAACAGGATGGGACTATAATTGAAGCATTATCCAATGCGATGTTCCGCGTTGAACTGGAAAACGGCCACGTGGTCACCGCTCATATCTCTGGTAAAATGCGCATGCATTACATTAAATTATTGCCAGGGGATAAGGTGAAACTTGAAATGAGTCCTTACGATTTAACTAAGGCGCGAATTACATACAGATACTAAATTCAAAAATTTTAGCTATTTAATATATTTTCAGTACTTTTGCAACCTGAAAAAATTATGTAGCCGAACATATTGGACGTAGAGTTACGATTTTATGTCCGGTAAACATAAAAAACTGAAGAGATGAAAGTTAGAGCATCAATAAAGAAAAGAAGTGCCGACTGCAAAATTGTACGCAGGAAAGGGCGCCTTTACGTAATTAACAAAAAGAATCCTAGATTTAAACAAAGACAAGGCTAATTATGGCAAGAATTGCAGGGGTTGATATACCTAAACAAAAGCGAGGAGTTATAGCATTGACCTATATCTTCGGAATTGGCAAAAGCAGGGCTCAAAGCATCCTGGAAGAGGCTAAAGTAGATGAGAGTAAAAAGGTTTCCGATTGGGACGATGATGAAATTGGCCGTATTCGTGAAGCTGTAGGTAATTATACAATCGAAGGAGAATTACGTACTGAGGTTCAAATGAGTATCAAACGTCTGATGGATATTGGATGTTACAGAGGGATCAGGCATAGATCTGGTTTGCCGCTAAGAGGTCAGAGAACCAAAAATAACTCAAGAACCAGAAAAGGTAGAAGAAAAACAGTTGCTAACAAGAAAAAAGCAACTAAATAGTAAGTAATATGGCAAAGGCAACTAAAAAAACTGTTCAGAAGAAACGTAAAGTTAACGTTGAGGCTAATGGAGAGGCTCATGTTACTGCTTCTTTCAACAATATCATTATCTCTTTGACAAATAAAAAAGGAGATGTGGTTTCCTGGTCTTCAGCTGGAAAAATGGGCTTTAGAGGTTCCAAAAAGAACACTCCTTACGCTGCACAGTTAGCTGCGGAAGATGCTTCTAAAGTAGCTCATGAGGCTGGATTGCGTAAAGTAAAGGTTTACGTAAAAGGACCTGGGAATGGTAGGGAATCTGCAATTCGTTCTATTCATAATAGCGGGATAGAAGTTACCGAGATTGTAGATGTTACTCCACTTCCACACAACGGATGTCGTCCTCCTAAGAGACGTAGAGTTTAATAAACACGTATAAACAACAGGAAAGGAAATTACGATTATCGAAGGAAAGCGACCTTAATTCATAATCCCTTTCTTATAAATTACAATTTAATGGCAAGATATACTGGTCCAAAGACTAAAATAGCCCGTAAATTCGGTGAAGCTATTTTCGGAGATGACAAGTCTTTTGAAAAAAGAAATTATCCTCCGGGACAGCACGGTAACAACCGTCGTCGCGGGAAAAAATCTGAATACGCTATCCAGTTGATGGAAAAGCAAAAAGCAAAGTATACCTACGGTATCCTTGAGCGTCAATTCAGAAACATGTTTGAAAAAGCAACCAGATCAAACGGAATTACCGGTGAGGTGCTTTTACAATTATGTGAATCACGTTTGGATAACGTTGTTTACAGAATGGGCATTGCACCTTCCAGAAGGGCTGCAAGGCAATTAGTGTCTCATAGGCACATAACCGTAAATGGGGAGTTAGTTAATATTCCTTCTTACCATTTGAAGGCGGGAGATGTTGTAAGCGTAAGAGAAAAGTCTAAATCTTTACAGGCAATCCAGGATTCACTGGCAAATTCAAGCAGTGTTTATGAGTGGATTACCTGGAATAATGAGAAAAAAGAAGGAACTTTCGTGTCTGTACCAGGAAGGGTTCAGATTCCGGAAAATATAAATGAACAATTCATCGTCGAATTATATTCGAAATAATAATTCACAGAAGTCGTAATATGGCAATACTAAATTTTCAGAAGCCCGATAAAGTTATAATGATTGATTCAACAGATTTTGAAGGGAAATTTGAGTTTCGCCCTTTGGAACCTGGTTATGGATTAACTGTTGGTAACGCTTTAAGAAGAGTGCTGTTATCTTCATTAGAAGGATTCGCGATCACTTCAGTTCGTATTGAAGGAGTTGAGCACGAATTCTCTACTATCCCGGGAGTGGTAGAAGATGTAACAGAAATTATACTAAATCTGAAGCAAGTCAGGTTTAAGAGGCAAATTGATGAAATAGATAACGAAGCCGTTACAATTTCTGTTTCCGGTGAGGATCAACTTACCGCTGGTCATTTCCAGAAGTTTATCTCAGGTTTTCAGGTGTTAAATCCTGATCTTGTAATTTGTCACCTGGACAAAAAGGTAAACATCAACATGGAAATCACTATTGAAAAAGGTAGAGGTTACGTTCCGGCTGAAGAAAATAAAAAGTCCAATGCGCCTTTAGGTACTATCTTCACAGATTCTATTTACACTCCCATTAAGAATGTGAAGTACAGTATTGAAAACTATCGTGTAGAGCAGAAAACCGATTATGAAAAACTGGTTTTTGAAATTATTAGCGATGGTTCTATTCACCCTAAAGATGCTTTAACCGAAGCTGCAAAAACACTAATCCACCACTTTATGTTGTTCTCTGATGAACGCATAACTTTGGAGGCTGATGAAATTGCTCAAACTGAAACTTATGATGAAGAATCCCTTCACATGAGGCAATTATTGAAAACCAAACTGGTTGATATGGACCTTTCAGTAAGGGCGTTGAATTGTTTAAAAGCAGCTGAAGTGGATACCCTTGGTGACCTTGTATCGTATAACAAGAATGATCTTATGAAATTCAGAAACTTTGGTAAGAAGTCTTTGACTGAACTTGAAGAGCTTGTTAACAACAAAGGTTTAAACTTTGGTATGGACCTTTCAAAATATAAATTAGATAAAGACTAAAATTAGACGTAAGACTTTAGATTGAAGGCGTGAGACTTTTGTGTGGCGTCGTCTAAAATCTAACTCTAACATCTAACATCTTATAAAAATGAGACACGGAAAGAAAATAAATCATTTAGGAAGAAAAACTGCGCATCGCAAGTCTATGTTGGCGAATATGGCGTGTTCCCTAATTGAGCATAAACGAATAAATACCACTGTTGCCAAAGCTAAGGCTTTAAGGGTATTTGTAGAGCCTTTAGTAACCAAGTCTAAAGAGGATACCACTCATAACAGAAGGATTGTTTTCAGTAAACTTCGCAGTAAAGAATCAGTGAGTGAATTGTTTCGCGATGTGGCACCAAAAGTTGGTGACCGTCCGGGAGGATACACCAGGATCATAAAACTGGGGAACAGGCTTGGGGATAATGCAGATATGGCTATGATAGAACTTGTAGATTATAATGAGACCTACAACCTTGAGAAGCCTGAGAAGAAGAAATCTACTCGTAGAGCAGGTAGAAAAAAAGCTACTACTTCTTCTACTGAAACTGCACCGCAGGCAGAAACAAAATCTGAGGAAACAAATTCAGAACCTAAAGAAGATAAAAAAGAGGAATAAAAATGAATCTTTTAAGTCATCGATAATTTTAAAAAGGATAAGCTCTGTGAGTTTATCCTTTTTTTATATAATAGTATCTTAGCCTTTACTGAAGGTAAATAAAAATAACAACACAACAACCAGTTAAGCAGGATTAACGATGAAGTATCAAACAAGAAAAAAGGCGATTATTTTACTGGCAGACGGAACCATCTTCCATGGCAAAGCGGTGGGAGATAAAGACGGTAGTGCCGTGGGAGAGGTTTGCTTTAACACCGGAATGTCCGGTTATCAGGAAATTTTTACTGACCCTTCCTATTTCGGTCAGATCATGGTGACCACCAATGCCCATATTGGGAATTACGGGACTAACGAGAATGAAGAGGAAGCAGATACTGCCCAAATCTCGGGGCTGGTGTGTAAAAACTTCAGTTATTACCATTCGCGGCCGGCAGCCGATATGCCGTTGAAGGATTTCCTGGATAAGAGCGACCTGTTTGCTATTTCTGATGTAGATACACGGGCGCTGGTAACTTACATCCGTGAAAATGGCGCCATGAACGCTATTATTTCTACCGATGTGGATAATATTGAAGGCCTTAAAAAACAATTGGCCGAAGTTCCCGATATGAACGGCCTTGAACTGGCTTCAAAAGTTTCTACAAAAGAGCCTTATTTCTTCGGAAAAGAAGATGCTTCCTATAAAGTTGCAGTTTTGGATGTGGGGGTTAAAAGAAGCATTGTCAGGCATCTTGCTAACAGGGATGTTTATTGTAAAGTTTTTCCATACGATACAAGTTATGCTGAAATGAAAGCCTGGGAGCCTGATGGATACCTGCTGTCTAACGGGCCCGGGGATCCGCAACCACTGGATAATGCTATCCAGGTGGCCAAGGATATTATGGCAGAAGATAGGCCCCTTTTTGGTATTTGTCTGGGGCATCAGATTATAGCGCTTGCAAATGGAATTGGCACCTACAAAATGCATCAGGGGCATCGCGGGATAAATCATCCTATTCTTAACCTGCAAACCGGGAAAGGGGAAATCACTTCTCAAAACCATGGTTTTTCAGTTAATAAAGAGGAAACCGAATCGCATCCCGGTGTGGAAGTTACCCATACGCATTTAAACGACAATACAGTGGCCGGGCTTAAAATGAAAAATAAGAACTGCTTCTCGGTACAATACCACCCTGAGGCAAGCCCGGGGCCTAATGATGCGCACTACTTATTCGATGAGTTCATGCAGCGGCTGCAGGGGGCAAAGGCATAAAATGATTTAAAATTTAATCGAAGGGCCGGAATGGTATAATTCCGGCCCTTTTACTTTTAACGTTTTCCTCTAAAATAAATTTGTTGTTGTTGATAATTGCTCTAGTTTTAGGACTTCAATATATTTATCAATCAACAATGAAAAAATTATTACTTGTTTTTGCCCTTTTTGCAGGGCTCAGCTCTTTTGGGCAACAAACCACCAATCAGTTTTCTTTAAATTTTTTAACGCCTTCAGCCGAATATGAATTAGCTGTGGGAGATAATGCTTCTGTAGATTTTATTGGAGGTGTCGCTTTTGCATACCGTCATGTATTCGACGAATCCGACTATGGTATTTTCCCTCAGTTTATGGGGCAGTACCGGTATTATTATAATTTTAAAAACAGAATTAGAAAAGCTAAGAATGTCTCAAATAATAGCGGGAATTATATTGCGGCAGTAGCTCTGCTTTCCAGTGGGAATTCGGTACTTGGAGACCTGGACCTTAGCAGTAATTACGATGGATTTGTAGGGCCTGCCTGGGGACTGCAAAGGGTATATGGGAAAACATTCAAGCTTAACCTCAATCTGGGTCTGGGCTACGGTTTTAACGATGTAGATTCTTATTTGGCGCCGCTGGTTAGTTTACAGTTAGGTTTTAAACTGTGAAAGGTCAAATATTATCTATAAGATTTTCTAAGAATTATCTTCTTTAAGGAATAAGCTGATATAGAAAAATGCTTTTCTTTCGAAAACGATTAAGTAAAAAGATGTTGCCAATTCCTTATTACTGCGCCTTTTACTCGCATTTTTAGCACTCAATTCGTATCTTGCAAAGAAATCAATTAACCAATTTAAAATAAAAATATGAGTGTGATAATAGATATTCATGCACGCCAGATTTTCGACTCCAGAGGAAATCCAACTGTAGAAGTAGACGTAATTACAGAAAATGGAATCCTTGGTAGGGCAGCAGTTCCTTCAGGGGCTTCAACAGGGGAGCATGAAGCGGTAGAACTTCGCGATGGCGGTAGTGATTTTATGGGAAAAGGAGTAACACAGGCGGTGGAAAATGTAAATAAGAACATTTCTGAAAAACTGCTTGGATACTCTGTATTTGAACAAAACCTGATTGACCAGGCCATGATAGACCTTGATGGTACGCCAAACAAATCCAATCTTGGTGCAAATGCCATTCTCGGGGTTTCCCTTGCTGCTGCAAAAGCTGCGGCTAACGAGCTAGGTTTGCCTCTTTACCGCTATGTAGGCGGGGTGAGCGCCAATACGCTTCCTGTTCCAATGATGAATATCATTAACGGTGGTTCCCATAGTGATGCTCCTATCGCATTTCAGGAGTTTATGATCATGCCGGTGAAAGCAAAGAATTTCTCTCATGCTCTTAAGATGGGTACGGAAATTTTCCATAACCTGAAAAAAGTTTTGCATGACAGGGGCCTTAGTACCGCTGTTGGGGATGAAGGAGGTTTCGCGCCGACCCTGGACGGAACTGAGGATGCGCTGGATACTATCCTGAAAGCGATAGAAAAAGCAGGTTATAAAGGCGGTGATGATGTAATGATCGCCCTGGATTGTGCTGCAGCTGAATTCTATGAAAATGGCAAATACAACTACGCCAAATTTGAAGGAGATAAAGGAAAAGTAAGAAGCAGCGAAGAGCAGGCAGAATATCTTGCAGAACTTTCTTCTAAATATCCAATTATCTCTATTGAAGATGGAATGGATGAGAATGACTGGGATGGCTGGAAAGCTTTAACCGATAAAATTGGGGATAAAGTGCAATTGGTTGGGGACGATTTATATGTGACCAACGTAGAACGTCTTTCCAGAGGTATTGAAGAAGGGATAGCAAATTCGATACTGATTAAGGTTAACCAGATTGGAACTTTAACCGAAACTATCGCGGCGGTAAATATGGCCCATAATGCCGGTTATACTTCTGTAATGTCACACCGTTCAGGGGAAACTGAAGATAACACCATTGCAGACCTTGCTGTTGCACTTAACACGGGACAAATTAAAACCGGTTCTGCTTCACGTAGTGACCGAATGGCTAAGTATAATCAGCTACTGAGAATAGAAGAGGAACTTGGTGATGTCGCGTACTACCCAAAGGAGAAGGCATTCAAGATTAAATAATTTTAAGCTCTTATATTTGAGACCCCTCTAAACCAGAGGGGTTTTTTTATGATTATTTCTGTAAATTTAGTTAAAAATTAACAATAGAATAATTAACTTCTCGTTCTAACCAATCTTAGGTTCTATATGAACAATTTTCTTTTTGTAGCTGCTGAGAATGATGCTATAGCACGTTGTAAGGCGGGCGGAATGGGTGATGTGGTAAGGGATGTGCCCCGCCAGATTGCCGGAAGGGGAGATAAGGTGCATGTGGTTGTTCCCTCATATTCCCGGCTTCATACTAATGCCAGTTTTAAAGCACATTTAAACTTTCAGTTAAGAGGAGAAATCTATAAAGCAGAACTCTATGAAGTTCAGCCAAAAAAGGAATTTGAAAATATATATCATTACGTGATTCATCATCCTGAAATCCAGGCTGGTGATATTGCGCACATTTATCATAACGACCTAACCGAGCCATATTTTACAGATGCCGTAAAGTTCTTTATTTTTTGTGCCGGTGTTGCCGAAGCTATTAAGAGCGGTGCATTTGGTAAACTGAATGTTGCACATCTGCACGACTGGCACTCCAGCCTGGTGCTTTTTTTAAGGAGGTTCCATCCGGCTTACGAAGTTCTTAAATCCATCAGGTTTGTGTACACTATTCACAACCTTGCCATCCAGGGAATTCGCCCTTTCTCTGGGAGTTATTCTTCTGTTGAAAACTGGTTTCCTGAACTTCAGCTCAATTACGAAGAACTACAGGACCCAAGGTATCACGATTGTATAAACCTTATGGCTATAGGGATACGCTTTGCCGATGCTGTACAAACCGTTTCCCCATCCTATAAAGAAGATATCCTGAAGCCCAGTGCGCCGCCAGAATTTATTGGAGGTGAAGGGCTGGAAGAGGATTTAAAACAGGCAGATAAAGAGGGACGTTTATTTGGGATCCTGAATGGTGCCAATTATTCAAATATTAATACAGCAGAAAAGGGAATTTTGTTCAGGCAGTGTATCCGGAGGTTGTTCCGGTGGTTGCAGGAAGAAAAGAAAGATTATAAAGCCCATTACTTGGCACATACGGGGGAAAAGCTCACAAGATTTCAACAGGATAAGCCAGATTTTATCTGCACCAGTATCGCTCGCCTTACCGAGCAGAAGTTTTATTTCTTCAGGGAAGATCCTACTCTCCTGCCAAAACTGATAGCAAAACTTACGGAAACCAATGGTATTTTTATTCTATTAGGCACGGGCGCCCCAGAATATGAGGCTATTTTCAGGGCAGCCAGTTATGAGCATAAAAATTTTATTTTCATCAATGCGCAGTCAGAAAGTATTATTGATATGCTTTACCAGGAATCTAATCTTTATTTAATGCCGAGCCTTTTTGAACCCTGTGGCATAAGCCAGATGCTCGCCATGAGGAATGGCCAGCCTTGCCTCGTGCATCATACCGGCGGGTTAAAAGACACTGTAATTCACAGGAAAACCGGCTTTAGTTTTACCGGCGATACCCTGGAGGAAAAAATAGCAGATTTTGTAAGGGTTTTTTCTGAAACAGTAGACCTTTTCTTCAATGATAAAAAGGAATGGAAAAAAATTTCAGCCAACGCGAAAAAACAAAAATTCACCTGGGAAAAATCGGTTGATGACTATTACAAATATCTCTATGCCTTGGATGTTAAAGAATAACAGGTTACTTCAACTTCATAAAGACTCGAGTCTTTGACTACAGAAATTGTCCTGCTTGTAAATTTTAGCGAGATTATCTCCTAAAATACTTCCGCGGGAAAAATTCTTTTTTTTCAATCTATTCTATCTATTTTTCTTCCAGCCAAGGGGAAGTAAGTTTTAACCGGGACAGTATTTTTTCTATACAAGAACTTTCTGAAACCCGCTGTTAATAATACCTTAAATGAGTTTTAACAATTGATATACTTGTCAGTTTTTCTTAAATTCGCAATCATATCAAATTAAAAAGAAAATTATCAAAATGTCAGATAAAGCCTCACTAGAATATCAAGGAAAAAAATATGAATTTCCGGTTGTAAAGGGTACCGAAAATGAAATAGGAATCGATATTAAAACCCTGCGTTCTGAAGCAGGGATTATTACCCTGGATCGCGGTTATAAAAATACCGGTAGTTGCGAAAGCGCGATTACCTTCCTGGACGGTGAAAAAGGAGTGCTTAGGTACCGTGGGTATGCTATAGAGGATCTGGCAGAAAAGGCCGATTTTCTTGAAGTTGCTTATTTGCTGATTTTTGGCGAATTGCCTACAAAGGAGCAGCTTGATAAATTCTATGCAGATATCCAGGAAGAATCTGAAGTAGATGAAGAGATGAAAAAAATTCTGGACGGCTTTCCAAAATCGGCCCATCCCATGGGAGTGCTTTCTTCATTAACCAGTGCCCTTATTGCCTTTAACCCTTCTTCTGTAGATGTTTCTTCAGAAGCTGATATGTATAAAGCTATTGTGAAAATACTGGGCAAATTCCCGGTCCTTGCCGCATGGACCTTAAGAAAGAAAAAGAGCGATCCTCTAAATTACGGCGATGATTCTCTGGGCTATGTAGAGAACCTGCATAAAATGATGTTCGAAAAGCCGGGAAAAAAATATAATGTTGATAAAGCGGTGATCAATGCGCTGGATAAACTTCTTATCCTTCATGCAGATCATGAGCAAAACTGTTCTACCTCTACCGTAAGAATGGTAGGTTCTTCACACGCCGGTCTCTTCGCCTCAATTTCAGCTGGTATTTCAGCGCTATGGGGGCCACTGCACGGTGGTGCTAACCAGGCCGTGATTGAAATGCTGGAAAGGATAAAAGAAGATGGCGGAGACACCAAGAAATTTATGGCTAAAGCCAAAGATAAAGAAGACCCATTTAGGTTAATGGGCTTTGGGCACAGGGTATACAAAAATTTCGACCCCCGCGCCAAGATTATTAAGAAATCTGCAGATGAGGTGCTTGGCCAGCTGGGAGTGAACGATCCTGTGCTGGATATTGCCAAAGGCCTTGAAAAAGAAGCGTTGGAAGACGATTATTTCGTGAAAAGAAAACTTTATCCAAACGTCGATTTCTATTCCGGAATTATTTACCGTGCACTTGGAATCCCCGTAGAAATGTTTACGGTTATGTTCGCCCTGGGACGTTTGCCGGGATGGATCGCCCAATGGAGGGAAATGAGGTTGATGAAAGAACCTATTGGCCGGCCAAGACAAATATACATTGGCGAGGGCCACAGGGATTTCAAACCTCTTGACCAGAGATAGAAAAACACCTTATATAATTTCAGGAAAAGCTTCATCATGGTATGAGGCTTTTTCTATATTTGCCAAAAACCACCGGGATGAAATTGCATATAAATAATGAAACTTCACGCCTTAAAGCCGTTGTGCTTGGAACCGCTGAAAGTGTTGGCGGGATTCCTAATATTTCCGAAGCTTACGACCCAAAGTCGATTGAACATATAAAAATGGGCACATATCCTAAAGAAGAGGATATGATACGCGAAGTCGAATCTGTTGCCGATGTGCTGAAGAAACACGATGTAGAAGTTTACAGGCCAAAACTCATTAAAAATTACAACCAGATTTTTACCCGGGATATTGCCTTTGTTATAGAAGATAAGTTCATAATGGCCAATATCCTGCCAGACAGGGAGCAGGAGATTGAGGCCATAAGCCATGTGATTAACCAGATTCCTTCAGAAAATGTAATTGAGCTTCCTGAAAATGCCCATATAGAAGGTGGGGATGTAATGCCTTTTGGCGATTATATCCTGGTAGGGACCTACACCAAAGAAGATTATAAGAGTTTTATCACGGCAAGAACAAACAAAGAGGCCGTTCAGGCTTTAAAAGATCTTTTTCCGCAGAAAAAAGTAGTGCCCTTTAACCTGAAAAAATCTAATGTAGAGCCACGGGACAATGCCCTGCACCTGGACTGCTGTTTCCAGCCGGTGGGAAAAGATAAGGCCATTATTTACAAAGGCGGATTTCTGGATGAGAAGGAATATGAGTGGCTGGTTAAACTCTTCGGAAAGGAAAACATGTTTGAAATCACGCGCGATGAGATGTACAATATGTTCTCCAACGTTTTTTCCATTTCTGAAGACGTGGTTATTTCAGAAAGAAACTTTAAGAGGCTTAATAACTGGCTGAGAGACAATAATATTGCAGTTGAAGAAGTGCCATATGCCGAAATTGCAAAACAGGAAGGATTGTTGCGTTGTTCAACATTACCTTTAATACGCGAATAAAAAGATTTATGAAGCAGATAACAAACACGTTGTTAATGGTTAGGCCTGTGGCCTTCAGGATGAATGAGCAAACCGCTGTAAACAACTATTTTCAGGAAGATATTCAAAATTCTGATGTAAATAAGAAGGCCCAGGAGGAGTTTGATGAATTTGTGAAAAAGCTGAACAGTGTTGGGGTCCAAACTGTTGTGGTGGATGATATTGTGGAAGATGACACGCCAGATTCCATATTTCCCAACAACTGGGTTTCGTTTCATGAAGACGGAAATATCGCCCTTTATCCCATGTTTGCCCCTAACCGTAGAAAGGAACGCAGGCTGGAGTATTTCGCACAGCTGGAAGACGCAGGCTTTAAAATTAACAATATCGTAGATTATACTGCTGCGGAAGAGGATGATGTTTTTCTTGAAGGTACCGGCAGCATGATTCTGGACAGGGTAAACCAGAAGGCTTACTGTGCAATCTCCCCCCGTGCCGATGAAGACCTGCTAATTGAATTTTGCGAAGATTTTGAATTTACACCCGTTATTTTTACCGCCAACCAGAGCGTTGATGGGAAAAGGAAGCCAATCTATCATACCAACGTAATGATGTGTATGGCCGAGGAATTCGCGGTCATTTGCCTGGATAGCATAGACAATGCGAAAGAGCGAAAGAATGTAATAAAGCACTTAAAGCAGGACGGCAAGGAAATAATTGCCATTTCTGAGGCGCAAATGCACGAGTTCGCAGGAAACATGCTGCAGGTACAGGGCTCAGAAAAAAAATATCTTGTAATGAGCGCGAGGGCTCATGCCGGTTTAAATAAAGACCAGATTTCAAAAATAGAGAAGCATTGTGAAATATTAAGCAGTGACCTTCATATGATTGAGACTTGTGGCGGGGGAAGCGCCCGGTGTATGATGGCAGAGGTTTTTCTTCCGAAAGCCTAAGTTTTTCTGAATAAGTTAACCAGGAAAATAACCAGCATTGCTCCCGTAAAAATGGCAAAAGGAAGGGAGCTGATGATTAGGAATTTTTGCATTGCCGAGAGCACGTCACTCTCTGGTTTTATATTCCCCAGGACGATAATTGCTTCTGAAAAGATTAAGATGAGAGCGGCCCAGATAAGGCGAAATTTCTTATTGGGCTCTTCTTTGCCTTTGTCGCTAAACATGCTTAGCACGAAGATGGCAGAATCTACAGAAGTTACCAGAAAGCTGATGAGTAACAGGATCACGATTACATTGGTGATTTCAGAAAATGGCAGGTTCGCAAAAAACACGAACATAGAAGTGAAAACATTCCCAAATTCGCCGTTGTAATTTGGCATTTGGGCTATAACATCAAAAGCCGAAGTTCCAAAAACGCTGAACCAGAAAAAGCTTCCTAAAGAAGGAATCAGCAAAACGCCTAAAATCATCTCCCTTAAACTCCTTCCTTTGGAAATACGCGCGATAAAGATACCTGTAAATGGAGCCCAGGCCAGCCAGAAGGCCCAGTAATAGTAGGTCCAGTCGGTTAAAAATTGTTTTCCGGGATCATAATCTCCCCAGGCAATACTCAGCGGGACAAAATCGATGATATAACGATAAAATGAGCTAAGGAAATTTGCCATTATTTCGGAAAAATCGCCCAGGAAAAAAACAAAGAACATCAGGAGGACGGTTATGTAAATATTCCAGTTTGAGATAACTTTAATGCCCTTTTGCACCCCTGCGTAAGCAGAAATAAATGCTAGCAGGCAGATTAAAAGTACCATTCCCATAACCGGCGCCAGGTTGCCGGGCGCGCTACTGGTTAAATGGCTTATGCCTCCTTCAATTTGTGTGGTTCCCAGGCCTATTGCCGCCACAAGGCCAAAAACGGTGGTAAGGATGGTAAGGAGGTCTGTTGCCTGGGGTAGAAAACGTATTTTTCTGAAATTCCCAATGCCGGAACTTAAGCGTACATCTTCTTTTTTAACAAATATGGAGTAGCCAATAACAATGGCAAAAATTCCGTAGAAAGCCCATGCTGTAAAGCCCCACTGGTAAAATGTATATTCCAGGGCAATAACTTCTTTAGGGGCTGCGGTTGCAATGGGAGGGTTTAGGTACATGAACACCGGTTCCTGAACGGCCCGCAACAAAATCCCGGCTCCCATTCCCGCACTGTAGAGCATGGCAATCCAGGACAACCTGCCGAATTCTGGCGGGGAATTTCCCAGTTTTATCTTTCCAAGCCTCGAAAAGGCGATGAATAAAAGAAAAAGGACGCAAAGAAGCCCCAGCCATAAATAGAACGCGCCAAATAGCTCGCGTACCCATACAGAACCTTTCTCAATGAGGATGTAAAATAGTTCCGTGTAAAGAAATATAAAAAGAGAGAATACCAGCAGGATTGCCGTTGAGAGGTAAAAAAGTGGATTTTCAGCTATGTTTTTTCGAAATTTTTTCAAGAATCGGGCAGGGCTTTTTGTGGTTCTCCTTTGGCGATTTTATTCAGCATACCTTCAAAGATAAAGTAATGAAAGGGATACATGGAGTACCAGTACAACCGGCCCCAAAGGCCTTTTGGGCGGAAAGTAGCTGTTTGGTGCAGTATGTTTTCTGCGTCTATTTTAAATTCCAGCCAGGCTTCGCCCGGCACTTTCATTTCAGCAAAAAGCAGCAGCCTTTTCTCTTCACGGTCGGCAAGTAAAACCCGCCAGAAATCGAGGGAATCGCCACTGTTAATGAGCTGGGGGTGCGTTCTTCCTCTTCTAAGGCCCACGCCTCCAAACAACTTGTCTATGTACCCGCGAAATTTCCACAGCCAGTTGCCGTAGTACCAGCCATTTAATCCGCCAATGGCCCAAATACGGTCCAGCACCTCTTCGGGATTTTCTATTTTTACAGCTTGTTTATCAGTAAGGCAGCCATATTCCGGCACCTGTATGTATTTGTTGAGTTCCTTTTTAAAGCGGCCGCTGCTAAGGGAGTCCTTCCAGCTGGAAACTACCTGGTTCTGCTCTATCCTGTGAAAGGCAAATTTTATGGCCTCGGTATAATGTAAAGGGGCAATCCCCAGCAGTTCCTGCAGCCGGGTATCTTTGGTCACCACTTCCACCTTCATGCTGTCCACCAGGTTTTGAGCAAGTTTGTAGGACGTGGAGGTGATGAAATAAAGCCAGTAAGAAGATAATTTTGGAGACATTACCGGCACGCTCCAAATCCACAATTTCAGCTCTCGCACCTTCGCGTACTGCTCCATCATTTCCTGGTAACTTAAAATATCTGGCCCACCAATATCAAAAGACTGGTTAAAACATTCTTTCCTTCCAATAACGCCGGTGAGAAATTGAATAACGTCTCTTATGGCAAGGGGCTGGCATTTTGTTCTTACCCATTGCGGGGTGATCATTACAGGGAGTTTTTCACATAAATCCCTTAAAATCTCGAACGAGGAACTGCCGGAGCCAATAATAATCGCTGCCCTTAACACGGTGGTGTGAAAATGGCCTTTATATAAAATTTCTTCAACTTTTTTGCGGGAAGCAAGGTGCCGGGAGAGTTTTTCTTCATTAATAATCCCGCTTAGGTAAATTACCTGGTTCACCGAGGTGCCGCCCATCATTTTATTGAAATTTTTCGCGGCCTTCATCTCCTGTTCATCAAAATCTTTTGTTGAGGCGGTCATGGAGTGAATAAGATAATAGGCAACATCTATATTTTTGATTTTTGCCGGGGCTTTTTTATCTTTCAGGAAATCGATTTCCACGAGCTCCACCTGGTCCCGTAGTTCCCTGGAAGAAGAAAAGCGGTTTTTATTCCTCACCGCGCAAACCACCTCATGGCCCTGCTCTAAAAGTTCGGGGAGCAGGCGCATGCCAATATAACCGTTTGCACCTGTAAGCAGTATACGCATGTGGAGAGTTTAGATGAATAAATTAGGAATTAAATTAGTACTTTCACCCCAGATTAGTAAAATTTTATAAAATGAATAATGTGCTGAAGATAGTGCTGCTTATTATTGGGGTCGGCCTTATTGCTTATGGGCTTTATGCCATTATTACCCCTGAATTTGCCATTAACGCGGGGCCGGTGCAGGTAGAAGCCCACGGCGATAATACGCAGTCTTATGCGATGATTGGCTTTGGGGTTTTGGCGCTTATTGCCGGCCTGGCTTTTCGCAGAAGATAATTAACATAGGTTACTTTCTACTCTTTCCCCACAAATACAGGGATATATATTTAACTAGTTAGCCGTAGCTTCAAATGAAAGTGGAAAAGCACTTTCTCTTTCCCTCTTCGCTTTTTTACTTGTTATTTTAAATTTTCGCCTCTTTTTCAGTAAAAATAATTGCCTAAAGATCATCAATTTGAGTGGGCGCATTATCGGCTTTATAATCGATTATCTTTCTGAAGAATTTATGAATAGCCGGTTTGTCGGCTTTCACTTTAATAAAATACTGGTCTCTGTAAATGGAATATTCTTCAGCTTTGCCTTTATAAAGCGTTAATTTATGGTAAGGAATAATAAGTGCATAGGTTTCCAATAGGCTGCGAAACATTACAATAATCCCGTTTGGCCGCATCTCCACATTGCAGGTATTCGTGTATTTGTCCAGGATTAGCAGGTTATGAATATCGATGCTGGCGGAGGTAATATGAAGTTTGGGCGACCCCGTGCCATTTAATCTCATGCGTTCCAAAAGGGTAAAAGTCTTTCCAACCTCGGTGTCTATTTTTCTTTTAATGGCAGGGCGGTTGTACGAAATGTTCTGCAGCATAAATATTAATTTATTTGGTTATAATCCCTTAGGGGAAGAGGAGCAATGTTCTTTTGAACTCCGAACTTTCCACTTTTCACAAAAGATTAAAGATTAGTAGTGATGCGTTTAAATTTAAATAATCCTTCATAAGCTAGTAATTACAGAGCCTCCCGATCATTTTGGCTTTTTTGGATTTGAATTGGATTTTGACTTTTGAAAGGGAATAACAATTTATTACTTATCATAATTGTATGAATAAGAGTTTTTTACAAAATCAACATAGTTTAAAAAATTAATTCGCATGTACGAACGCATCAGCAGTAATTAAAGATAGAGAATTGAGCCTAAAGCCTGCAGGCAAACTTCTAATTTCTCTTATCTTTGCAGCTCTTTAACCGAATAAACACAGGATAAAATGGCAATTCAGAGTATTCTTGCAACTCATGTAAAAGAAGCTGTAAAAAAGATTCATGATGTTGATCTTGAAAATATAGAATTTCAGCCTACCCGGAAGGATTTTGAAGGCGATGTAACGCTGGTGACTTTTCCTATGTTGCGTCAGGTGAAAACAAGTCCGGTAAAGCTTGGGGAGGAAATCGGCAAGTATCTTGAAGAAAATGTCGCTGAGGTTTCTCATTTTAATGTAGTGCAGGGTTTTCTAAATATCGTCCTTAGCAATTCTTATTATCTTGATTTCTTCGGAAATATGAAAGACAGGGAAGATTTTGGTATTATACCGCCTTCTTCAGATGCTCAGGGCATTATGGTGGAATACTCTTCGCCCAATACCAACAAGCCACTGCATTTAGGCCACATTAGGAACAACCTTTTGGGATATTCGGTTTCAGAAATACTTAAAGCTGCGGGAAATAAGGTTTACAAAACGCAGATTATTAATGACCGCGGAATTCATATTTGCAAATCTATGCTGGCCTGGCAGCGTTTCGGGAACGGAGAGACGCCTGAATCTGCCGGGATAAAGGGAGACAAGCTGGTAGGGAATTTTTACGTAAAATTTGACCAGGAATATAAGAAGCAAATCGCTGAGCTGAAAGAGAAAGGCCTATCGCAAGAAGCCGCGAAAGCCGAAGCCCCCATTTTAGTGGAAGCCAAGCAAATGTTGTTGAAATGGGAAGCAGGGGATCCTGAAGTGGTTGCCCTTTGGGAAAAAATGAACCAATGGGTTTATGACGGGTTTGAAAAGACTTATGATGCCCTGGGGGTCGATTTCGATAAAAATTATTATGAAAGCAACACTTATCTTTTAGGCAAGGATGTGGTGGCGCAAGGCCTGGAAAATGGCGTTTTTTTCAAAAAGGAAGACGGCAGTGTGTGGATAGATCTTACCGATGAAGGCCTTGATGAAAAAATTGTGCTTAGAAGCGACGGTACGGCTGTTTATATGACGCAGGATATTGGTACGGCCATTCAGCGGGTGAAGGATTTTGATATTAACGGCATGGTTTACACCGTTGGGAACGAGCAGGATTACCATTTTAAGGTGCTGTTTTTGATTCTGAAGAAATTGGGCTTTGACTGGGCAGATTATCTTTATCACCTTAGTTACGGAATGGTAGACCTGCCCAGCGGAAAAATGAAAAGCCGCGAGGGCACCGTAGTAGACGCCGATGATCTTATTGATGAAATGAAGGAAACCGCCCGTACTATTTCTGAAGAATTAGGGAAGCTTGACGGGTATTCTGAAGAAGAAAAAGAAGAGCTTTACCGCGTTATAGGCCTTGGCGCTTTAAAATATTACATCCTGAAGGTAGATCCTAAAAAACGAATTCTATTCGATCCCAAAGAATCTGTAGATTTCCAGGGAAATACCGGCCCGTTTATACAGTATACTTATGCGAGGATACAGTCTATCCTCCGGAAAGCCGATTTTGATTACAGCAGGCAAATTCCGGCAGGCTATGATCTTCATGAAAAAGAAAAGGAGCTTATAAAACAGCTTCAGCTTTACCCTGAAACCGTGCAATTAGCTGCCGAAAATCATAGTCCGGCCTTAATTGCCAATTATACCTACGAGCTTGTAAAGGAATTTAATTCCTTCTATCAGAATATTACCATTCTGGGTGCAGACGAGCTTGAGCAGAAGGTTTTCAGGGTACAGTTATCACAGGCGGTGGGCAATGTAATAAAATCATCTTTCGCTTTACTGGGAATCCAGGTGCCGGAGCGGATGTGATTTTTTGAAGTAATCAGAATTGGGCAAAAGAGGAAAGATTAAAGCTGGAGATTGGTGTAGAATTCGCTTCTGTTGCTGAAAAAATACATAAATAGATTACCTCAGGAATTAACTGTACCTTTGCAACTTATATAAAAATGGCATTGCTTTTGAAATTGTCATTTTTTAAACAATTTTTATGTCATTTAATTCTTTGGGTTTGTCTGAACCCCTGCTGAGAGCGATCAGCAAAAAAGGACACACTAAGCCTTCAACTATTCAAAAAAAGGCAATTCCATTTATTTTAGAAAGAAGGGACGTGCTGGCATCGGCACAAACAGGAACAGGAAAAACTGCAGGTTTTACTTTGCCTATGCTTCAGATTTTATCTGAAGGGGAAATTCTAAGAAAAAGGCCTGTACGCGCTTTGGTGTTAACTCCCACCCGCGAACTTGCCGCACAGGTGCTGGAAGATGTGAGAAGTTATAGTACATATTTGGATATACGTTCCAATGTGATTTTTGGTGGAGTAAGTGCTGCGCCACAGATAAAAAGTTTACGCAAAGGCGTGGATGTTTTAGTGGCAACGCCTGGCCGGTTGCTGGATTTGCACCAGCAAAAAGCGCTTTCCCTTGCAAACATTGAAATTCTGATTTTAGATGAAGCCGACAGGATGCTCGATATGGGCTTTTTGAGGGATATTAAAAAAATTCTCGCGCTAATGCCGGAGAAAAGGCAGAATTTACTTTTTTCGGCAACCTTTTCAAAGGATATAAAGAAGCTGGCCAATACCTTTTTTACACAACCTGTTTTAGTTGAAGCCACTCCGGAAAATACTACTGCAGAGAAAGTAGACCAGAAAATTTACAAAACCAATAAATCCAAAAAAACCGCTCTAATCACCAAACTGATTTCAGAGGGCAATTGGGAACAGGTGCTGGTATTTACCAGGACAAAACACGGGGCTAACCGGCTAAGCCAGAAACTGGAAAAAAGCGGGATCACTTCCGCAGCAATCCATGGCAACAAAAGTCAGGGTGCAAGAACAAAAGCCCTGGATGGTTTTAAAAAAGGAAAACTTCGTGTTTTAGTCGCAACAGATATTGCCGCTCGTGGGCTGGATATTCCGCTTTTGCCGCATGTTATTAATTATGAACTTCCTAATGTGCCGGAAGATTATGTACACCGCATAGGCCGTACTGGCAGGGCAGGAGCCAGTGGCCAGGCGATTTCTCTGGTAAGCGTGGATGAAAACGAACATGTACGAGGTATAGAAAAATTATTAGGAGAATCCCTGGAAAAAGAAATTCTTGATGGGTTTGAACCTACTGAAAACCTTCAGGAAGTGCTGGAAAGAAAGGCAGAGAACAAGGCCCGGCAAAGAGGTGGCCGTAAAAATAGATCGTCCAAACCTCAAGGAGGAGTTGGCAGAAGGAGAAACTGAGTGAAAAGTAAAAGTGAATAGCGATTGCAAGTCGGCTTCGAACTCCGGACTTTGAACTCTCAACTACTGGCGGGCGCCTAAATCTTTCTTTCTGACCGTCTTTGTAACTAAACAACCAATCCTTATCTTTGCAATTCTTAAAAACGGAGCAAGATTATGTTTGATAATTTAAGCGATAAGTTAGATAATGCTTTTCATGTCTTAAAAGGGCATGGACAGATTACCGAAATAAACGTTGCCGAAACTCTTAAAGAGGTAAGGCGCGCTTTGGTAGATGCCGATGTTAACTATAAAATTGCCAAAGAATTTACCAATACGGTTAAGGAAAAAGCATTGGGACAGAATGTCCTTACCGCTTTAAAGCCCGGCCAGATGATGGTGAAGCTTGTAAAAGATGAGCTTACAGACCTGATGGGAGGCGAAGCTGCCGGGGTAAACCTTAGTGGAAATCCTTCTGTGATCCTCATGTCTGGACTGCAGGGTAGTGGTAAAACCACTTTTTCCGGTAAACTGGCGAATTACCTTAAAAATAAAAAGACTAAAAAGCCACTTTTGGTAGCCTGTGATGTTTACAGGCCGGCAGCGATCAATCAGCTGCATGTTGTTGGGGAGCAGGTTGGAGTTGAGGTTTATTCTGAAGAAGGAAACCAGGATCCCGTGGCGATTTCCAAAGCGGCAATTGCCCATGCAAAGGAGAATGGCCATAATGTGGTGATAATCGATACCGCCGGTCGCCTGGCGATAGATGAAGCCATGATGACCGAAATTGCTAATATTCACCAGGCAATCGAGCCGCATGAAACTTTGTTCGTGGTAGACTCCATGACCGGTCAGGATGCGGTGAACACGGCCAAAGCGTTTAACGAGCGCCTTAATTTTGATGGGGTAATCCTTACCAAACTGGATGGTGATACCCGTGGTGGTGCGGCCATTTCTATTAAATCTGTTGTCAACAAGCCCATAAAATTTATTGGTACCGGCGAAAAAATGGAAGCTATAGATGTTTTCTATCCTTCCCGTATGGCAGATAGGATTCTGGGGATGGGAGATGTGGTGTCTCTTGTGGAGCGTGCCCAGGAGCAGTATGATGAAGAAGAGGCGAGAAAACTACAGAAGAAAATTGCCAAAAATAAGTTCGGATTTGACGATTTTCTGAATCAGCTTCACCAGATAAAGAAAATGGGATCTATGAAGGATCTCCTCGGAATGATTCCCGGAGCGGGAAAAATGCTGAAAGATGTAGATATTGATGACGACGCCTTTAAAGGAATCGAAGCGATTATTTATTCCATGACACCGGAAGAAAGGAGCAATCCAAAAATTATAAATTCCAGCAGGAAAAAGAGAATAGGTAAAGGTTCCGGTACTTCTGTACAGGAAGTAAACCAGCTGTTAAAGCAATTTAACCAGATGGGAAAAATGATGAAAATGATGCAGGGCGGTGGTGGCCGACAGATGATGAATATGATGAAGGGGATGAAGTAGTGAGCAGCTTGCAGGGGCAGTAGGCAGTAAATTTTGGGTTAATGGATTTTAGATCTTTAAAAGTCTATGAAATTAGTTTTGGCCTTGCTATGGATATTTTTAATCTGACAAAAGAATTTCCAAAAGAAGAAAAATATTCTTTAACAGACCAGATCAGAAGAAGTTCGCGTTCGGTGTGTGCAAATGTTGCGGAAGCTTATCGAAAGCGGCGGTATCCAAATCATTTTATAAGCAAATTAAGTGATAGTGATGCTGAAAATGCTGAAACACAAAGCTGGTTAGAGTTTGCTTATGCTTGTGAGTATATTGATAAAAATACCAAAGAAGAACTAAACCAAAAAAGTTTAGAAGTTGGAAGGCTACTAAACTATATGATAAACAATCCAGTTAAGTTTGGAGTAAGTAAAGAATGACTGCAGACTGGGACTGAATACTGCTAACTGATTATGACAATACTGGACGGTAAAAAAATCAGCAACGATATTAAAAATGAAATTGCTGAAGAAGTTTCAAAAATAAAAAAGCGGGGCGAAAAGGTGCCGCATTTGGCGGCAATTATTGTTGGGAACGACGGCGCCAGTATGACGTATGTGAATAGTAAAGTGAAATCCTGCAAAGAGGTGGGGTTTGAATCTTCACTTTACCGAATGTCTTCCACGATAAGCGAATTGGAGTTGCTGGATAAAATTGAGGAATTAAACCAGAATGATGATATTGATGGTTTCATTGTCCAGCTGCCTTTGCCGAAGCAGATTGATACCCAGAAAGTTCTTTTAGCCGTAGACCCAGATAAAGATGTGGATGGCTTCCATCCCACCAACTTTGGGAAAATGGCGTTTGATATGACCTCTTTTATCCCCGCTACTCCTTTCGGGATTTTAGAACTGCTTGAACGTTACGATATTCCTACTAAAGGAAAACATACTGTGGTAATCGGGCGCAGCTATATTGTGGGCAGGCCCATGAGTATATTAATGGGAAGAAGTGGTTTTCCAGGGAATTCCACCGTTACATTAACTCACGAATTTACCAAGAACATTACCCAAATCACCTCCCAGGCCGATATTATTATAATCGCCGTGGGAATCCCTAATTTTTTGAAAGGGGAAATGATCAAGGACGATGCCGTTATCATTGATGTGGGTATTACCCGTGTGCCAGATGAAAATGCCAAAAGGGGCTATGTGATTAAAGGAGATGTTGATTTTGAAAACGTAAGTAAAAGAGCCTCCTATATCACTCCTGTCCCCGGTGGGGTTGGCCCTATGACCGTTTCTATGTTGCTTAAAAACACGCTGCTGGCAAGGGAACGTCACAGGGCAATGAAGAAGGAAAAAGTTTAATATTCTCCTTTTCTTTTTTTATTCTGCCAGCTTCCAGTCAAGATATTTGTGCAGGTCAGTTTCTATAAACCTAAGGCCTATGGTCATTACAGCAAAATCATCTACATAGCCCAGCCCCGGAATAAAATCGGGTACAATGTCCATAGGGTTCAGGATATAAAGTACAGCAAATGCAGTTGCAGCAATAGTGAACCATGGAACGCTGCTGTAAACTCCTTTACGGTAATCCTGCAGCATCCCAAACATAAGCTTTACAATTTCAGAATACTTTTTGAGCATCCCCGAATTAAGGATTTTTTCAGAAACTTCCTTTTGGCTGTTGGCGGCAACTTCCACATCGCCATCTTTTATCTGGGCTACGCCGCTTTTTACATATTCTTCGTCTATTTCTTTCATTTTCTCTTTAAGCATATTCTATGGTTTTAGTTAATTCAAGTTATAATCTATCGTGAGAATTTCCATACTCTTTCCGGTAAATTTTCAGAATTAGGAGGAAGAGGGAAATCAGGATGGGTCCGAATATCAACCCTATAAATCCAAATAACGGCACTCCCACCACCACGCCGAAAAGAGTGATTAAAGGATGGACACTTGCCAACCTTTCCAAAACATAAAGCCTTATTATATTGTCTGTAGCCCCAACCACCACAAAGCCATAAATAAGGATAGCTATAGCCTGCCAGTTTTGTCCCTGGGCAGCAAGGAGTATAGTCACGGGGAGAATACCAATGGCCGTTCCAATAAAAGGAATCATGGATCCCACGGCGGTAATCACAAACCAGAAAAAAGGATCTGGTACTCCTACTATCAAAAAGCCAATTAAGGCAATTATTCCCTGGCACAGGGCCACAAGCGGAATTCCCAAAGCATTGGATTTTACCAACTGGTTGCTTTCCTCTCCTATAATAGTTAGGTTTTCCTTGCCTAACGGAATATAAGTTATAAGAGAATCTCTAAGGGTATTCTGGTTGATTAACATGTAATATAACATAAAATACATAATCCCAATTGCAATAAAAGCATCAAAGGTGCCGCCAGCCAGGCTTTGGAGGTTGGAAGAAACCCAACCGGTGACCGAGGAGGTATCTATGCTGCTGCTTACATTGTAGCCAACATATTCTTCCAGGTGATTGGTTTGCTCTTTTACCGCGCTAATTACTCTTTCTGAATTAGCTACCGCTTTGCCTATTTTAGAGGAAAGCATCAAAATTATGAGCGTAATTGGCACAAGAATGCCTACAAAAGACCCCGTCATAAGTAATGCCGCAGCAACAGGTGGTTTCCAGCCTTTTCTCATTAATGTCCTCATCCAGTTCCTAAGAAGCGCGTAAAGCGTGATTGCCCCCAGTACCCCGGAAAGATAAGGCACGATTTCCCTAAATATTAAAACCGTTAAAAAGAGAATAAGCAGAAGTACGAATATTTGCCGTACCAGCGCCGGTTTTAAGGTGTTCATATAGGGATTGGTTAGTTGTTGTTATTTGGCAAAAAGCTGGTCCATATTTTTAAATGCTTTAAATTCCAAAGCATTTCCACAGGGATCTTTAAAGAACATCGTGGCCTGTTCTCCCGCCTGCCCTTTAAACCTGATGTATGGCTCGATCACGAATTCAATTCCTTTGGCCTGGAGTAATTTTGAAAATTCCTGGAAAACATCCCATTGAAGCACTACTCCAAAATGCGGTACCGGCACATCTTTCCCGTCTACGGGATTAGAATGTGTGGCTGCAGTTTCTTCGGCAGGTTTATAATGTATGACCAGCTGGTGCCCGAAAAAATTAAAATCCACCCAGTGCTCGCTACTTCTTCCTTCACCGCATCCAAGGGTTTCTTTGTAAAACTTCCGGCATTTCTCCAGGTTCGAAACAGGAATGGCAAGGTGGAAAGGTTGTATTTTCATGGTTGGCTGTTGTTTTTAAAAATTAAAACTAGTCTTTCCTTGAAATTAAGAATAATTTCAATTTTATTAAAATTAGTGAGATAACTTCACATGCAGCCTTTATCAGCAGCTAATAATCTGTTAAGATTTGCCTTTTTGGGGCCTTCTCTTTCTAAAATTTTTCTTCGGAAAGTCTTTTGAAGTTTTATTTTTTGCTCTTCCTGCCGGGGCAGAAGCTTCTTCCGTTTTTACAGATTCATCCACCATACTATTGATGGTTTCTAGCTCTTCGGCTGTTAAATCCCGCCATTTTCCCACAGGAACATCAAGCTGTACATTCATTATTCTTATACGCTTAAGCGAAGTAACTTCATAGCCTAAAAATTCGCACATCCGCCGGATTTGCCTGTTCAGTCCCTGGGTAAGTATAATTCTGAATTCATATTTTCCCAGCTGTTCCACTTCACATTTACGGGTTACGGTATTAAGAATTGGAATTCCTGAGCCCATTCTTTTAATAAAATCTGGGGTAATGGGTTTATTTACGCTTACTATATATTCTTTCTCATGATTGTTCCGTGCGCGCAGGATTTTATTTACAATATCGCCATCATTGGTAAGAAAAATAAGCCCTTCACTGGGTTTATCCAGTCGTCCTATGGGAAAAATGCGCTTTGGATAATTGATGAAATCTATGATGTTGTCTTTTTCCACGCGGGTATCGGTAGTGCAAACAATTCCCACGGGCTTATTAAAAGCCAGATAAACATTTGGCCCTTTCAATTCCTGTTTCGAAACCAGTTTTCCATCAACTCTTACTTCGTCTCCCGGGGCGATCTTTGTTCCCATTTCAGGAACTTTCCCATTTAAAGTAATCCTGCCCTGGTTGATTAATTTATCTGCTTCCCGACGGGAACAGAAACCGGCTTCGCTTAAAAATTTGTTTATTCTTGTAAGATTTTGTTCAGGCATAAAAAAGATTCTGTTGCAAAGATACAAGATTTAACGCCGTGAAAACAGGCAATCTGCGACCAACTTATGGGCGATATGCACAAGGTTATAGTCGAAGAAACAAGAAAATTCCATAAAAAATAAACGGGTCAGGCAACCTTTTGTAACTTTTCCCCGTCTATGTAAATAGAAGGCCTTTAATAACTGAAACAGGTGAAAGTAATTCAACTTTTTAAAAACGAAACCCAATTAATAAAGCGGGCGGCCAAAAACAACCGCGAGGCACAGCAACGCTTGTATGAGATTCATTCGGGCAAGATGCTGAGTGTTTGCCGGCAGTATATTAAAGATCTCCACCATGCGGAAGAAGTAATGCTGAATGGGTTTTTTAAAGTTTTTACCCATATATGTTCTTTTAAGGGAGAAGGAAGTTTTGAAGGCTGGATAAGGAAAATTATGATACGGGAGGCTATTTCATTTTTAAGGGCAAATAAGAAAGTGGAATTCGAGCAGGAGGAAATGATGAATTATTCTGAAAGCGGGAATAATATAAATTCAGAACTGGAAGTCGCCCATATCCAACGGATGATTGACCATCTGCCGGAAGGTTACAGAGTGGTTTTTGTAATGTATGCCGTAGAAGGATATAAGCACAGTGAAATTGCTAAAATGCTGAATATTACTGAAGGCACTTCAAAATCACAGTTATTTAAAGCGAGAAAGATGTTGCAGGAGCAGCTAAAATTACAAAACGAAACAGGTTATGGCACCAATTAAATTTGAAGATCACATAAAAGAGCAGCTCGAAAAAAGACGAATTCAGCCTTCAGGATCTGGCTGGGACAAGCTGGAAGCCAGGTTAGATGCCGCTGAAAGCAAAGGCGGGGGGAATTCTAAATGGTGGATAAGCATAGCGGCAGCAGTTGTGGCAGCGCTGGTAATAGCAGGCTTTGTTTTTACTACGGAAGATAAAATAAATACTCCGCCAATAGTAGAGCAGCCGGTTGAAGAATTTTCTGCTCCTTCAGTTAAAGAAAAATCCAAAGCTGAAATAGAAATTGCTTTGGAAGAAGTTGAAGAGCAACCTGAGGTAAAGAAAACTTCAGAAAGAACTTCCGGTTTTCAAAAGCCACCGGAAAATACGCAGAGCGAAATCGTGGAAGCGCAAGGTGTAAAACAGGAAATTATAACAGATTCTGTTCCTGCTCATGTGGCAACGCAAAAGAATCCTGAAGAAGCAGTTTTCAGAAGTAAGCTGGAAGAAGTCATTGCAGCGGTAAATTCCGTAGAAACAGAAGAAGGAGGAATTACCGATGCTGAGGTAAACGCGCTTCTTGCTGAGGCTGCGAAGGAAATTAGCCGGGAATCCGGTAAGGAATATTCCACAGGAATGGTAGACGCCAGTGCGTTACTTGAAGATGTGGAAGGCGAACTGGACGAATCTTTCAGGCAAAAGGTTTTTGAAATGCTAAAAGATGGCGTGATAAAAGCGAGAACAGCGGTTGCAACCAGAAATAATTAATAAAAATCATCACATCCCGAAAAGGGTTATTCATTAATCAATGGAAGTACAGAAGTGCTTTATCTAAAACCAAACATCATGAGAACAATTATCTTTTACGTAGTATTTAGCCTGTTTAATATAGCGGTTTGTGGCGCGCAAACTGGGAATGAACAAAATATTGGAAGCAATTCTAAAAAAATAGAACACCTTGTAAAGCAGAAGGAGGAAATTGTTGCTGAAGAAAAAGCTGCCTTAAAAAATGAAGTTGAGAAAATTAACTCCCAGGCCGAAAAAGGAGAGATTTCCTGGGATGAAGCAGAGGAACTTAAAAAAGAGGTTGCTAAAAAACATGCCCTGAATATAGAGAATAAAATAGCGATTATCGACAACAAAATCTCCCTGCTTACCCGTAATGAAGAGGATGAAGGATTTGCTGAGGAGAATAAGCATAAAACCTGGACATTCAAATGGGGTTCTGACGATGAGGAGAATAGTGAAAATAACGGGGATCATGATGACGATTATTATGCCCGTACTGTATCTGAACTTGTAGTAGCCGCCGGCCTTAACAACGCGCTTTTGGACGGGCAATCTATTGAAGATTCCGATTTTAAAATTGGCGGGAGCAGGTTCTTTGAAATTGGCTGGGCATGGAAAACACGTGTTTTCAATAAAAGTAACTGGCTGAGAGTAAAATATGGAGTTTCATTTCAGTTTAATGGCCTGAAACCTACCGATAACCGCTATTTTGTAGAGGATGAAGATGAAACCTACCTGGCTGAATTTGAGCAGGATCTTGACAAATCTAAATTTAGGATGGACAATCTCGTTATTCCTGTGCATTTTGAATTTGGACCTTCTAAAAGATATGAATCTTCTAAAGGAGTAAAATTTACTACTAACAATATGTTCAAAATTGGGCTGGGGGGATATGCCGGCTTTAATATTGGAGAGCGCCAAAAGTTGAAATATGAGGTAGATGGGGATGATAGAAAGGAAAAACTTAAAAACGATTACAATACTAATGATTTTGTATACGGCTTAAGCACATATATAGGCTGGGGCGGCACTTCCCTGTATGCAAAATATGACATCAATCCTATTCTTTCCGACCCTAATCCTGAACTGAATAATTTTTCTCTAGGGCTTCGCTTCGATCTGGATTAGCCAACTATAATTTGTAATTTTGCCAATCTAAGACCTCACAGGTTTTTAAAGCATGTGAGGTCTGGATATTTTTATATTTATAAAAAATTTGATCTCAAAGGCCACCATAGATAATGTGTTTGAAACTTCCCGGGTGGAGGAGGTGATCGGCGATTTTGTTCAGCTTAAAAAATCCGGTAGCAACCTAAAGGGCCTGAGTCCGTTTACTGATGAGCGCACTCCCAGTTTTATGGTCTCGCCCGTAAAGCAAATCTGGAAAGATTTTTCCAGTGGAAAAGGAGGGAATGTGATCGCTTTCCTTATGGAGCACGAGCATTTTACCTATCCTGAAGCTATAAAATATCTCGCCAAGAAATACGGGATAGAAATTGAAGAAACCGAGCAGACCGATGAGCAGAAGCAGCAGGCCGATGAAAAGGAAAGCATGTACCTGGTTTCTGAATTTGCCAGCAAGTATTTTCAAAAAATCCTTTATAAAACCGATGCGGGAAAAGCGATAGGTTTAAGCTATTTTAAAGAGCGCGGCTTTACAGCAGAAACTATTGAAAAATTTGATCTGGGTTATTGCCTGGACGAGTGGGACGCGTTTACCAAAGAAGCCTTAGGTAGCGGATACAAACTGGAATACCTGGAGAAAACCGGCCTTAGCATTGTAAAAGGAGAAAAACAATTTGACCGGTTTAAAGGCCGGGTGATGTTTCCAATCCATTCCATGTCTGGCAGGGTTCTTGGGTTTGGTGGCCGTATTCTTACCAATGATAAAAAAGCGGCAAAATATCTTAACTCTCCAGAAAGTGATATTTACCATAAAAGTAAAGTTCTCTACGGAATCTACCATGCCAAGCAGGCCATTGCCAAAGAAGATAATTGTTATTTAGTGGAGGGTTATACCGATGTGATTCAGTTTAACCAAACGGGGATAGAAAACGTGGTTTCTTCTTCCGGAACGGCTTTAACTTCGGAACAGATCAGGCTGGTCAACCGGCTTACCCGCAATATAACTGTTCTTTTTGACGGGGATGCGGCGGGAACACGTGCTTCTTTACGCGGAATAGACCTTATCCTGGAACAGGGGATGAACGTGAAAGTCTGTACATTTCCTGAAGGAGAAGACCCCGATAGTTTTGCAAGAAAATATGATGAAGAAGAGCTGAAGCTTTATTTAGCTGAAAACTCCAAGGACTTTATTACCTACAAAGCTTCTTTGCTAGTGCAGGAAGCAAAAAACGATCCTGTGAAAAAAGCTGAGGTAATAAGGGACATGGTGGGGAGTATCGCTAAAATTCCTGATAATATCCAGCAGGAAATTTACGTGCAGGAATGTTCGCGGTTAATGGATATTTCAGAAGATGTGCTTTTTACAACGCTTGCGCAGCTAACCTCAAAAGATTCCGGAAAAGCAGCAGGAAAAAAGCGTCCGCAAAGGTCTATGGATGTGGTTCGGGAAGATGCTAAGGATAAACCCGGGCTAAGGGTAAATGAGCTTTACGAACTGGAGAAAACGATCATCAGTCTTTTGCTTTTGTATGGAAAGCAGGAAGAAGAATTTGAAGACCTTGTGCTTAAACAGACCGAAACCGGAGAATTGAGCCTGGAGCCTGAAAAGCAAAATGCAAAGGTTTTTGAAAAGATTTTTCTGGATCTGCAGGAAGATGAAATTGCTTTTGCAAACCCTCATTTTCGGGAAATTTATAATCTTTTAATTCAGAAGCTCAACAGCGGGGGAGAATTTGCCATAGAAAGTTTTATTAATGATGTGCCGGCAGAAGAGGCTTCAGAAATTACCAATATCCTTATGGAAGAGGAGCAGTACCAGCTACATAACTGGGAGCGCAATGACATTTTTGTAAAAGATAAGAAGGAAAGCATTTCCAGGTTAGTAAGTGAGACTATCCTAAATCTTCGCCGCTATCTGGTTTCGCAAAAAATTGAAGAGCTTAAGCAGGAAATAAAAGAAACTGCGCAGGATGATAATTCCGCTACCCTGCAGGATGTTATGGATTACCTAAGCCTGAATAAAGTACTTTCCAATAAGCTCAACCGCGTTATGTGATATTTAACTGGAGCAGCCGGGATTGTGTAATAAGATCGGCTACATTGTCTACTTTCAGTTTTTTCAACAAGCGCGTCTTATAAGTACTAACGGTTTTTTCATTAATATCCAGGGCTTCCGCGATATCCTTGTTGCGTTTGCCAGAAGACAGGAGGTTTAAAACCTCAGTTTCACGGGTGGATAATCGCTTAAATTTAGCTACAAGGCCTTTTCCTTGTGAAATCCCGGAATTAAGCCGCTCTGTAATTTTCTTGTTGAGGTAAATTCCTCCCCGCGCCACCTGATAGATCGCTTTTTCCAGCGTTTCAGGATCGGTGGTTTTGGAGATATAGCCTGCTGCACCGGCTTTTATGGTGCTTAAAGCATACATTTCTTCGGGATGTGTGCTGAAGATTAGCATCCTGGTTCCAGGATATTCCTGTTTGATTTTCCGAAGGGCGTTAATACCGTTTATTTGCGGTAAATCGAGTTCGATAATAAGCACATCCGGAACCCCGTTCTGAAGAAATTTAAATAACTCGTCCCCGCTCGTGATATTACCAATAATTTCCAGTGCCGGATTGTTCTTTAAGATACAACCTATTCCACGGCTGATCACTGGATGATGGTCTGCAACTAATACTTTATACATAATTTTAGGCTGAAATTGCATGTATCAAACCGGGGGAGATTTTGTATACATGTTGGTATCCTAAAAATAATAGATAAAGCTTATAAATCAGGAAGCTATCATGTATTTTCGATAAAATGTTTACTTCTTTAGATGAAGGGGTATTTCACACACGGGAATTGGATCCATCTTATGTTTATTCTTTGTATTAAGGATCTCATAAAGCCTGTACACCTTTGCTTCCCTGCCAGAGAAGTCACTTTCGCGCTTTCCTTCCTCGTGCATTTTCATGGCCCATTCCAACTCGTCGTAACTGGCCCCCAACTGTTCTTCATCACTGCGGCTGTCGCCAAACAAGCCATCACTTGGAGCCGCGTTCAGGATGGTATCCGAAACCTGCAGGTACTCGCCCAATTTGTACACCTCGCTTTTCATAAGGTCTGCAATGGGGCTCAAATCTACCCCGCCGTCTCCGTATTTGGTGTAAAAACCAACACCAAAATCTTCTACCTTGTTTCCGGTGCCGGCTACCAGGTAGCGGTGCAGCCCGGCAAAGTAATAAAGGGTGGTCATTCTTAACCTGGCCCGGGAATTGGCAAGGCTAAGGTCCAGCAGTTCGTTGTTCTGGCTGTCTGGCAACACCTTTTTAAACTCTTCAAAGACTGAAGTGAGATCGGCATTTACGCTGGTAACATTGGCAAAATTGTGCTTAAGAGCTTCAATGTGTTTTTGCGCCCGGCTTACATGATCAGGGTTTTGGTGAATTGGCATTTCCACGCAAAGTGTGCGTAACCCTGTTTTTGCACAAAGTGTTGAGGTTACTGCAGAATCCACTCCGCCACTTATTCCTACTACAAAACCTTTCATATTTGCTTTAGTGGCATAATCTTTAAGCCATTGTATAATATGGTTGGCTACCTTTTCCGTCTGCATAATGTTGGGTGATTTAGTTTGTAAATGATACCTTTGTACACAAATCTACTATTTAAACATTATTTATAAAAGGGGCCGGCGTTAAAGCCTTCATAATTAAGGGGAGTAGTGAGGAAATTTATCTTGATTTTATGGGCTTTTGCCTTTTTTGGATGTGAGGAAAAATCTGACAAAGAAAAGGAAATTGACGCTATAGAAGTCGATTTTCAGCTGGTGAGATTTGATCAGAAATTTGCCAGGGCAACACTCAAAACCCTCGATTCCCTTAAAGCCGAATATCCTTTTTTCTTTCCCACCCGCTATCCCGATAGTGTCTGGATCAATAAACTTTCAGATTCTATACAGAATGAAATTGATACGGAAGTGGCTTCAGTTTTTCCTGAATTTTCAGAAGAAACAGATGAGCTTTACAGCCTTTTTCAGCATATAAAATATTACTTTCCTGCCTTTGAAGCGCCTGATGTTTACACGGTAACTTCAGAAGTGGATTATAAGAACAAGGTAATTTACACCGGCGATAAACTCTTAATTTCGCTGGATACCTATTTAGGCGAAAATCATCCTTTTTATATCAGCCTGCAGGAATTTCTGAAGAAGAATTTCAGGAAAGAACAAATAATACCGGATGCCGCAAATGCAATAGCCGAAAGTTTGGTGCCGCGGCCAGATTCCCGCACCTTTCTTGCCCACATGCTGTATTACGGAAAGCTGCTTTATCTTAAAAAGATATGGTTGCCTGCGGAAGCTGATGCTGAGATAATTGGTTATACTGAAGACGAGTTGGAGTGGGCCAGGAACAACGAGGCACAGGCCTGGCGGTATTTTGTTGAAAATGAAGTTATTTTTGATACCGATTCTGAACTTTACAGCCGGTTTCTTTATCCCGCGCCTTTTTCCAAATTCTATTTGCTGCTGGACAGTGAATCGCCGGACAGGATGGGGCAATATATTGGCTGGCAGATTATAAAACAATACATGGATAAAAATGAGGTGAGCGTGCAGGAAATGCTCAATACCAGTGCTGATAAAATCTTTAATAAAGCGAATTATAAACCAGAAAAACGTTCCTGATAACTTTAGGAAAAAATATAATTAAACAAGATGGCAGAGTATAAAAAATCGAATATTAATATAGAAGTTATAACCGATGAAAACCATGTGCCGGAGGAGATCGCATGGTCTGCGGAAGATGGAAATGTTTATAATGAACAGGCCAAAGCTTTAATGTTATCGGTATGGGATAGTAAAGCACAGGAAACACTTAGGATAGACCTTTGGACAAAAGATATGCCTGTGGATGAGATGAAAAAGTTTTTTCACCAAACCCTGGTAGCCATGAGCCATACTTTTAACCGGGCCACTCAGGATGAAAGAATGACGGCTACCATGCAGGATTTTTGTGATTATTTTGCCGAAAAGATGAACCTTAAAAAGGAATAGGCCTGTTGTCTGGAAAACTCCTTTTTATTTACAACGCGAAATCCGGTGCTTTGCAGGGTGTGCTGGATTCGCTGCATAAAATTTTTAATCCGGAGAGCTATAAGTGCAGCCTGTGTAAAATCACTCATGGGGCTTTTGGAGAGAAGAAGGCCTGGAAAAACTTCAGGAAGGCTTCATGCAGGGAAATGGAATTTCTTCATGCAGATGAATTTAAAAGGCAGTATGCTTCCAAATTCGGACATAAATTTAATTTTCCTGTAGTGCTGGCAGAAGGGATTAGTGGTTTGGAAATTTTTATTTCCAGGGAAGAATTATCTCAAGTTTCTTCAGAAAAAGAACTTATTGGGCTAATTGAAAGAAGGAGCAGTTAAAGTTTTTTGGAGAGGGCTTTATTGGTTTCTTCAATATAATCCAGGACCTCATTTTTCCCTAATCCGGAGCTGGCTGACGTAACAAAATACTGCGGCATTTCCACCCAGGTCTGCAACATTTCCCCTTCATAAATTTCCAGGTTGCGCTGCAGTTCTTTAGGTTTCAATTTGTCGGCTTTTGTAAAAATAATGCAGAAGGGGATTTGATGTTCTCCCAGCCATTGCATAAATTCCATGTCTATTTTTTGAGGATTGTGGCGGGAATCAATAAGTACAAATGCGCAAAGCATCTGCTCTCTTTTTTCAAAATAAGCCGTAATAAATTTCTGAAAAGTATTTTTTGTAGATTTTGAAACCTTCGCGTAACCATAGCCCGGCAAATCTACCAGGTGCCAGTTATTATTGATGAGAAAGTGGTTGATAAGCTGGGTCTTTCCAGGGGTTGATGAAGTTTTGGCCAAAGATTTTCTTCCGGTAAGCATGTTGATTAAGGAAGATTTTCCAACATTACTTCTTCCAATAAAGGCATATTCTGGAAGTTGACTTTTTGGACACTGCGCAACACTGCTGTTGCTTACTACAAATTCAGCATTCTTAATTTCCATAGCTCACTATTTAAAACCGGTAATGGTGTTAGAAATTTCTCTCTTTTAGCCAGGAGTGAAGCAGTTTGTTGAAATGCTCAGGATGTTCCATCATAGCGGCATGGCCGCATTTGTCAATCCAGTAAAGATCTGAGTCCGGGAGCAGGCGGTCAAAATCTTCGGCTACTTCAGGGGGAGTTACATTATCATTCTTGCCCCAGATAATGCAGGTGGGCGTAAGCATCTTTGGAAGATCTTTTGCCATATTGTGCCGGATGGCGCTTTTGGCAATAGCCAGTGTTTTTACCAGTTTGTTACGGTCTCCCACTGTTTCATAAACTTCATCCACAATTTCTTTGGTGGCCACTCCCGGATCGTAAAATACGTTCTGGGCTTTTTTCTTGATGAACTCATAATCGCCGCGGCGGGGATAGCTTTCTCCCATCGCGTTTTCATATAAGCCGGAACTACCTGTTATTACCAGCGCCTTTACCAGGTGAGGGTATAGCTTTGTTGCAACAAGGGCAATATGCCCTCCAAGGGAATTTCCCAAAAGGATAACCTCCTTAAAGCCTTTCATTTCAATAAATTCCTTCAGGTATTTTGCAAAGGTTGCCACACTGGTTTTTAGAAGGGACATGGAATATAAAGGCAATTCAGGAATTAACACTTTATAACCGTTTGCAGGAAAATATTCCACCACCCCGTCAAAATTACTAAGGCCTCCCATTAGCCCGTGTAGAATAACTATTGGAGTACCTTCTCCTTCTTCCAAGTATGTGAACTTTCCTTCTTGCTTTAAGTGATTTTTCATTGATACCCTTTGCAGTTTGCAATCGCAAATATAGCGATTTCAATACAAGTATAATCATTTTTGACTAAAGGTAAAGAGTTTTTGGGCAAAGCTTTCCTCCTATGTTTAGGGCAGTTTTCGCTCTTTTTGAGTTAAAAATCTCCCACCGTAACCAACTTTCTGAATCCTAAGTAACTACAGCTATTTTAAAGGCTTTCAGGTGGATACAGTGGTAAAACTTATCAACAATGTGGTATAAAGTGGTAAAAAGTGGAATATTTTTCAATATATTTGAATCTACAAACTTAGGAGTGGTAAATCTTATTGGAACATACGAGTGCAAGGTAGACGCGAAGGGCCGCTTAATGGTTCCTTCCGCATTAAAAAAGCAACTTGCTCCTCTGATTCAAAAAGGTTTTGTGTTGAAGCGTGCCGTTTTCCAGCCCTGTCTGGAATTGTATCCTATGGAACAGTGGGACGAAATGATGCAGAAAATCAATAAGCTCAACCGCTTCAAGAAGAAGAATAATGATTTTATCCGAAGGTTTACCGCGGGCGTAAAAACTGTTGAGGTTGATGCCAACGGGAGGTTGTTAATTCCAAAAGACCTGGTGGGATTCGCGGGGATTGAGAAAGAAATTGTGCTCTCTTCCGCGATCAACATCATAGAAATTTGGGATAAGGAAAAGTATGAAAACGCCATTGAAGCCGCTTCAGATGATTTTGCAGATCTGGCTGAAGAGGTAATGGGAAATGATGATTTTGATGGAATATCATAAACCGGTATTGCTTGAGGAAACCGTTCGCGGGCTTAATATTAAGCCGGACGGGATTTATGTGGATGTAACTTTTGGAGGTGGCGGGCATTCCCGGGAAATATTGAAAAACCTGGGTCCTGAGGGGAAACTCTACGCTTTCGATCAGGATAAGGATGCTTTGGATAATAAGATTGAGGATCGTCGTTTTACCCTCATCAACGAAAATTTCAGGTTTCTGAAACGTTTTTTGCGTTTCTACGGAATAAAAAAAGTTGATGGGATTTTAGGGGATTTTGGGGTTTCCTCTCATCAGTTCAATAAAGCGGAACGGGGTTTTTCCACCCGGTTTGATGCGAAGCTTGATATGAGGATGAACCAGGACAACAAGGTGAGTGCTTATGAAGTAATTAATGATTATGAGGAAGGGCAGCTTAAATCTCTTTTTTATGAGTATGCCGATTTGAAAAACGCGCCAAAGCTTGCCAGGATAATCGTGGAAGAACGGGCCCAAAGGCCAATTGTGAGCAGTGAGCAATTGAATGAATTATTGAAACCTGCTCTTTTTAAAGGCAAGGAAAATAAAATCCTGGCGCAGATCTATCAGGCTATCCGGATAGAGGTGAACCAGGAAATAGAATCTTTAAAGGAATTTCTTCTGCAAACAGAAGATATGCTGGAGCCGGGCGGGAGGCTGAGCTTAATTTCGTACCACTCCCTGGAAGATCGCCTGGTAAAAAGATATATAAGGAGTGGGCTTTTTGAAGGCGAACCGGAAAAGGATTTCTACGGAAATATTTCAGTGCCTTTTAAGAAAGTAAACGGATTGATTGTTCCTTCAAAAGAGGAAATATCAAAAAATAACCGCGCCAGGAGCGCGAAACTTCGGGTTGCCGAAAAACTCTAATCAATAGCCTCCTCCCCAAGAGGCTGTTGGTTAAAAATGTTATAAGAATGAAGAAGGGAATTTATAACATATTAAAAGCGAATTTTCTAATTAACAGTGATGCGGTTAACAACTGGCGCTTCATTGTTTTTTGTACGCTTCTCGCTATTATCATGATTGCCAGTTCCCATAGTGCAGAGCGTAAAGTCCACCAGATCGCGAGGCTCAATAACGAAGTTAGGGAATTAAGGAGTGAATTTGTAGACCGCAGATCGGCCCTTATGCGTATTAAAATGGAATCCACTATAATTAATCAGCTAAGCGGTACAGGAATAGCGCCTTCCGAAACGCCGCCTTTCAAGATTAAAGTAAATATAAAGGAGTAAGCTTAAATGGCAACTACTGAAAAAAACATATTAAACCGACTCTATTTTGTGGCAGGCTGCATGTTCCTGTTCGCTTTGGGTGTTGGCTTTAAATTGATGGATATTCAGTTTGTGGATGGCGAATACTATAAGGAACTGGCAGAAGAACGCACTTACCGCAATTTCAAAATTCCCGCTAACCGTGGTAACCTTTATGATGCCAATGGCAGTTTGCTGGCTACTTCGGTTCCCAAGTATGACATCCGGTTTGATGCGGTTACTGTTTCTGATAAAAATTTTGAAAAAAATATTGGCCCTCTTTCCGAAGAATTGGGTAAATATTTTGGAAGGCCTTCCACCTATTATTCGCAAAAACTTCGTGCGGCCAGGGCAAATCATCAACGATATCTTTTAATAGCTAAAAACCTGGGTTATTCAGATTATCTGAAATTTAAGAGCTTTCCCATGTTCGAACTTGGCGCCTATAAAGGTGGCCTTATTGTAGAGCAAAGAACGGTAAGGGAACATCCGCTTGGTAAAATGGGGGAACGTACCGTTGGGTATGAGCGTAAGGATGAAGAAGGCTATTATACCAGGGTGGGGCTTGAAGGCGCGTTTGGGAATTACCTTAGGGGAATAGATGGCAGGCGTTTAAAACAAAAAATTTCTAAAGGGCAGTGGAAGCCTATCAGCGATAATAACGAAGTGGAGCCTAAAGACGGTTACGATGTAATTTCCACCATAGATGTTAATATTCAGGATATCGCGCACCATGCTTTGTTGAAGCAGCTGGAATATTTTGAAGCCGATCATGGTACCGTGGTGGTGATGGAAACCGCTACCGGAGAAATCAAAGCGATGGCCAACCTTGGCCGTACTTCAGAAGGAACTTATTTTGAAAAAAGGAATTACGCGGTGTATGAATCCCACGAACCTGGCTCTACCTTTAAATTGATGGCCATGGTGGCCGCCCTGGAAGATAAAGTGATTGATACCTCCCAGGTTGTGGATACCGAAAACGGGGTGGTAAGGTTTTATGGCCGTGCAGTAAGGGATTCACATCATGGCGGCTACGGAAAAATTTCAGCGGCGAGGGCTTTCGAACTTTCTTCAAACACCGCTTTCACAAAACTTATTACTGAAGGTTATAAAAATGACCCTTCCAGGTTTGTGGACAGGCTTTATGATATGGGGCTGAACAAAAAAATCGGGCTCGATATTAACGGGGAAGGCCAGCCCAGGATTCCGCATCCCAATGATAAAAACTGGAGTGGATTGAGCCTGCCCTGGATGGCTTTTGGCTACGGGGTATCCCTTACACCTCTGCAAATTTTAACATTCTACAATGCTATTGCCAATAACGGGGTAATGGTTAAGCCTCATTTTATAAAGGAAGTAAAAGAATGGGATAAGACCATTGTTAAAATGGATACCGAAATCATGAACCCTGAAGTATGTTCGCCGGCAACAGCCAAAAAAGTAAGGAAGATGATGGAGAATGTGGTGCTGAGAGGCACAGCGGCCAATATTTATACGCCTAATTTTTCGATGGCCGGGAAAACAGGAACCTGCCAGACCGAATACTGGATTGAGCCCGGCAGGTACATCGCTTCTTTTTCAGGATATTTTCCTGCAGATAATCCTAAATATTCCTGCATCGTGGTTATTCATAAGCCAAAACGCAGCAAGGGTTATTACGGGAATATCGTTGCGGCCCCGGTTTTTAAAAGTATAGCACAAAAAATTTATACCGATACGCCTATTATGGACGAGTTGCCTGGCCTGGATATAAAAAATGAAAATGTGGAAAAAGATTTTCAAAAGTATTACAGCAAAGTGCAAAATGAGAAAATCCTGATGCCAGACGTAACAGGCATGCCTGCCATGGACGCGATTTCGCTTTTGGAAAACCTGGGATTTAAGGTGGCTCTTAATGGTAAAGGCAAAGTGCGTTCCCAATCTGTTGCGGCAGGAAGAGAAATAAAAAAAGATCAGGAACTAAAAGTAAAACTGAATTTAAGTTGATAGTGTTAAGGGACATCTTATATCGCGTGGGGATGGAAGCCGTGGTTGGAAACACCGGCGTTACCATTAATAAGCTGCATTTTGATTCCAGAAAAGTGGAATTGAATGACGCGTTTGTTGCTATTAGAGGTACTCTTTCTGATGGCCACGACTATATAAAAATGGCCGTAAACAAAGGTGCTCTTGTGGTGGTTTGCGAAGAATTGCCAAAAGATATAGTTAACGGCGTCACTTATGTTCAGGTGGAGGATTCAAAAATGGCGCTCGCTTACATGGCGGCCAACTATTATGGAAATCCTTCAGAAAAATTAAAGCTGGTGGGGGTAACCGGTACAAATGGTAAAACCACTATTGCCACGCTGCTTTATGATCTTTTTACCAAAGCCGGCTTTAAGGTTGGGCTTCTTTCCACCGTAAAGGTAATGGTTGCAGAAAAGGAATTTTCAGCAATAAGAACTACGCCAGATTCTATTACCATAAACTCCTACTTAAAGCAAATGAATGATGAGGGCGTGGAATTCTGCTTTATGGAAGTAAGTTCCCATGGCATCGCCCAGCACAGGACAACTGCCTTGGAATTCGCCGGCGGGATTTTCACCAACCTGTCTCACGATCACCTGGATTATCATAAAGATTTCGCGGAATACCGGGATGTAAAAAAGCGTTTTTTTGATGAATTGCCCGCTTCGTCTTTTGCCCTTACCAATGCCGACGATAAGAACGGGCTGGTGATGCTTCAGAATACCAAGGCGAAAAAATATACTTACGCACTAAAATCTTATGCCGATTACCAGGCGCAGATCCTGGAAAACCAGTTTACCGGATTGCTGCTGAAGGTGAATGACCAGGAAGTATGGTCTAAGCTAATTGGCAATTTTAATGCCTACAATGTTTTGGCAATTTATGCGGCTTCAGAACTGCTTGGCCTCGAAACTCTGGAAAGCCTGAAGATTATAAGTGAGCTGAATTCCGTAAACGGCAGGTTTCAATACGTGGTATCGCCAAACGACAAAATCACGGCAATTGTGGATTACGCCCACACGCCCGATGCTCTTAAAAATGTGCTGGAAACCATCAACGCGATCAGGACAAAAAATGAAGAGTTAATTACGGTGGTAGGCTGTGGCGGAGACAGGGACAAGACCAAAAGGCCAAAAATGGGGCATATTGCTTCAGCTCTAAGCACAAAAGTGATCTTTACAAGTGATAACCCTCGCACTGAAGATCCTGAAAAAATTATAGAAGACGTGGAGGCAGGAGTAGCGCCTCAGAATTTCAAAAAAACCATGTCTATTGCCAACAGGAAACAGGCAATTAAAACAGCCTGCCAGCTGGCCGGTAAAAACGATATTATCCTCATAGCCGGCAAAGGTCATGAAACCTATCAGGAGGTAAACGGCGAACGTTCAGATTTTGATGACTTCAAGATCGTGAACGAATTTTTAAAACAACAGAATAGATAAAAAGGATTTTTCAGCGGAAAATCGAAAAGTAACGCATGTTATACTATTTATTTCAATATTTAGAATCTGAATACCAGGTCCCCGGGGCTCAGCTGTTTCAGTATCTTTCATTCCGCTCGGCAATGGCTATTATCCTGTCCCTGGCTATTTCTACCATTTACGGGAAAAAGATCATTAATTACCTGCTTACCAAACAGGTTGGAGAAAGTGTCCGTGAACTTGGGTTAAAAGGACAAAGCGAAAAAGCCGGCACACCAACTATGGGAGGGGTTATAATTATAATTGCCACCCTTATCCCGGTTTTGCTGTTTGCCAGGCTGGAAAATATTTATGTGATCATGCTTATGATTACCACCGTTTGGATGGGCGCCATAGGTTTTATAGACGACTATATCAAAATCTTTAAAAAGGATAAAGAAGGCCTTAAGGGCATTTTTAAAGTGATTGGGCAGGTTGGGCTGGGACTTATCATTGGTGCTACCATGTACTTTCACCCCGGCATTACGGTAAAGGAAGAGGCTAATAACGCGGTTCCGGGCAGGGAACTGAGTGAAGTTGGGGATATTCGTGAAATGGGGCCGGAAGAAAAAAGCACTACCACCACCATTCCTTTTGTAAAAAACAATGAGTTTGATTATGCCAGCCTTATCACATGGATCAATCAGGATTATGAAAAATATGCCTGGATTATATTTATTCCGATTGTGATTTTTATTGTGACAGCGGTTTCTAACGGCGCCAATTTAACCGATGGGATAGATGGACTGGCGGCGGGCTCTTCAGCAATAATTGTGCTTACGCTGGGTATTTTTGCCTGGGTTTCGGGTAACATTATTTTTTCAGATTATCTCAACATCATGTATATCCCAAAATCGGGGGAAATGACGATTTATATCACCGCTTTTGCAGGAGCGCTGGTGGGATTTCTCTGGTACAATACCTATCCCGCGCAGGTTTTTATGGGCGATACGGGAAGCTTGACCATTGGGGGGATAATTGCCGTTTTGGCCGTGGCCACGAGAAAAGAATTGCTTATCCCCATTCTCTGCGGAATTTTCCTCATGGAGAACCTTTCGGTAGTGATGCAGGTTTCCTGGTTTAAATTTACCAAACGGAAGTATGGAGAGGGCAGGAGAATTTTCCTGATGTCGCCTTTGCATCATCATTATCAGAAAAAAGGACATCATGAAAGTAAGATTGTAGTCCGTTTTTGGATTGTAGGCATTTTCCTCGCCATTGTAACGGTGGTAACGCTGAAGTTGAGATAGTAGATAAAAGACCTCCTGCAAGGTTTTTAAAACCTTGTAGGTATAAATAGATATATAATAAGTCAGGCAGAACAAAACAGGAAAATGTAAATGCAGGAAAAGGCTTTGAAGCAAAAGAAAATTGCAATCCTGGGAGGAGGAGAAAGTGGTGTGGGTACAGCGATTTTAGCCGAAAAGGAAGGTTTTAAAATTTTTCTTTCCGATAAAGGAAAGATTAAAGATAAATACAAGGAAGTTCTTGAAAATCTTGAGATTGAATGGGAAGAATTACAGCATTCTGAAGAAAAAATTTTTGATGCAGATGTGGTGATGAAAAGCCCCGGTATTCCGGAAAATGTTCCTTTGGTTTTAAAACTGAAGGAGAAAAATATTCCGGTAATTTCTGAAATTGAATTCGCTTCAGAATTCACTTCCGCAGAAATTATTGGGATTACGGGAAGCAACGGGAAGACCACCACCACCAAATTTGCCCATCATATCCTGAAAAGCGGAAACATTTCCGCAGGAATGGCGGGCAATGTGGGAGATAGTTTTGCCAAACAGGTAGCTGAAAATGATTATGACTGGTACGTACTGGAATTAAGTAGTTTTCAACTGGATGGTATTGTGAATTTCAGGCCTGAGATAGCGGTTTTAACCAATATCACTCCAGACCATCTGGACAGGTATGATAATAAGCTGGAAAATTATATCGCTGCCAAATTCAGGATTACCATGAATCAGACAGAAGATGATTATTTTATCTATGATGCCGATGATGAAAATATTAGAACCTGGCTGAAGAAAAATCCCGTAAAAGCTCAAAAACTGCCGTTTTCATTAGAAAGAAAATTTGACAACGGCGCATATCTGGAAAACAACCAAATAATTATAAAAATAAATAATACCGAGTTTAATATGCCAACAACAGATCTTAGCCTTCAGGGCAAGCACAACACTAAAAACGCGATGGCGGCCGCTACGGTTGCACAACTTCTTCGAATAAGAAAGCAGACTATTCGGGAAAGTATGGAAAATTTTCAGGGAGTAGAGCACCGTCTTGAAAAGGTTCTTAAGATCAATAATGTGCTTTATATTAACGATTCCAAGGCGACCAATATTAACGCCACTTTCTACGCTTTGGAAAGTATGGAAAGCGCCACGGTTTGGATTGTTGGTGGGGTAGATAAAGGTAATGTTTATAGTGATTTGCTGCCTTTGGTGAATGAAAAGGTAAAAGCTATTATCTGCCTGGGTGTTGATAATGCTAAAATTATAGATGCTTTTGGGAATTGTGTAGATGTGATGGTGGAAACACAGTCTATGGATGAAGCAGTAAAGATTGCTTACAAGATAGCTGAAAAAAATGAAACTGTTTTGCTTTCCCCGGCTTGTGCAAGTTTTGATCTATTTGAAAATTATGAGGACAGGGGAAGGCAGTTTAAAGAAGCAGTGCGGAATTTATAAGCCAGGCAAAAAGACCTAACAGGTTTTCAAAACCTGTGAGGTCTGGAACAAGAATTAAAAAAATGAGCAGTATATTTTCAAATCTTAAAGGAGACAAGGTTATCTGGGCGACCGCAGGGCTGTTGGCAATTTTTTCTTTCCTGCCGGTTTACAGCGCCAGTAGTAACCTTGCCTATCTGCATGGGGACGGAGGCACCTTCCACTACCTGGTGGTGCATTTCTTCCATTTGCTCCTGGGATTTTGCCTGCTCTTTGCAGTACACAGGGTGCCGTATAACTATTTTCGGGGATTGTCAATTTTACTGTTGCCGGTAATAATCGTTTTGCTGCTTTACACTGTGGCGCAGGGAACCATTATTGGTGGTGCTTACGCCAGCCGATGGGTGCAAATCCCCGTGCTGGGCGTAACTTTCCAGACGTCTACGCTGGCGGCGGTGGTGTTAATGGTTTATGTTGCCAGATATTTATCTAAAATCACCGATAAAACCGTGAACTTTAAAGAAACAATTTTGCCTTTATGGTTGCCGGTATTCCTGATTTTAGCTTTAATTTTGCCGGCCAACTTTTCAACGGCTGCGATCATTTTTGCAATGACGCTGGTGCTGATGTTTATAGGAGGTTACCCTGTAAAATACCTGGCCGCAATTGTGGCCGCGGGCTTTTTAATGTTGACGATGTTTATCCTTACCGCGAAGGCTTTTCCGGGAGTTCTGCCCAGCCGGGTAGACACCTGGGCCAGCAGGATAGATAGCTTTATGAGCGATGAAGATACCGAAGCAGATTACCAGATAGAGAAGGCAAAAATCGCCATTGCCCGTGGAGGCATTGCCGGTACCGGCATAGGCAAATCTGTGCAAAGGAACTTCCTGCCGCAATCTTCATCAGATTTTATCTATGCGATAATTGTGGAAGAAATGGGGCTAATTGGCGCTTTTGGGGTAATGTTTGCCTATTTGCTGTTGCTTTTCAGGATTGTGATTGTGGCGACTAAGGCCAACACGGTTTTTGGAAAACTGGTGGTGATGGGCGTGGGAATTCCCATTGTATTCCAGGCACTGGTGAATATGGCAGTGGCGGTGGAATTGTTCCCGGTTACGGGCCAAACCCTGCCGCTTATAAGTAGTGGGGGAACATCTATCTGGATGACCTGCATGGCCCTTGGAATAATTTTAAGCGTTAGTGCTAAGAGAGAAGAAATTAAAGAAGCGGAAGCTCAGGAAGATGATGAGGAAAACCCGTTGGATATATTAAGTGAAGCGATTTAAGTGAAGGAGCATTTAAAAATCATATTGTCTGGAGGAGGAACCGGGGGTCATATTTACCCGGCAATTGCTATTGCTGATGAAATACGCAGGCGGTATCCCAAAGCTGAAATCCTCTTTGTTGGGGCCAGGGACCGTATGGAAATGGAAAAAGTGCCGCAGGCGGGATATGATATTGAAGGTTTATGGATTAGTGGAATTCAGCGGAAGATATCGCTTAAAAATTTGATGTTTCCGTTCAAGCTGATGAGCAGCCTTAGTAAAAGCCGCAAGATTATCAGAAGTTTTCAGCCGGATGTGGTGATTGGTACCGGTGGATTTGCCAGTGGCCCATTGTTAAGAGTGGCGGTGTCACAGAAAATCCCAACGCTTATCCAGGAACAGAATTCCTTTCCCGGCATCACCAACAGGATTCTTGCAAAACAGGCTGATAAAATTTGCGCGGCTTATGAAGAAGTCTTCCGGTTTTTTCCGAAGGAGAAGACGGTAATTACAGGAAATCCTGTACGGCTCGATTTGCTGAAGGTGAATGAAAAGCGGGAAGAAGCGCAGCGGTTTTTCCATCTTGATAAAAAGAAAAAAACCGTCCTTGTTTTAGGCGGAAGTTTAGGCGCGAGAAGAATAAATCAGCTTATTGAAACCTGGGTGCCGAAATTTGAAAAAGAGGGCATTCAGTTGATCTGGCAAACAGGGAGGCTGTATTACGATGAATATAAAAAATATAACAGTGACCTGGTGCAGACTTATGAATTCTTAAACAGGATGGATTGGGCCTATGCCGCGGCAGATATTATTATAAGCAGGGCCGGGGCAGGCAGCGTCTCCGAATTATGTGTGGTGGGCAAGCCGGTGCTTTTTATCCCGTCACCAAATGTTGCTGAAGACCATCAGGCGAAAAACGCCATGTCCCTTAGTAAAAACAAGGCGGCAATTACCCTTACTGAAGAGCAGCTGGAGCAGGATTTTGAAGAAGAATTTTTCGGGTTGGTTAATTCCGAAGCAAAACAGAGGGAGCTGAGTGAAAACATAAAAAAAATGGCCCTGCCCGATGCCACGGCAAAAATTGTGGATGAGGTGGAAAAGCTGGCTGGTAAATAATACTGAAACTAAAACAAAAGCACCTGCAAGGTTTTCAAAACCTTGTAGGTCTAAAGTAAAAATGATGCTAAATAAGAATAGAGGATAAGAAATAACAAAATTTGAGCGATTTAAATAACATACAAAATTTCTATTTTATCGGCATTGGCGGGATAGGCATGAGCGCCCTGGCGAGGTATTTTAATGCTAAGGGCAAAAATGTTTCCGGTTACGATAAAACCTCCACTTCACTTACCCGAAAGCTCGAGGAAGAAGGCATTGTTGTTGTTTACAAAGATGAAATAAGGCAAATTCCGCGGCACATCTTAGAAGATAAAAATGCACTTGTTGTTTATACCCCGGCCATTCCGGGCGGGCACCAGCAGTATGATTATTTGCTTAAGGAGCGGTATAACATAAGAAAACGTTCGGTGGTGCTGGGGCTGGTAACCAGGAATAAATTTACCCTGGCTGTTGCCGGCACCCATGGCAAAACCACCACCACGGCAATTTTAGCCCATATTTTAAAGGAAACGGGTGCGAAGGTCACTGCTTTTTTAGGCGGTATAAGTGAAGATATCCAAAGCAATCTAATCATGCAGGGAGACGAGGTAATTGTGGCCGAAGCTGATGAATTTGACCGCTCGTTTTTACAATTATCGCCCAATATCGCTGCCATAACCTCTATGGATGCAGACCATCTTGATATTTACGGGGAAAAGGAACAGCTTCAGGAATCCTTCAGGAAATTTGCTTCGCTGGTTCCCGAAAGCGGAAAGCTGTTTGTGCGCAATGGCCTGCCGTTGGAAGGATTAACCGTGGGGATAGACGATAATGCTGATTTTTCCGCAGTCAATATAAAAATAGAAAACGGGGCTTATCATTTCGATTTTAAGACTCCGCAGGAAACCATTAAGAATTTACAGTTTTTTCTACCCGGCAAACACAATTTGCTAAATGCTATGACAGCCCTGGCAATGGCTGTTGAATATGGTTCCCCCACGAACCACCTGGCCAGGGCTTTATATAGTTTTAAGGGGGTGAAACGCAGGTTTTCCTATAAAATCAATACTGAAGATTTGGTGCTTATAGACGATTATGCGCACCATCCCGCCGAAATTGCTGCGGTGTACCAGGCGGTAAGGGAAATGCACCCGACCAAAAAGGTGCTGGGGGTTTTTCAGCCGCACCTCTTTAGCCGTACGAGAGATTTTGCTGATGAATTTGCCGAAAGCCTGGACAAATTTGATGCGATCCTGCTGCTGGATATTTACCCGGCCAGGGAACTCCCTGTAGAGGGGATTACTTCAGCATGGCTTTTGGAAAAAATCGGCAATCCTAAAAAAGAGCTGGTTCAGAAGGAGAATCTTTCAGAAAAAATAAAGTCTGTTAAGGCTGAAGTAGTGGTGATGATGGGCGCCGGCGATATTGGAGAAGAAGTTGAAAAGGTGAAAAAAGCATTGGAATGAGAGCGAGTTTAGGATACATAAAGGCTATTTTGCTTATCGCCCTGGTGGCGTTTCTTTTCGGTTTTGCTGAAAAACGGCAAAAGTCCCGTAAAATCAGTGAAGTAGCGGTAAAATTTACTGATACTGAAAATCTGTATGTCACTGAAGAAGCGGTTAATAAATTGTTGATACAAAATAAAGTGCCTTCCTCGGGTATAGGCAAAGAAACTTTAGATTTGAATAGGGTTGAGGGGCTTTTGAATAAACATGAAATGATTGAAAACGCTGAAGTTTACGTGACGCTGGACGGGAAACTCGAGGCAAATGTGAGTCAGCGAAAACCCATTGGAAGAGTAGTGGGTAATTCTTCATTTTATCTGGACAGGAACGGGGAGCTTATGCCGCTTTCCCAATATTATTCCGCACGTGTGCCGTTGTTGATGGGATTTGACGGCGGGAATGTAAAAGAAGTATATCCGCTTCTGGAATACATAAGGAAAGACGAATTTTTAACCCAGCATATTACAGGAATTACACGGGTAAAACCGGGAAGGTTTAACCTGCAAATGAGGAAAATGGATTTTACCGTGTACATGGGTGACGCTGAAAATATTGAACTGAAGTTCAACAATTTTAAGGCTTTTTATAAAAAAGCGCTTAAGGATGATAAGTTAGGAGCCTACAGGAAAGTGAACTTGCAATTTGGAAACCAGGTTGTTTGCACTAAAAAGTAATTTATGGAACATAAGGAGATAGCAGTAGGATTAGATATAGGAACCACCAAGATTGTGGCGATGATTGGGCGTAAGAACGAGTACGGCAAGGTGGAAATTGTTGGTATCGGGAAGTCCAAAAGTCTTGGGGTTCATCGTGGGGTGGTGAATAACATTACCCAAACTATCCAGTCTATTCAACAGGCTATACAGGAAGCTGAAGCAGATTCAGGTTTAAAGATAGAAGATGTGGTTGTCGGAATTGCCGGTCAGCATATAAGAAGCTTGCAACATAGCGATTATATTACCAGGCCTAACCCTGAAGAAGTAATTGATAATGATGATATCCATACCCTTTGCAACCAGGTGCACAAACTGGTAATGCTTCCGGGGGAAGAAATCATACATGTGCTTCCGCAGGAATTTAAAGTGGATGGCCAGGCTGAAATTAAAGAGCCTATTGGCATGTATGGCGGCAGGCTGGAAGCCAATTTTCACGTGGTGGTGGGCCAGGTGTCTTCCATCAGGAATATTGGCAGATGTGTAAAAAGTGCCGGCCTTGAGTTATCGGCCATTACGCTGGAACCTTTGGCTTCGGCAAATGCGGTTTTAAGCCAGGAAGAGAAAGAGGCCGGGGTGGCTTTAATCGATATAGGTGGCGGTACCACAGATCTGGCAATTTTCAAGGATGGCATCATCAGGCATACCGCGGTGATTCCTTTCGGCGGAAATGTGATTACCGAAGACATCAAGGAAGGTTGTTCTATTATCGAAAAACAGGCCGAATTGCTGAAGATTAAATTTGGCTCTGCATGGCCCGGTGAAAATAAGGATAACGAGATTGTTTCCATTCCCGGTTTACGCGGAAGAGAGCCGAAGGAAATCACCCTTAAAAACCTTTCAAAAATCATCCATGCCAGGGTGGTGGAAATTATTGAGCAGGTGTACCTGGAAATAAAAAATTACGGCCACGAAGAACAAAAGAAAAAACTTATTGCCGGAATGGTGCTAACAGGTGGCGGCGCCCAGCTGAAGCACCTTAAGCAACTGGCAGAATATATTACCGGAATGGATACCCGTATTGGCTATCCTAATGAGCATCTTGCCGGAAATAACAATTCTGAAACCACCAGCCCAGTTTACGCTACCGCGGTGGGGCTCGTAATGAACAGCCTGGAACAAAGCAAAAGTCGATTTCAGGAAGAGGTGGTGCTTAAAAAAGAAGATGATGCGCACGAGCCGGGAGAGGAACTTTCTGACGAGCCTGAAGATCAGGCGGCTTCAGAAGAAAGTGTGCAATCCCAGGAAAAACCGCCCAGGAAAAGCATTTTTGACAAATGGGCAGAGAAGTTTAAAGATTTTTTAGATAACGCAGAGTAATAGAGATACAACCAGTAAAATTGAATTTATGAGCAGTACAGAGTTTGGAGACATTTCATTCGATTTACCAAAAAATCAATCAAACGTCATAAAAGTTATTGGCGTAGGAGGTGGTGGCAGCAATGCCATTAACCACATGTTTCAGTTAGGAATAAAGGGAGTAGACTTCGTGGTTTGTAATACCGATGCGCAGGCATTGGAAAATAGCGCGGTGCCCAATAAAATCCAGCTGGGGGTTAGCCTTACCGAAGGGCTTGGTGCAGGTGCAAACCCCAGTATTGGGGAGCAGGCTGCAGTAGAGAGTTTTGACGAGATCAAGCAAATGCTGGATGTTAATACCAAAATGGTGTTTATCACTGCCGGAATGGGAGGTGGTACCGGTACGGGTGCAGCCCCGGTAATCGCAAAGCAGGCGAAAGATATGGACATCCTTACCGTGGGAATCGTTACCATTCCTTTTCAGTTTGAAGGAAAAATGCGTAACGAACAGGCCCAGCTGGGGGTAGAAAAACTGCGTTCTCATGTAGATTCATTAATCGTTATCAACAATAATAAGCTTAGGGAAGTTTACGGTAACCTTGGATTTAAAGCCGGGTTCTCCAAAGCTGATGAAGTTCTGGCGACAGCCTCCAGGGGTATTGCCGAGGTCATTACCCATCACTACACCCAAAATATCGACTTGCGCGATGCCAAGACGGTGCTGAGCAATAGTGGTACTGCCATAATGGGTTCTGCGAGTGCTTCAGGGGCAGATCGTGCCAATGATGCTATTCGTAAGGCGCTGGATTCCCCGCTGCTTAATGACAATAAAATTACCGGGGCTCAAAACGTGTTACTGCTTATCGTTTCAGGTTCCGAAGAAATCACCATAGACGAAATTGGGGAAATTAATGACCACATCCAGGCAGAAGCGGGCCACAGCGCCAATATTATTATGGGGGTTGGGGAAGACGAAGCCCTTGATGATGCCATTTCAGTCACCATTATCGCCACCGGTTTTAACGTAGAGCAGCAGGATGAGATCGTTAATACCGAAACCAAAAAAATTATCCACACCCTTGAGGACGAACAAAAAGCGGAACATGAATTAACTCCAAAGAAAACCGGTTATTATTCTCCTGCTTTGGAAGACAAGGCAGAAGCTCCCCAGGAACAAAAGGAAGAGCCCAAAGAACAAAAAATTGTTCATACGCTCGATGATGAGGTGGAAGAGGTAGACGAAGTTGGGAATATAGCCCCAAAGCGGGAGGAGAAAAAGGAGAATCCTTTATATACCCCTCCATTTGCAAAAAAAATGGATGTGGTCTATGAGGAAATAGATCCGGAAGATTTTATAATTAATGATACTTCTGAAGAAGTTCAGGAAATGGAGATGCATACGCCGGAAGAGCAACCTTCAGAAAATGAAGACCAGATCATGTTTACTTTCGATTTCCCTATAAACGAAGAAAAAAAGGAGCCCAGCAGGCAGGCCGCTCCACAGGAAAGAAGAACAGAAGCAAAAAGGGAGGAAGAAGCGCATGGCGCCAGGGAGACCAGGAATATTGAGGTGAATGAACCTGTAGAGATCGTACCGGTAACCGAGAATTCAGCTAAAGGGGTGAAGCGTTACAGCCTGGACGATTACATGGAGTTTGAGCAGAAACTTGAAAGTTCTAAGCCAGCGAAGAAAGAAGAGCCTAAGGACGAAACCATAGCTTTCGAAAAGAAAACGGTAGCTCCTGAACCTGAAAAACAAGCGCCTGCAGATGATGAGGATCCTTTTAACAATCCTATTTCGGAAATGCTTATCGAGCGTGCCGCAGAACGCCGTGCTAAAATGAAGGAGTTCAATTATAAATTCCGCAGTAATGCCGCCCAGATTGATGAGATAGAAAAACAGCCGGCCTACAAACGGCAGGGAGTAGATCTGGACCATAGCAAACCGGGAGAAGGTAAACTTTCCAGGACAAGTATTGGAAAGGATGATAACGACGATCTGCAGTTTAGGAGAAACAATTCCTTTTTACATGATAATGTAGATTAATAACACCTGTTGAATTCAAAAGAAAAGGTTCCGAATAAAAAAACATCCGGAACCTTTTTTTTATACCTGAAAACCAGCTTAATCTTTATGTATTTGCTTTTTGGCTATCGCTTGCACGTTTAATAAGGGAAATTCCCGCAAAGAAAAATATAAATCCAAGAATAGTCAAAGCCCAGGGGCTGAACATAAGGGCGATGCTGCCAAAAATTCCCAGCATGCCAAATACCAAAGCAATTGCGCCTCCAATAGTCATAATTAATCCTATAATCTTAATCATAATATTAAAATATTGGTTATAAGGTAAAGTTAGGTAAAGATCTTTAACAACCTTTAGGCTTAACAGTTTTTGGCAAATATTAATTCCAGTAAATCATAAAATATTTGATCCTTGCTTCATCCGGAATCTGTGAAGCTCTTATTTTAGTTTCGGTATCATATCTAAGGCTGGAAGGCAATTCTTTCTTATCTATGGTCACATAGGCATTGATCTCGTCAAGAAAAACCACGGCAGAAGTCATCGTATTTTCTATCCTGGAAATGTTGTAATTAGTAACAATGTCTTTAAAAGTGCTGCCTGTGTTAAGGCCTTCTTTGGTCTCGAACCTGGGGTCCATAATCCTTATATAGCCAATGGTGCTGGTAGAATCGAATTCCTGCAAAGGTTCTAGATACAGGAGCGGCTGGCCTCCTTTTTCGTAAACCCTTATTTCGTCTGTAGACCGCAATTGCTCGGCACCGCTGGTTTGGGTAATAATGGAATCTTCTTTAAAAATCGAATCCAGCTGGTTAAGCTTTGTTTCCCTCTTCAATTTCCCCACCTGTTTGGGAGTGATTAAATAGGGATTATCTTCATCGCTGGTACATGAATAAAACATTACCCCGGATAGTAGTAGTAATAGCAGGTTTTTTTTCATTATTGCTTATTTCAGTAGTTTGTTTAGTACGCCCATTACTCCGCGAATAAAAGTGGCGCTGGTTAAAACTTTAATTATGGCTCCTTCGGTTTTTGAAGTGGAAGACCTTCTTCTTGTAGTGGCCTTCTTAACTTTCTTGCGCTCCGTTTTTGCCTTTTCTAGGGCCTCTTCTTTGGCTGCCTGTTCTATTTTTTCAGTCAGGATTTCGTGCGCGCTTTCCCTGTCGATCTCCTCGTTGTATTTGGCTGCAAGGTGGGAATTGTCAATAATCTCTTTTAATTCTGAAGAGGTTAAGATATCCATCCTGCTCATAGGCGCCCGCAACATAGTAGCCGCGAGAGGCGTAGGCCTTCCTTTTTCGTTCAGTGCCGTGACCAGAGCTTCCCCAATTCCTAACGCCGTTATTTCATTTTTTGTATCATAAAATTCTGAAATGGGATAATTTTCTGCCGTAAGTTTGATGGCTTTCCTGTCTTTTGCCGTAAAAGCCCTTAGCGCATGCTGAATTTTCAAGCCCAATTGCCCCAGTACTTCCAGGGGTACATCGGTGGGATTTTGGGTTACAAAATAAATTCCCACGCCCTTGGAGCGTATGAGTTTTACAATGCTCTCAATCTGGTCCTGCAGGGCTTCAGAAGCCTCATCGAAAATAAGGTGGGCTTCATCGATAAACATTACCAGCTCCGGCTTGTCCCTGTCTCCTTTCTCGGGAAAGGTATTGTAGATTTCGGCCAGCAGGCTAAGCATAAATGTAGAAAACAAAGCCGGTTTGTCCTGGATATCGGTGAGCCTGATGATGTTTACGTAAGCTTTTCCGCTTTCGTCCTTCCGGGTAAGGTCTTTCACTTCAAAGGAGCGTTCGCCAAAGAAGCGTTCGGCTCCCTGCTGTTCCAGGCTTACGATTTTTCGCAAAATAGCGCCTGTGGAGGCTGAAGAGATGCGGCCATATTCCTTTTCGATTTCTTCCCGGCCTTCGGCTGTGGCATATTGCAGTACCTTTCTTAAATCTTTGAGATCGAGCAATGGGAGTTGATGGTCATCACAATATTTAAATATAATGGCTAAAATGCCAGCCTGAGTGGGAGAAACATCCAGGATCCTGGAAAGCAGCACCGGCCCAAATTCGCTTATTGTGGCCCGAAGCCGTACGCCGTTTTGTTCAGAAATGCTCAATAATTCAACAGGTGCGGCATTTGGTTTATATGGGAATCCAATTTTTTCATGGCGCTCATATAAAAATTCTTCACCATCGGAAGCTTTTGCGATCCCGCTAAGATCACCCTTAACGTCCATCATTAACACCGGCACTCCTTTTTCTGAAAGGTTTTCAGCGAGGATCTGTAAAGTTTTGGTTTTTCCTGTTCCTGTAGCGCCGGCAATAAGGCCGTGGCGGTTCATTGTTTTTAATGGGATTTTTACCGCGGCATCGGGAAAAGTTTTTCCCTGGTGCATAGCCGCGCCTAAAAAGATGTAACCCCCTTTGGGTTTATAGCCCTCAGCGATATGCGTAATAAAATCCTTTTCACTTTTCATGGAAGTATAGTTTAAACCACAGCAGGCTGTAGCAATTGGATAGTACCTTTTTCAGCATTAATTTCAGCCTCAATTCCGTTGGGAATAGTTACATTATCATCAATATGGCCAATCATGGCACCCGTAAAAGCAGGAATATTCAGAGGTTTAATATAAGAATCCAGCACTTCTTCCAGGGTAAGGGAACCGTAGCCGCTGCCACCGGGATCACAATCGGTACATTTGCCAAAAATAAATCCGCTAATTTGCTTAAGGACACCTGCCAATCGCAATTGAGACATCATCCTATCTACGGCATAAATTTTCTCGCCCACATCTTCAATATAAAGGATTTTACCTTTCCAGTCCTGCGGAAAATATTCTGTTCCTACTATTCCGGTTAATACGGAAAGATTGCCGCCCAGCAGCCGGCCTTTTGCTGTTCCCGGGGTTATGGTACGAATGCGGTTTTTTGTTTGGGCCAGTTCATCCCCTTTATCTGAAGGATTCTTCAAAAGAGGGGCTTCTTTATTAAAAAGCAGTGCTTTTAGATGTCCCGCGCTATAGGGGTTCCATGTAGAAACGGCCACAGGCCCGTGGAAAGTCACCAGCCCGGTTTGTTTAAAGATAGCCAGGTGCAAAGCGGTAATATCACTGTAGCCAATAAATATTTTAGGATTTTTTCTTATCAGATTGTAATCCAGTTTATCCAGAATTCGTGCAGAGCCCGAGCCGCCTCTAAGCGCGATAATGGCATTTATGGAATCATCGGCAAACATAGAATTAAGTTCTGCAGCACGTTCTTCGTCTGTCCCGGCAAGATGGCCGTACCTGCTTTTGGCAAATTTGCCAAATTTCACCTTTAGGCCCATGGCTCCAAAAGATTCCCGCGCGATCTCGTAAGGTTCAGACTCAAAAATGGCGCTGGCAGGGCTAATAATTCCTATGGTATCCCCTTCTTTAAGCGCCTGCGGACGGATGATTTCTTCGGAAGTGTGAAAATTAAAATTGCTGCTGAAAGAACTGAGCGGAATGGCCATTCCAGCCGTTCCGATGTTCCTGATGAAATTTCTTCTTTTCATTTTGCAAGGTTCATGTAACCCGAAAATAGGCAATTTAGAGCCTTTTTGAAGAATTTATTTTCAATAATTGTCCCTTATAAACCTCAGGATATGCTCCATTTCCTGCTTAAGTTGTGAAGTGGGAACAGTATAATTACTGTTCATAAAGCTGAAGATTAGAATTTTGCCGCTATTGGTTTTAAGGTAACCGCTAAGGCTGTGGTTATTTCTTAAAGTGCCAGTTTTGGCAAAAATATAAGGCTCCTCCGCTTTATAATAATTCTCCAGCGTACCCGATTTTCCGCCAGTGGCCATCATGCTGAACAGTTTTTCCTGTGGCACTTCAGCCAGGATTTTTTCGAGCAGTTTTACCATAGTCCGTGGCGTGAAGAGATTATAGCGGGAAAGTCCGGAGCCGTCATGCCACATAGGTTCGTCCGGTAAGTCCTGCAAATAATTTTCCTTCATATAATCTATGGCTATTTTGGATTTTAACGTATCTGCAATTTCATTGGAGGCCATTAGTAAAATTTGTTCAGCTATAAAATTATCGCTTACTTCCAGCATTCGCTTGTAAATACTATCTGTGGGAATGCTGTAAAGTTTCTTATTTAGCTGAAATTGCTCTGGTCTCTCCTTTAATATTTGAACTTTTTGCTGAAGCGTATCGGTTAAGACCGCTGCAAGTAATTCCGAAGAAAATTTGAGAGGAATATCCTGCTCGTCTTCTTCAATGCGTGGAAAATTTTGAAAGTAAAAAGTATTGTTCTCTATAGCCCGGCTGATATTATCATTTTTTTCAGCAAAACTTTTTTGAATAGAAAGGGAATCTTTAAAAATTTCAGGAAAAACCTGCGGGATGGTATCCCCTTTTTTGAATTTAAAGTTTACCAGGTTTCCGTAAAGCGGAAAATCTGTTCTTTCCGCGGAATAATACGCGTCATAATCGTCCCAGGCCCATCCTGGGCCCAGGTGCTTTTCAGTATAAACCGGCGGCAAGTAAAAAAGTTCTTTACCCGAATTCTTCAAAAATGAAAGCACATTGGAATCTGGTAATTCCGGATTAAGAAAGGAAGGGTCGCCGGTGCCTGTAAAGATCAGGCTATCGGCTTTAATGGTATATCGCAATGCCGGAACCGAATCTCCCAGGATCTTCAGTCCTGTATAAAAGGTGAATAGTTTGGTGTTGGATGCGGGGGTAAAGTATTTTTCTTCATTATGAGCGTAGAGAAAATCACCTTTTAAGGGGTTATAAATGGCAAGCCCAGCAAAACCTTTTTTAAAAACAGGGGAAGTTTCTAAAGTGGTATTGATGCGCTGCTGGGTTTTTCTTGTAGCTGAACAGGAGGCGAGAAAAATAGGGTTAAAAGCAGGAAATAGAAAATCGGGTGGCGGGGTAGGGTTATTTTCAAAGTGATAGTTTTTAAGGTATGAATAGGTGTGACTTTGATCAGGGTAAATGTAAAAATTCATGAGATAATAGAGGAGGTGGTGGGAAAATTTTGACTATCTTTTTGGGGGTGCTATTTTATAATTTTACTGGAAAATTAGCTGGTGGTTTAATCTAAGGCAAAACAGGAAATTAAAACTAAGAGATTCTGTATCTTTGCACGCTATGATTACAAAAGAGACACAGGAATTGGTTGATGAGGGGATTATGCTTCCGCTAATGGAGGATTTTTATACGATCCAGGGGGAAGGATTCCATAAAGGAACGGCTGCTTATTTTATAAGAATAGGAGGTTGCGATGTAGGTTGTCACTGGTGTGATGTAAAGGAAAGCTGGAATGCTGCAATTCATCCGCCCACCCATATTGGTGAAATTGTGGAAAAAGCAAGTTCTTTAAGTAAAACAGTGGTTATTACCGGTGGTGAGCCCCTTACCTGGGATATGACTAAGATCACCGATGCTTTAAAAGCAAAAGGCTGCAAAGTTCATATCGAAACTTCAGGAGCATATAAATTAACCGGAACATGGGACTGGATTTGTCTGTCCCCAAAAAAGATAAAACTCCCTACAGAAGAAATTTATAAAGTGGCCAATGAATTAAAGGTCATTGTCTTCAATAAACATGATTTTAAATTTGCCGAAGAACAGGCTGTAAGGGTCAACGAAGATTGTATTCTTTATCTACAGCCGGAATGGAGCAACCGGGAAAAAATGATGCCGCAGATTGTAGATTATGTCATGCAGAATCCTAAATGGAAAGTGTCCCTGCAAACCCATAAATATCTTAATATTCCATAAAAAAAGCGCCTTAGTGGCGCTTTTCTATTTTCTGAAATGGATGAGGTTACATGCTCTCTTTAAAAGGAACTTTTATATACCTGTCATCCCATCCAATTAAAAGGTTTGCACCGTCTTCTACCTGCTCAAAAGCCATAGATAAAGCTTCAATGTTGTTAGGTGCTTTTCTTACTGGAACGTTTATTCTTACAAAATCCTCTTCGCTGGCATATTCATATGCTCCCCAGGTATGTGTTTTCTTGTTTAAGATTACAGTCCACTCTTTTTCCTCTGGAATAGTGTACAAGGTGTAAGTACCTTTAGGAACAGTTTCCCCGGCAACTTTCATGTCTTCATAAAGAGTAAGTTCAGTGGCTTCATTTGCGCCTGTTCTCCAAACTTCCCCGTAAGGCACCAGTTTTCCAAAAACTTCCCTTTCCCTTTTCTGTGGCCTGCTGTATATTATTCTTGCCATAGGTTCATTCTCCTGGTTTCTGTATAAGGCAAGGTCCATGGGGCTTGCATCCAGTTTGGAGAAATTAGGAGTTTCAGAATTGTCGTTTTGTGCCTGTAAATTACTTATTCCTGTACAAAGCATTATTCCCAATGCTACTACAAATATTTTTTTCATTGCGATTTAATTTTTGACTACGAATTTATTATTTTTTATAAAGATACACAGGTATAGCGGCTTTATTGTTAAAAAAGTACTTAGGTGCTGTTAAAATTCTTAGGGTTTACATCTGTCAACAAATTTCAGGAGAAGTCTCTATTCTATTTTATACAAGATGTAAATATTCTTTTTTTTCTTTTCATTTGAAATCAATATGCTTAGTTATATTTATTTAATGTAATCTTCTGCCCATATTTGAATCAAATTAATAAAGCAAATGTCATGTGTGGAATTTTAGCAGTAATCGGCGACCGATTAAGTAAAGAGAAAGTAAGCAGCCTGTCTAAGAGAATGTCTCACCGTGGGCCAGATGAGAGTGATGTGCATGTAACTGAAGAAGGTTATGTGCTTAGTCACGAAAGACTTTCTATTGTAGATTTAGAAACAGGTAAACAACCAATCCAGGGAACTTCAGAAGCCTGGATGATTCATAATGGGGAAATATATAATCATCAGTCATTAAGGGATAATGAACTGAAACATCATAAATTCAGGACTACGGGAGATTCAGAAGTTATTGTTCATTTATATGAAGAATATGGATATGATTTTCTTGATAAGTTAGATGGGGTGTTTTCGTTTGTAGTTGTAAGCGGGAAAGACTTTATTGTGGCCCGTGACCCAATTGGGGTAAAACCTCTTTATTATGGAACAGATGAAGACGGTGCCATTTGGTTTGCAAGTGAAATGAAAGCACTTGCCGACCAATGTACAAGCTTTGCCGCTTTTCCTCCTGGTCACTATTACACTCCCGAAACCGGTTTTGTGGAATATTATACTCCGGACTGGTACGATTATAAGAAAGGAGATAAAGCACTGGATTTGTCAAAAATAAGGGAAAGTCTTATTGCGGCAACTAAAAAGCGCTTAATGGCCGATGTGCCGCTTGGAGTATTGTTAAGCGGAGGTTTGGATTCTTCTTTAACATCTTCTATTGCAGCAAGGTTATTGGAAGGTACGGGGCAAAAACTGCATTCCTTTTCAATCGGGCTGGATGAGAATGCCCCCGATTTAGTGGCGGCAAAAAAAGTTGCTGAATTTTTGGGTACAGAACATTCAGAATTATATTTTACTGTTGAAGAAGGTATAGAAATACTTAAAAAGCTGGTATGGCATCTTGAAACTTACGATGTTACTTCTATCCGGGCGAGTACTCCCATGTATTTCCTTTCAAAAGGAATTACTGAAAAAGGGGTGAAGGTAGTGCTTTCCGGGGAAGGGGCCGATGAGATCTTTGGAGGCTACCTTTATTTTAAAAATGCGCCTTCTGCTGAAGAATTTCAGAAGGAAACCATTAGAAGGGTACAAAGGCTTGCCACGGCAGATTGTTTAAGGGCAGATAAATCCACCATGGCCCATGGTCTTGAGGCGCGTGTGCCATTTTTAGATAAAGGATTTCTTAAAGTCGCCATGGAAACAGAGCCTTCAGCAAAAATGCCAAAAACCTACGATGGAGTGGAAAAATACATACTTCGTAAGGCATTCGATACTCCCGAGCGTCCATTTTTACCAGATGAGGTGCTTTGGAGGCAAAAAGAGCAGTTTAGCGACGGTGTAGGTTACAGCTGGATAGATGAGCTTATCGCCCATGCTTCAGCGCAAATTAGCGATACGCAAATGGCAACAGCAGAGCAAAAATATCCATTCAATACCCCTACAACTAAAGAAGCCTATTTTTACAGGGAAATTTTCCACAGTCACTTTCCGCAGGAAAGCGCTGCAAAAACAGTGAAAAAGTGGGTTCCAAAATGGCAGGCAGATTTAGATCCGAGTGGAAGGGCAAACACTTCCCACGTGGCTTCAACAGCTAAAAAACAATTAGAAGAATTGGCCAAAGTTTAGGCAAAAGTTTCGTGTGGTTTGTTCAACCCGTAGTGGCTGGTTTTTAATCCTGTTCACTACGGGTTTTTTCCACATAAATTGTTAATAACTTCAGGGCTTTAAGCTTCGCGCTATCAGTCTAAAAAGGCGGGTTTTGTTATATTTGTTCGTTACCAAAATTACACGAATTTAATTTACAAAATAAATGAGCGAAGAAGCCAAGAAAAAACTCTACTCGGCAGACAGTATACAGGCCTTAGAGGGGATGGAGCACGTACGTATGCGTCCTTCAATGTATATTGGGGATACCGGCGTAAGAGGTCTCCATCATTTGGTTTACGAGGTAGTAGACAACTCTATTGACGAAGCCCTGGCTGGTCATTGTGATACCATTAAAGTTACAATTAACGAAGATAACTCCGTAACAACTGAAGATAACGGAAGGGGTATCCCTATTGATCTTCATAAAAAAGAAGGCGTTTCTGCTCTTGAGGTTGTAATGACCAAAATTGGTGCCGGTGGTAAGTTTGATAAAGATTCTTATAAAGTTTCCGGTGGGCTTCACGGTGTTGGGGTTAGTTGTGTGAATGCACTTTCTTCTGCACTTAAAGCTACTGTATACCGCGATGGGCAAATTTGGGAGCAGGAATATGAATTAGGAAAGCCGCTTTATCCTGTAAAACCGGTTGGGGAAACAGAGCTAAGCGGTACTATTGTAACCTTTAAGCCAGACCCAAGTATTTTCCAGCAAACTACCGAGTACAGCTATGATACGCTGTCCAGCAGGATGCGGGAACTTGCATTTTTGAATAAAGGCCTTACCATAAGCCTTACCGATAGGAGGGTTACTGATGATAAAGGAGAATTTCTTTCGGAAACCTTCTTTTCTGAAGATGGATTGAAGGAGTTTGTAAGGTTTTTAGACGGTAACCGTGAGCCTATAATTGCTGATGTGATTTCCATGGAAGGGGAGAAAAATGACATCCCCGTAGAAGTAGCCATGGTTTACAATACTTCTTTTAATGAAAATCTGCACTCTTACGTTAATAATATCAATACACATGAAGGTGGAACGCACCTTTCCGGCTTCCGTAGAGGGCTTACAACAACCCTGAAGAAATATGCTGATGCTTCGGGAATGCTGGACAAGCTGAAATTTGAAATTACCGGGGATGATTTTCGCGAGGGCCTTACCGCCATTATTTCCGTAAAGGTAGGAGAGCCGCAGTTTGAAGGGCAGACCAAAACCAAGCTTGGGAACAGGGAAGTGACTTCTGCCGTATCACAGGCGGTGTCTGAAATGCTGGAGAATTACCTTGAAGAAAACCCCAATGATGCCAAAACCATCATCCAGAAGGTTATTCTTGCCGCCCAGGCCAGGAACGCCGCCAAGAAGGCCCGCGATATGGTCCAGCGTAAAACCGCGATGAGTATCGGTGGTTTGCCCGGGAAATTATCCGACTGTTCCGAGCAGGACCCTTCAAGTTGTGAAGTGTTTCTTGTTGAGGGGGACTCGGCAGGTGGAACCGCCAAACAGGGAAGGGACCGTAAATTTCAGGCTATTTTGCCGTTGAGGGGTAAAATCCTGAATGTTGAAAAGGCCATGACTCACCGTGTTTTTGACAACGAGGAAATTAAAAATATCTACACTGCCCTGGGAGTTACTATAGGTACTGAAGATGATAGTAAGGCCTTGAATTTATCTAAGTTGCGTTATCATAAAATCGTGATTATGTGTGATGCGGATGTGGATGGTAGCCACATCGAAACACTTATCCTTACTTTCTTCTTTAGGTATATGAAGGAACTTATTGAGGGCGGCCATATTTATATTGCTACTCCACCATTATATTTGGTGAAAAAAGGTAGCAAAAAACAATATGCATGGTCTGAAGAAGCACGGGATGAAATTGCCCAAAGCTACAGCGGTGGTGTGCAAATACAGCGCTATAAAGGTCTTGGGGAGATGAATGCAGAGCAGCTTTGGGATACCACCATGGATCCGGGACGTCGTAAACTTAGACAGGTTACTATTGAAAACAGTAGTGAAGCCGACAGAATTTTCTCCATGCTAATGGGAGATGAAGTTCCTCCACGAAGAGAGTTTATAGAGAAAAATGCCAAATATGCCAATATTGACGCATAGCTTTTATAATAAATATTTTTAAAGGAGGCCTGCAAAACTGCAGGCCTCCTTTATTTTTACTGAAAATAACATCGATCATTATTTTTACTATTTTTACATTCATATAAACCTGAATCACCTATGAAAAACTTACGGAAATATCTTTGTCTTTTTATCTTTTCTATTCCTGTCGCAGGCTTTTCCCAAAGCCCGGATGATGTGGTTGAAGATTTGCTTGTTATTGCGGATGGTTTTGCTGCTCCGGCTGCCAATAGTGTGGCTTATGAAGCAAATGGGGGTTGGTTTTCTTCAGCACAATCCCTGGAGCCTTGGAAAGTGGAAGTTTCGGTTCATGCAAATGCTCTTTTTGTGCCCTCCAGCAGGAAAAGTTTTACTATTAGCAATAGTGATTTCCAGGCCATAAATGTTCAGGGAAGCAGCAATGCAAGTATTCCTACAGCTTTTGGTGGGGCTTCAGATGTTGCGTTTGAGGGATCTGTACTGGGCAATGATTTTGAGTTTGATGCTATAGAAGGAGTGGATAAAAGTTTTGTTGGTCATCCTTTCGCGCAGGTTACCATTGGATTGCCGGCTGAAACCGAGTTTGCAATAAGGGCGATGCCTAAAATAACCTTAAATGATGTGCAGGTAAGTACTTATGGCGCAGGAATTAAACATAATTTTAGTCAGTATTTACGTTATAACAGGCCGGAGGATTTTCAGTTTTCGGCATTTGTAGCTTATAGTTTATTTGATGTGGAGTATGCTTTCGATCCTTTAAATCTGGATGCATTCGGGGAATTTAATGCTATTGAGGTAGATGCCGATGTATGGGTAGCGGAGCTTTTAGGCTCTAAGCGATATGAAAATTTTGAAATTTTTGGTGCGCTTGGAGTCGCAAATTCAGATTTCGCGTATATGATGCAGGGTAGTGGTGCGGCTCTTTCTGAAGTAAATTCACGAATTCAGGAGTTAGGAGATTCTCAGGCGCAGTTCAAAGGGGATATTGGGTTTAATGTTTATCTTCAGGATTTTAAAATCAGCACCATGGCTACAGCGGGTAAATTCTTCAACCTTAACATTGGCCTGCATTTTAGGATTTAATGCCGGCCACTTTAACCATTCATTATTACAAATTCATTAACATAATTTGTATTTTCGTGACCAGCTATTAATCGATAAAAATTAAATAATGAAAGTTACAATAGTAGGAGCCGGCGCGGTAGGTGCCAGCTGCGCAGAATATGTGGCCATCAAGAATTTTGCTTCAGAAGTGGTTTTGGTAGATATTAAGAAGGGAGTTGCAGAAGGTAAGGCGATGGACCTGATGCAAACGGCTACGCTTAATGGTTTTGATACCAAAATTACCGGAAGTACCAACGATTATTCAAAAACTGCAGGCAGCGATGTTGCTGTAATTACCAGTGGGATTCCACGTAAACCTGGAATGACCAGGGAGGAACTTATCGGGATTAATGCAGGGATTGTTAAAGAAGTATCTTCCAATCTTATCAAGCACTCGCCTGATGTAACTATTATTGTGGTGAGTAATCCGATGGATACCATGACTTATCTTGTGCATAAAACAACCAAGCTTCCGAAGAATAAAATTATAGGAATGGGTGGTGCTTTGGATAGTGCAAGATTTAAATATAGAATTAGTGAAGCCCTGGAATGCCCTCCTTCGGATGTAGACGGGATGGTTATTGGCGGGCATAGCGATACGGGCATGGTGCCGCTTACCAGGCTTGCTACGCGAAACAGTGTTCCTGTAAGCGCCTTTTTATCTGAAGAAAGGCTTAACCAGGTTTCAGAAGATACAAAAGTAGGCGGTGCGACCTTAACCAAATTATTAGGAACAAGTGCCTGGTATGCTCCCGGGGCTGCAGTGTCTGGCCTTGTACAGGCAATCGCCTGCGATCAGAAGAAAATGTTCCCATGTTCAGCGCTTCTCGAAGGGGAATATGGGCTTAATGATATATGTATAGGAGTTCCCGTAATTCTTGGAAAAGATGGCCTGGAAAAAATAGTGGAAATTGAACTTGATGAAGCCGAGATGAACAAGATGCAGGAAAGCGCCGAAGGGGTTAAGAAAACCAATGGTTTGCTTGAAATATAGGCTGTAAAGTATCAGTGGAATTTTAATAAAAAAGGACTGCCATTCGGCGGTCTTTTTTTATACGAAAAAGTTAAAATATTCAAAAAAAAAATATTGGGATTTCATTTTTGAAACCCTATATTTGTCCGTTTTTAAAAATGACCTATTTAATTATAATTTAAAGAATAATGCAGAACAAGGGACTCATTAAAGTTTTTGCAATTTTATTTGGATTAGTATGCCTTTATCAGCTGTCATTTACCTTCATTACCGCCGAGGTTGAAGAGGAAGCTGAAGAGTTTGCTATTCAGGAAGTTGGGGAAGATGTAGAAGATTACTCTGATGTGAGGGACATGATGGAGCAGAGGTATCTGGATTCCATTGGAAATGAAGAAGTAATTGCAGGGATTACCTATAATGAAGCTAAGGACAAAGAATTAAATAAAGGACTTGACCTTAAAGGAGGGATCAACGTTATTCTTCAAATTTCGGTTAAGGATATATTAAGAGGACTTGCAGATAATACAAATGATCCTGCATTTAACCAGGCTATTGCCCAGGCCGATGAAGCACAGGCAGATAGCCAGGAGGATTATATAGATCTTTTCTTTGAAGAATTCAACAGTATTCCTGATGCAAAACTTGCTTCGCCAGATGTGTTCTTCAATAAAGCATTAAGTGATGAGATCAATCCTGATATGTCTAATCAGGAAGTGGAAAATGTTATTCGGGAAAAAGTAAATGAATCCATTACTTCAGCATTTGAAGTGTTAAGGAAACGTATTGATAAATTTGGAGTTACACAGCCTAACATCCAGAGATTGGGTAATTCAGGAAGAATTCTTGTAGAGCTTCCGGGCGCCAAAGATGTAACCAGGATCAAAAACCTGTTACAAAGTACCGCTCAGCTTGAGTTCTGGCATGTTTATAAAAACACAGAACTGGGGAATTTCTTGTATGAAGCCAATACTGTTTTAGCCGATCTTGTTGGAAATCAGGAAGAGGAGGCACAGGCTGCTGAAGCTGAAACCGACACTACAGCCGCTGAAGATGAGGAATTAAGCGAACTTTTAGCAGATGCTGAAGATACTACCGAGGTGGCAACCGGGAACAATCCGCTTTTCGAATTAATTAAAGCTCCGGGATATCAAGGTAGCCCGGTACTGGCAACTTTTGCTGTTGCAGATACTGCTAAAGTAAATGATTATTTGAGTAGATCACAGGTGCGCTCTTTGCTTCCAACAGAGCAGCGGTTTGCTAAATTTGTATGGGGAGTACCCGATGAAGAAAGTGGAACAGTTGGCCTTTATGCGCTTAAAGGAAACAGGGGAATGGAGCCGCCACTTAGTGGAAGTGTAATTACCGATGCGCAGCAAACTTATGACCAGTTAGGCAGGGTTGCTGTTTCTATGCAGATGGATGGGAGAGGAGCTAAGATCTGGGAAGAAATGACCGGGCAGGCTTCCAGCCAGCAAAGTAATATTGCTATTGTACTTGATGATATTGTTTATTCTGCGCCTGGGGTTTCAACCGGTCCTATTTCAGGAGGAAGAAGTGAGATTACAGGGGATTTCTCTATAACTGAAGGGCAGGATTTAGCCAACGTACTACGTGCCGGGAAATTACCTGCTTCCGCAGAAATAATCCAGAGTGAAATAGTGGGACCTTCTTTAGGGCAGGAAGCCATTAACAGTGGTGTGAATTCTTTCCTTATTGCGCTTGTTTTGGTGCTTATTTGGATGATCTTTTACTATGGCAAAGCCGGATGGTTTGCAGATGTCGCCCTGGTAGTGAATATCCTGTTTATCTTCGGAATCCTGGCGGGACTTGGTGCGGTGCTTACCTTACCAGGTATTGCGGGTATTGTTTTAACCATTGGTATGTCTGTAGATGCCAATGTGCTTATTTTCGAAAGGATCAAGGAGGAACTTGCAAAGGGTAAAACACAGGTGGAAGCTATTAAAGATGGTTTTAGCAATGCATTGTCTTCTATCCTTGATGCTAATATAACCACCGGGCTTACTGGTTTTATTTTGTTGATATTAGGAACCGGGCCAATTAAAGGCTTTGCCACTACCTTGCTTATTGGTATTGCGACTTCCCTTTTTACAGCGATTTTCGTTACCAGGCTGTTTATTGATGGCTACGGCAAAAACGGGAAATCCCTTAAATTCTCAACAGGTGCAACTCAGCGCTTGTTCTCCAATATGAATAATGATTTCCTCGGAAAAAGGAAAATGGCTTATATCATCTCCGGAACTTTAATTATAATAAGTGTTGGTTCCCTTCTTGTACAGGGGCTTAACCAGGGGGTTGATTTTGTTGGAGGTAGAACTTATACGGTGCGGTTTGATCATGACGTTACTCCTACTGAAGTAGAAAGAGACCTGGTAGCGGTTTTCGAAAATGCTGAAGCCAAAACCTTTGGCCCGAATAACCAGTTAAAGATCACCACCAATTACAGGGTGAATGATGAAGGAGCTCAAGTTGATGAAGAGATTCAGCAGACTCTTTTCGAGGCTTTACAGCCTTATTTGCCGGCAGATATAACTTATGATGATTTCGCAAATGGTTCCGATCAAAAAGAGGTGGGAATTATGGAGTCTATGAAAGTTGGGCCTACTATTGCCGATGATATTAAAAATGCTTCATTCTGGGCGGTATTAGGATCATTAATAGTGGTTTTCCTATATATCCTCCTAAGGTTTAGAAAATGGCAGTTTAGTTTAGGTGCCGTGGTGGCGGTATTCCATGACGTATTAATTGTACTGGGGATATTTTCATTACTATACAAAATTATGCCTTTCAGCATGGAGATTAACCAGGCTTTTATCGCCGCTATTCTTACAGTAATTGGTTATTCACTTAACGACACCGTGGTGGTGTTTGACAGGATTAGGGAATACGTACAGGAGCATTCGAGCTGGCCTTTGGGCAAAACAGTAAACAGTGCCTTAAATAGTACTTTAAGCCGTACATTAAACACCTCCCTTACCACCTTAATTGTATTGCTTGCCATCTTCATTTTTGGTGGGGAAAGCATAAGGGGCTTTATGTTCGCACTTATTGTAGGTGTGATTGTGGGTACTTATTCTTCTATCTTCATTGCGACTCCAATAATGTTTGACAGCGTTAGTGACAAGTCCAAAATCGAGAAAAAGAAGAAAATAGAAGAAGCTGAAACTACAACAGCTTAAATAGGATATATCTAAATTAATAAAAGGCTTTCCGCAAGGAGAGCCTTTTTTGTTTCTAGGATTGTATTTTTCTCGTTATAGGATGTAAATTTTTTGGGATGTGTCCTGATCAGATCCTTCGTGGCCGTGCAAGGGAGAAATTACTCCGGGAGGATGAAAATTGTGAGATTCCTCAGTGGTTAAGGTGTGTTAAGGGATCTGTTATATAGGAACATTGGAAAGCCCGAATACACCAATAGCTTCTATGTAAAGATGTGCTTGTTTTCAGTTTAACACTTGCATGAGCTGGAACAGCTATCTTAAGCGTAGGGTAATGTTGGATTGCGCTGGTACTTTTCAGCAGTTAGTAATCTTTTTTCAATAGCAAAGCAAGCCTGTTTCAGTCGCAATAGTCAACTCATTAAACCATTCTACTGATGAGGATTTATTCAGTAATAGCTAAAAGAAGGATTATGATGCCGGCTATTTCTTATTTGGCCTTGCTACTAAGCGGAGTAAAATCGAATCACAGGATAAGCTAAATAATCCTTTTCTAGCTTAAGGAACTTCTTCAACAGAAAATCTATCTCCAATTTCTATATTCCATTCTTCAACAAGTCCCGCATTGATTTCAAGAATGAATTGCGCAGGTTTCCCCGAAGGTAAATTAGATTCGTCCAGCGGTGTTGCATTCTCCTGAAAACTTACCGCTGTACTATCTGAGCCATAAAAAATAAGGTCCAGCGGGATATAGGTGTTTTTCATGTAAAAATTGTGCAGGGATGCGTTGTCGTACACGAACAGCATTCCGCGGTCTTCGGCCATTTCGGTGCGATACATTAGGCCGGTTTCCCGCTCATAGTCGTTATCGGCAATTTCCACCTCCAGCTTTTGAATAGTGTCTCCTTCAGCTTTAATGAGGTAAAGCTCGGCTTCCTTTGTAAATTCTATAGGATCTGTTTCTATTTCCTGGTTTTCATCAGAAGAATCTTTACAGGACGTAAAAAACGTTCCCGTAATTGCCAGTGCCAGAAGTAAATTCTTTTTTATCACACGGTTCTTCTTTGTCTGGTGGGGCGGTACATAAAATAGAAGCCGGCCAGAATAAACGGAATGCTCAACCACTGGCCTGTGTTTAAAAGCCATGTAGCTCTTTCTTCTACCTGTGGTTCTTTTATAAATTCGATAAAGAAACGCACCGTCCATAACAGGACCAGGAACATTCCAAAAATATAGCCAATTTTAAAACGTTTTTCGGTTTTCCAGTACAGGTACCATAAAAAGAGAAATATCGCCACATAACACGCAGACTCATATAACTGGGCAGGATGCCGGGGGAAAGATTCACCAAGCTTTTCAAAAATAACTCCATAGTCGCTATGAGTGGGTTTTCCTATGATTTCAGAATTCATAAAATTTCCAATCCTAACAAAAATTCCTCCGCAGGCAACTGGAATAACCACTCTATCCAGTATCCACAAAACAGGTTTATCTAAAACTCTCTTTTTATATAGGAACATCGCGGCTATAATTCCTATTGCAGCACCGTGGCTGGCGAGTCCCCGAAATCCGGTAAACTGGAATTCCGGTTCAAATCTCACCGGAAGGAAAATCTCCAGCAGGTGGTGTTGGAAATATTCCCAGTCGTAAAAAATTACATGGCCTAATCTTGCTCCAATTAGAGTAGCGAGTACTGTGTAAATAAAAAGGGAGTCCAGTTTTTCAATTTCTATACCTTCCCTTACATAAATGCTTTTCATGATGTACCATCCAAGGCCAAAGGCGATAAGGAACATTAAACTGTAATAATGGAGGGTAAAAAATCCCAGATCAAAGCCTTCTGAAGGATTCCAGTGTATGGCATTCAATAACATTTGAGGTACTTTAAAAATTGGATGGGTAAAGATACATATTTGAGCGTTTCTATCACGCTAATTCCCTTCAGATTTTGTAGGTACAGGATCATACCCGGAACCTCCCCAGGGATGGCAACTTAAAATTCTTTTTAAACCAAGCCAGCCTCCTTTAAAAAAGCCGAAACGGCGCAATGCCGTAAGAGTATATTGAGAGCAGGTAGGAGCGTAACGGCAGGTGGCGGGGGTAATGGGCGAGATGAATTTCTGATAAAATCTTACCAGTAAAATAAAAGGATATGCCAGCATCTTATTTATCATGTGTCATATCCTTTCCTAGATTTTAATTTAAAGAGAAAGTAGTTCCGTCTTTGCCATCCTTCAGTTGGATGCCCATTTCCTGTAACTGGTCGCGTATCTTATCGCTGGTGGCAAAATCTTTATTTGCCCTGGCTTCAGCTCTCAGGTTTATTAACAATTCCACGATTCCCGAAAGTTTATCGCCAGATTCATTAATTTTCTCTTCACCTTCTTTCAGGCCTAATACGTCAAACATAAAATCAGACATGCTTTGCTTGAGCTTGGATTTATCTTCCGCAGAAATTTTCTGGTTTCCTTCTTTGATATTATTGATATTTCTGACCGCATCAAAGAGTTTCGCAATAAGGATTGGACTGTTAAAGTCGTCATTCATGGCATCATAACATGATTGCTTCCATTCTTCAAAAGAAAAAGAAGAAGAATCACTTACTGGAAGGCCTTCAATTGCCTGAAAAGCTTCCATAAGGCGGTTAAAGCCTTTTTCGCTTGCAGAAAGCGCTTCATTCGAAAAATCAAGAATACTCCTGTAATGTGCCTGCAGAATAAAGAACCTGGTTACATTAGGGGAAAAGGCTTTGTCCAGCACATCATTGTTCCCGCTGAAGATCTCATTGGGAAGAATATTATTGCCGGTACTCTTTGCCATTTTTTTGCCGTTAAGGGTAAGCATATTGGCATGCATCCAGTAATTCACCGGGTTTACTCCTGTGGCGGCTTCTCCCTGTGCAATCTCACACTCATGATGTGGGAATTTTAGATCCATCCCGCCTCCATGGATGTCAAACTCCTCACCTAAATATTTGGTGCTCATTACAGTACATTCCAGGTGCCAGCCGGGAAAACCATCGCTCCAGGGTGAAGGCCAGCGCATAATGTGTTGTGGCTCTGCTTTTTTCCAGAGGGCAAAATCCTGCGGATTCTTTTTATCACTTTGTGCTGCAAGCTCGCGGGTATTGGCGATCATGTCTTCAAGGGACCTGCCGCTAAGCCTTCCGTAGTTATGTTCTTTATTAAATTTAAGCACGTCAAAGTAAACCGAACCATTAGCCTCGTAAGCAAAGCCTTTTTCAACAATTGTCTTTATGATTTCGATTTGCTCAACAATATGTCCTGTAGCTGTAGGTTCTATGCTTGGCGGAAGATTGTTGAATTTTTCCAGGATGTTATGGAAATCTATGGTGTAGCGCTGCACCACTTCCATAGGCTCTATTTGCTCTAAACGTGCTTTTTTAGCGATCCGGTCTTCCCCGGTTTCGGCGTCGTTTTCCAGGTGGCCTGCATCTGTAATATTTCGCACATAACGTACCTTGTATCCCAAATGCTTCAGATACCTGAAAACAAGGTCAAAGGAAATAAAGGTGCGGCAGTTGCCAAGGTGAACATTGCTGTAAACCGTAGGCCCGCAAACATACATGCCTACATTACCTTCATTTATAGGGGTGAAAGTCTCTTTTTCACCCGTCATGGAATTATAAATCTTTAAGCTTTGTTCCTGGTAAAGCGCCATAAATGCCTGAAAATTTTAAAATTTGAATAAGCGTTTTAGAAAGTAGTATCCAGTTTAATGTAGTCCAGAAATTCCCGTTTTACTTCTTTTTTGCTAAAAGCCCCGCCAAATTCGCTGGTAACGGTACTACTTTCAATGTCCCGGATTCCCCTGCTGTTAACACACAGGTGTTTTGCGTCTATCACGCAGGCAACATCATCGGTTTTTAATACCCGTTGTAATTCCTGTACAATTTGCATGGTAAGACGTTCCTGAACCTGAGGACGCTTTGCGTAGTAATCTACAATCCGGTTCATTTTAGACAAACCAACCACAGAGCCGTTTGAGATATAAGCCACATGTGCTTTGCCAACAATTGGTAGTAAATGGTGTTCGCATGTGGAGTAAACGGTAATATTTTTTTCTACCAGCATTTCTCCATATTTGTATTTGTTCGCAAAAGTGGAGGCTTTTGGCTTCCTTTTGGGATCTAGGCCGGAGAAAATTTCATTTACAAACATTTTAGCCACTCTTTGGGGGGTTCCCTTCAAACTATCGTCTGTAAGGTCCAGCCCAAGAGTTTTCATAATGTGATTTACATCTTGTTTTATAAGTTCGATCTTTTCCAGATCGGTTTTTTCAAAAGCATCATCACGAAGGGGAGTTTCTGCGCTACTACTGGCATGCGCTTCTCCCATTTCATCTATTTCATTCAAAATCTTATCTATTTTCATCTACTTTTTACAATAATAGTCGTAAACTGATAGTTTAGCTTGCAAAGATACATATTTATCAGGTTTTTACAGGCCGGGAAATTGAAAGCATTACAAATTGTATTGATTTAATTCTTTAATTTGCGGGCAGAGTCATTTTTAATGAAACGGGGACTTCTTATATTAACTTTAATCTTCCTGCTATGTGGTTGGAATGGTAGTGAGCTTTATGCGCAGGGTGGTTTGTGTGAAAGCATTGAGCCATTTTGTGCCGGCAGTGAAGAATTGGTATTTGAAAATTCTAACCCGTTTAATGGTGGTGTCCCTAACGGGCAGGTCGGTCCGGATTACGGCTGTTTACTTACCCAGCCTTATCCCGCGTGGTTCTTTTTGCAGATAGAAAGTTCAGGGAATTTAAGTTTTATGATTTCCCAGTTTCAAAATCAGGATGGGACGGGTGCACAGCTGGATGTAGATTATATAGCCTGGGGGCCTTTTGACAGAGAGGATGATTATTGTAACAATACCGCTCTTAGCTCCGGCAATATGGTTTCCTGCAGTTATTCGGAAGCGGCAAGGGAGAATCTTACCATTAGTAATGCCCAGGCCGGGGATATTTATGTTGTGCTTATTACAAACTTTTCCAGGTCCCAGGGTTATATAAGCCTTCAACAAACAAATAGCAGTCAGCCCGGCGCCGGTGCTACAGATTGTAGTATTCTTGAAAGTGCCCTTGGTGAAGACCGGGTGGTTTGTGGAGAGAATAGCATAGTTTTAGATGGCTCGTCTGATGAAGCTACAGATTATGAATGGTATATGTATGATGAAAATGCGGGAAATTATAATCTCATTCCAGGGGAGACAGATCCAACCCTGGAAGTTACGGCAGATGGAAATTATCGGGTGGTGGTAACAGATTCTAGTGACGGGAGTACAGCGCAGGATGATGTTAATGTCTCTTTCTATAATGAACCGGTAGCTGCTTTGCCGCAAAATTTTGTAGCATGTGCCACAGAGGAAGGTAGCGTAGATTTAACCCAGGCTAATGCTGCTATTTTATCCGGAAATTCTGCACAGGAAAATTATCAGGTTATTTATTACGAGACTGAAGAGGCGGCTGAAGAAGGGCAGGCAATTAATACTCCGCAGGCTTATGAATGGGGTGGTAATGCTGAAGTTTTTGCTAATGTGGTTGGGCAGCAAAGTGGATGTAAATCTGAAACTATTTCTTTTGAAATTATCAATTTTAATTTTGACGATCCCGGTCTGGAAGAAATAACCGCGGTGTGTACAGACGGCCAGGGCAACCTGCTGAATAATATAATTATGGGTTCAGATCTTGGTTCGCAATATTCTTATGAATGGTTCCAGGGAAGTTCGCTTATATCTACTAATCCTGTTTTAACTTTAAATACTATTCCAACGTCTGATGAAGTTAGTTTGGTGTTAACTGATAACGGGACAGGTTGTACCCGTACTTACCAAACCAGCCTGGAATATTTTTCTGCACCGGCTGAAGTGCTTGTGCAAATAACTGGAAGTGACTTTGACGGAGGTTATATTGTTACGGCGGAAGCTGTACCCGGTCCCGGGAATGAAACCGAATATGAATACCAGCTGGACAATGGCAACTGGCAATCCGGCAATGTGTTTGAAGAGGTACAGCCTGGAACGCATATGGTGAATGCAAGAGATATAAATGGCTGTGGAGCAACAGCATCTCGAAGTTTTGATTTGTTAGGCTACATGAGATTTTTCACTCCTAACTCAGATGGTTATAATGATTCCTGGAACTTGGTTTTTGCTGATGATTTGGAAGTAGAGGGGCTTTATATTTTTGACCGTTATGGAAAATTGCTTAAACAAATTTCACCCAATGGGTCAGGTTGGGACGGCACCTTTAATGGCCGAAATATGCCGGCAGATGATTACTGGTTCAAAATAAAATTTCTGAACGAAGAAAATGGGGAATTAAATGAATACAGTGGTCACTTTAGTTTAATTAGGTAAAAAAATAAAGCGCTAACCAGGCGCTCTATTTTTTTTGGTACAATATAGGTTTAGAGTCCGAAGCTAAGGGAAAGGACAAAATTTGAGAGGTTCCTGTCAATCTCCGGGGCATCAGTTAATCCTACATTAAACAAAGGAGTGGCGGTGGAATATTCCGCGCGGCTGTAGGCCAGGTCCAGTTTTACCGTCCCAAAGTTGTAACCCAATCCACCTGAATATCCGGTTAACTCTCCCACTGTTGTTTCATTTGCATAAGGGCTTTCTTCAAATCTGTACCCGGCGCGCAGGCTCAAATTATTAAACCTGTATTCTCCACCCAAACGGTAAGAGGAAGCTGCTCTAAAGTTGTCCTCGATATTCCTGTTCTGGATTTCAAAATCAATATCATTTTCCGGGCGAAATTCCATAGTAGTATAATCCTTGTAAGAATAATCAAAACTTACTAATCCTCTTGTTTCAAACAAAACGGCTGCACTACCCGTTAACTTTCCGGGAGTTTGCAGGGTGTAATCAGGATAAACATTAACAATACCTGGATTTATTATTGAAGTTCCTTCAGTGGCATTGTCTGTTTCCAGGCTTTGTGCTGCTTCTTCTCTAATGTTGTACCAGGTTGGAGATTCGTAAGCGGCTCCAATTCTTAACATCTCTCCTACTTTTGCAATGGCACCAACCTGCAGGGAAAATCCGTCTCCGGTGGTGCTTAGTCGGTTTTGAAAATTCACATAGTTTGTTTCACTTCCCGTATTATTGTTGGATTCTGTAAAAATACTGGAGCTATCATAATTCAGGAAATGGCTGTTCAGGTTAATTCCCAAATAAAGAAAATCCTGGTATTGGGTTGCGAAGTTGAAAGACAGTTTTCCATTCAACCCTGTGGAAGCAAAGGAGTAGCGCTGATTAAAAGTGTTACCTGCAATAGCAGAAGTGTAAGATGTGTTCTCAAGTTCATTGCTTACCGGATTGATGATATATCCCTGATAGCCCAATAAAGCCTGTTGTTCTCCATAGCCATAATTTTCTCCAAGGTAAGAGTAAAGGTCGGCAACAGATTCATCTTCTACAGTTTCCAGTAAATCCAGTGGAACACCTTCGGCATATCCAAGAAAATAATTATCGATGGATCTACTGTTTACTCCGGAGGCTATAAAATTATCGTCAAAATTATTGGTTTCGGTGTAATTCACACCAAGTGTGAATTTTCTCCAGTTACCATCATTATTACCGTTAAAAACAAGGACTCCTCCTGCCTGGGAGAAATTGTAATCTGAATTTTCGTTAGAATTATACTGGTTAAAATAGCCTACCTCGTTTTCAGAACTTCTTCTGCTGGCAGTAAAACTGGCAAAACTGTTTAGAAAAACCGCAGATCCCGCAGGGTTAACACTTAAAGCCGAAAGATCTCCGCCCAGCGCTCCAAAAGCGCCACTCATAGCCTGATACCGGGCGGTACCAGAAAGTTCTTCCGAAGAGTATCTGTAGGCGTCAACGGTGGTTTGAGCAGTTGCGGTAAAAGCGCTATATAGTCCTACAGTTAATATTAATAATAGCTTTTTCATAGCTGTATTTTATTTGAAGTTTATTTTTTATAAAAGACCTTACAGTTTTTGACTGTAAGGTCGGTTATAGTTGTTTGAAATTTCATGGAGTGAAGTAGGGATTATCCGCGTCCACCTCTGGAAGAAGAGCGTCCTCCGCCAGAACTACGGCTTCCGGAGCTGCTTCTCGAAGAACTGCTGGAACTTCTAACAGAACCACTGCTTCTAGTGGGGGAAGAAGTTCTTACACCAGAACTTGTGCTGGTGCTTCTTCTTGTGCTTGGCTCATAAGAATTGCTTCTTACGCTCCCCCTGTTTTCTCTTACTGTAGCGGAACGTTGGGTGCTTCTGCTGTATATGTTGGAATTGTCAGAAGATCTTACCGATCTGCTTCTTGAATTTCGATAATCGGAGCTTCTGTTGCTTCTTATTTCCCTTATGCTTCTGGAGTAAGAAGAGTTTCTTCCACTGCTGGCATCAGAATAGCTTCTGTTGCTCCTGCCGGAGTAAGACGAAGTTGCGTTTCTTCTGCCTGTGCTGTATGCCACATCATTTCTGTTATATCGGTGTCCATAATAACCTCCGTAATGAGGGTAGTATCCGTAACCATTGAAAAAGTAAGGGTTAAAGAACCCGCTGTATCCATAGCTATATGCAAAGGAAGGGCCCCAAAACGGGTTTCCGAAGCTTACTCTCCATGATGGCCCCCAGAAGTTGCCGTAATAAGAAGGGTAACCCCAGTAACCTCCGTATCCATAGCCGTACCCGTAGTAAGGGGAGCCATAGCCCCAACCCCAACGGTAAGGATTATAAAAGCCATAGCCGTAGTTATTGTTGTAGAAATTGATAGTGTACTCATCCGGGTCTTCACCCCAGGGAGCGTAACCGCCGGTATAAGCTACAGAATCGTCGTAGTATTCGCCCTCCTGTCCTTCAGTTGAAGAATAACTCTCCACATCTGTAAATATCGCGCCGTCCAGGGCATCCTGGTACATTTGCGATTTTTCAGCGAAAAGGTTCTTATAGTAGGCGCTATTAGTATTGCTCTGCTCCTTTTTTGCATATTGCTCCAATCGGTTGCCGGTTCTTCTATCATCTTGATTTCCGGGATTCGCATCTCCATATATTCCGTCATTTCCATAACCGGAATACTCATAAGAACCGCAGGATGCTAACAATAGCAAAAATACAGGAGCCATGAAAAAGGGGAGCTTTTTAATAAAGTTATAGTTGCGTATCATTAGCTTGTATTTTATTGTTGAACATTACAAAAATAGTTAGTTTTGCGCTAACTAACAGAGTATTTAACCTGTGTTAACTAATTCACAAGTTTTATGCCAAATAACTTATAATGGGGAAGAAACTAGCCACGAGAGCAGAAGACTATTCAAAATGGTATAATGAACTGGTTGTAAAAGCAGATTTAGCCGAAAACTCTGCTGTTCGTGGATGTATGGTTATAAAACCTTACGGTTACGCGATCTGGGAGAAAATGCAGGCCCAGCTGGACAGGATGTTTAAAGAAACAGGGCACCAGAATGCCTATTTCCCCCTTTTTGTTCCTAAAAATCTTTTTGAAGCTGAAGAAAAAAATGCCGAAGGTTTTGCCAAGGAATGTGCAGTGGTAACTCACTATCGATTAAAGAACAATCCCGATGATCCCGGGAAACTGGTGGTGGATCCCGAAGCCAAGCTCGAAGAGGAGCTGGTGGTAAGGCCAACCTCTGAAGCGATTATCTGGAACACCTATAAAAACTGGGTGCAGTCTTACCGGGACCTGCCTATACTTATTAATCAATGGGCCAATGTGGTGCGCTGGGAAATGAGGACACGGCTTTTCCTGCGTACGGCCGAATTTCTATGGCAGGAAGGGCACACCGCGCATGCCACGAAACAGGAAGCTTTAGATGAAGCTATGCAGATGAACGATATTTACGCCACCTTTGCTGAAGAGTTTATGGCTATACCGGTGGTTAAAGGAAGCAAAACCGAAAATGAACGTTTCGCGGGGGCTGAAGAGACCTACTGCATAGAAGCTTTAATGCAGGATGGAAAAGCCTTACAGGCCGGTACTTCCCATTTCCTTGGCCAAAATTTTGCAAAAGCCTTTGATGTAAAATTCGCTTCAAAAGAAGGAAATCTGGAACATGTCTGGGCAACTTCCTGGGGGGTTTCCACCAGGCTTATGGGAGCGCTTATCATGACACATAGTGATGATAACGGATTGGTTTTGCCTCCTAAACTTGCGCCAATTCAGGTGGTTATTGTTCCTATATATAAGGGGGACGAGCAACTGGAGCAAATTTCTGAAGTTGCCAGTAAAATGGCTGCCGATTTAAGAGCGAAAGGAATCTCCGTAAAATATGATGACCGCGATACGCAAAAGCCGGGCTGGAAATTTGCCCAATATGAGCTGCAGGGTGTGCCGGTAAGGCTGGCTATTGGACCTAAAGATTTGGAGAAGGGAACAGTGGAACTTGCCAGAAGAGATACTCTGACCAAAGAATTTGTAAAGCAGGAAGAGGTGGTGGAAAAGGTGAATGCATTAATGGTTGAAATCCAGGAGAGCTTATTCAATAAAGCAAGAGATTACAGGGATAGCCACATTACCAAGGTAGATTCTTTTGATGAATTCAAAAAGGTTTTGAAGGAAAAAGGAGGCTTTATTTCGGCGCACTGGGATGGTACTTCTGAAACTGAAAACAAGATAAAAGACCTCACAAAAGCTACAATTCGCTGTGTGCCATTTAATCAGGAGAAAGAAGAAGGGAGCTGCGTGCTTACCGGGAAACCTTCTTCCCAGAGAGTGCTTTTCGCAAAGGCATATTAATTTTTTAAAATTTTTTGTTGGACATTTGCAGCATTCAAAAATAGTTGTATTTTTGCATCCGCAATTAAGCAAAAAATGGTCCGTTCGTCTAGGGGTTAGGACGCCAGGTTTTCATCCTGGTAACAGGGGTTCGATTCCCCTACGGACTACAAGAGGTGCAAAAAGATTATTCGTGCCTGAGCTAAGCTGAAAAGCTTAAATTTGAAATATCTAATGGTCCGTTCGTCTAGGGGTTAGGACGCCAGGTTTTCATCCTGGTAACAGGGGTTCGATTCCCCTACGGACTACTTTAAAAAAATAATTAAAAAGAATTTGTAATGGCAAATCACAAGTCATCGTTAAAGAGAATCCGTAGTAATGAGGCTAAGCGTCTTAGAAACCGCTACCAACACAAAACTACAAGGAATGCGATTAAAAAACTGAAGGAAGCCGGGAAGGAAGAAGCTGAAACTTTATTGCCTTCTGTGATTTCTATGGTAGACAAATTAGCAAAGAAAAATATTATTCACGATAATAAAGCCTCTAACCTTAAGTCAAAATTGACTAAGCACGTAGCAGCGCTTTAATATACAACAGTGTTCAATTTATAGGAAAATGCTTTCTGTGAAAACAGGAGGCATTTTTTATTTGTTGTTTTTTTCTAGAATACAGAGACGCCGGTAAGGGTTGTTAATCGTTCCAGGGCTTTCATGCCCAATTCGGAATTGCCTTTTTCATTAAGGATCGGGCTCCATACTGCTACCGAATAACGCTCTGGATGAATTGCCACAATCCCGCCGCCTACGCCACTTTTGCCGGGCAGCCCCACTTCAAAACTAAATTCGCCAGCTTCATCATAGAATCCGCAGGTTTGCATTAAGGCGTTTATACGCTTTACGACTTCCGGCCTCATAATTTCTTCGCCGGTTTCAAGGATCCTGCCTTTATTTGCAAAAATCATGAAAGCTTTGGCTAATTGCCTGCAGGACATGGCAAGGGAACATTGATGAAAATAAAAATCTACAATAGGCTCTACTTCACATTTAATATTGCCCAGGGCCTTCATATAATTTACCAGGGCAATATTGCGAAATCCCGTAGATTTTTCTGAAGAAGCCACTGTATTGTCGTAGTTGATATCTGAATCACCGGTTATTTTCCGCACAAAAGCAAGCAGTTCTTCCTTGGGATTTTTCAGATGGTCTACCAGTATGTCTGAAATTACCAACGCACCTGCATTGATAAAAGGGTTACGGGGAATCCCGTTTTCCTGTTCCAGCTGCGTAAGCGAATTAAAAGGATTTCCTGAAGGTTCCACATCTACCCGGTCCCAAAGGTCTTCTCCCATTATGTTCATAGCCATACAAAGCGTAAAAACCTTGGAAATACTTTGAATGGAAAATTTTTCCTCGCTGTCTCCAAAGCCGTAATGGCGGTTTTCCCCGCAGTACAAGTGCATTCCAAATTTTCTGGGATCGATTTTGGCCAATTCCGGGATGTAGGAAGCGACTTTGCCCCCAACATCACGATAGTTCATGTCACTGTGAATGGTATTGAGAATATTCTGGTAATCCATAATTAATTCAAATGGGAGAGGTCGCTCCCTGTGTCTGTTTCGTAAGGTACTTTTTCCTTTTCAAAAATTCTGGCAGACAGCTTTCCTTTTAACGATATTTTATTATCGGCAATTTGTAGCCAGCTTCCTTCCCGCAATCCTACCACTGGTGGTGAATTTAAATTATGAAATTCTTTAATTCTCGTTTCCCGGGTTTCTCCTTTATGAGTAGAATTACTATCGGGATCTAAATAGTGAGGGTTTATATTAAAAGGGATGATCCCCAGGGTTTTAAAACTTGGAGGATATATTATGGGCATGTCATTGGTGGTTTGCATGCTAAGTCCTGCAATATTGGTCCCTGCGCTGGTGCCAAGATAAGCCGCGCCATGCAGAATACTTTCCCTTAGAGGTTGCATAAGTTTATTCCTGTAGAGTTCAGAAACCAGTAAAAAAGTATTGCCGCCACCTGTAAAAATTCCGCCGGTATTTCTTAATGCCTCTTCAGGGGTGGAAAACTCATGTATACCCTTCAACTGCAATCCGGCTTTTTCAAATGCTTCAGCGGCTTTCGCTGTATATTCATCATGTGTTAATCCCCCGGGACGGGCAAAGGGAATAAAGATTACTTCAGAAATGTTTTTGTACAATTCTTTTATCTCCGGAATAAGATATTGCAGGTAATCTTCTCCATGCAAAGTAGAAGTGCTCGCTAAGATAGCATTAATCATAAAATATGTTTTTGTAAAAGTAGCGAATTAGGTTTTTTAACAAAAATTTCCTCTTGCTGAAGCCTTTGGTAAGGAAGATAATTGTTTCTTTATTATCTTCAATAATATTTTTTTAAAATTCCGCAGATTAAGAGAAGGTCCATTGGAAAAATCTGCGCCTAAAGTATATAATGAATAAATTTTCTTTCTTTCTATCTCTTTTTGTTTTTTTCGGTATTGCTCTTAACGGTTTTGCCCAGGCACCGCGAGAAATAATAAATGGCAGCGTACTGGTCCCGCCGGGTGATGAGGTAGGAGGAATTACGATTTTTAATAAAAATGCCGGTCGTGGTACTGCGACCAATGCAGAAGGTGATTTTGCGATTTTGGCAAGGCGGGGAGATAGTTTAATTTTTTCAGCGGTGCAGTTTGAAGCTTTTACTATTGTAATGTCTGAACATCTTGCTGAACTGGGCACCATGACGGTTAACCTGAACCGGGCAGTAAATGACCTGCCAGAAGTAAGGCTTTCGGACCTAAGCGGGATTGTGGAAGTGGATGTGAATCGAATTCGTACTATGGATACCCGCATGAATATGGTTTCTAATATAGAAATGCGCAATCTGGCGAGTATGCCCCAACGGTATAAAGCCAATTATGTACGTAATGATGCAATGGGGAATAAAACTGCAAGTGATTTCCAGGGGCTTAATTTTGTAAACATTTTTAAATCTGTTTTTGGTCTTTTTGGTGAAAAAGAGGAAAAATCCAGGAAGCTTTCCAGGGAAGAACTGGCAGATGAATTATTCTACAAAATGGGAGAAAATTTTTATGTAGAATCTTTAAATCTAGAGAGAGCACATACGAGCAGCTTCATTTTTTACGTTATTGATAATGGTTTTACCCAGCAAATGCTTGAGAACAGTAATGAGCTGGAAATTATGCAGTACCTTTTTGAACAAAAAGAGATGTATAGCCACCAACCACAATAATCTGTCAATCAACCATTTTTATGCTGAAAAATTTACTTTTAGCCTTCCTTTTTATTTCTTCATTTTCAGCATTTTCACAGGACCCCGTTCAGCTTAAAGGAAAAATTATTAATGATTCTTTGCAAGGTGCTTTTATTAATATAATCAATAAGACCCTGAAAACGGGAACTATAAATTCTTCTTCAGGAGAATTCCAGATAAAGGTAAGGGAAAATGATACGCTGCTGTTCTCGTCTATTCAGTATGAAAAACTGGAAATAGCCGTAACTCCTTTGTTGATGGAATCTGGATATCTGGAGGTAAAACTTATCCCGGGTGTAAATGTACTGGACGAGGTTAAAATCAGTAATATCACCCTGAGCGGAGATTTGGGCGCCGACATCGGCAGTATGGATAATTATACTATCTCAGATTTTGGAATTCCTAATTTGAATCGGGAGCCTATTACGGCGGCAGAGCGTCGGCTGCACACGGCCTCTTCATGGAATCCTGGCTTTACGGGCAGTGGTGGCGCCGTAGGTTTGGATCCATTGCTAAATGCCATTTCCGGCAGGACGAAGAAGCTGAAAAAAATTGTGGCAAATGAGAAACTGCAGGGGCTGGTAGAGCAGGGAATCGCAGCTTTTCCTGTGAATTTCTTTGTGAAAGACCTTAAAATTCCGGAGGAGCAAATAGTGAATTTCGTCTACTATTGCGCCGAAAACCATCAGTTAAAGTATTTGCTGAAAGATGAAAAGAGACTGGACCTGCTGGAATTTTATCAAAAATATGCCGTGGAATTTCTCAAATTGCGCGCTTCAGAATAAAATAAAGTATGAAGGAATTTTTCGGTTTGATCACTACTTCTAAAGTTCGGCTATTTCTATTCAGAAATTTCAAAACCTTTTTTGTTGGCTTTCTGTTTCTGTTTCCTGTTCTCATGTATGGCCAGGAAAGTATCCTGCTTGAGGGGAAAATCCTTAACGATTCGCTGGATGGCAGCTTTATTAACATTATCAATAAAAATACCGGTACGGGAACCATAAATTCAGCTTCTGGAAATTTTTCCATCAGGGTGCGAAAAGGGGATACGCTCGAATTTTCTGCCATACAATACAAAAAGCTGGAAGTGGTGATTACAGCCCTTACTTTTGAAGCCGCTTACCTCGAAGTTGAACTCCTGCCGGGCCTCACCGAACTGGACGAAGTTAAAATCAGCAACATTTCCCTTACAGGAAACCTAGCCGGGGATATAGGTGATATTGAGGTGAATGAGGTGCCAAATTATGGTTTAAAAAGACGTAATGTAAGGGAGAGAACGCTTAGCGAAAGAAAAATGACAGTTTATGGAGGTAGCCCTGTAGATTTGTTATTAGGCCACCTGAACGGGGAGATAAAAATGCTGAAAAAGCTGAGGGAAAATGAAAAACTGTACGCCCTCGTAGAGAAGGCGAGGGATATCGCCCCCGCCTCTTATTATCTCGAAGAATTGAATTTAAAGGAATCCATGATCATGAACTATCTTTATTATTGTGCTGAAACTTATAGCCTGAAACCCTATCTTGAAGAGGGGATGGAACTGGAATTTATGCAGTTCTTGAAAAAACATGCCAGCGAATTCCTGGATCTTCAGGATTTGGACTGAAGTTTGATTAGCTTTACCCAAAAAACTGAATGAAGAAATTTGCAGTCCTCCTTACTTGCTTTTTAGCGTTCTCTTCTTTTTCTGCTGAAAAGCATAAATTTTATGTTAGTGTTACTGAAATAGCTTACAAAGAAGATCCAGGAACTTTCCAGATTATCAGCAGGGTTTTTATTGATGATATTCAAAAAGTTCTGAACAAAAGATACGGCACTCATCTTAGCCTTTCTCACGAGAAGGAAGAGGGGAATGTTAAGGAGACAATCGCAAAATATCTTGCCCAAAAACTTCAAATTTCTGTAGACGGAAAAGAACTGGAACTTCATTACCTGGGCAAAGAATATGAGGAGGACCAGCTGGTGCTTTACATAGAAGTGGAAGGCGTGCCTCCTTTTCATCAGGTTACCGTAACTAATGCAATTTTGACCGACCTCTACAGTGAGCAGAAAAACGTGGTGCATGTAGAGGTGGGAGATGAGATTAAAAGTCTCTTACTCGAACTTGACAGGGAGATGGGGACTATAAATTTCCAGGATTAATTTTCAGAAAAAAGGAAATTGGTTACTTTTAGCAATCTTTAATTAAATCTTACTTAATGAAAACAACAAAATTAGTGTGTTCGGCGCTTTTTATGTTCTTGTTTGCCGGAGTTTACGCCCAGGATAACGGGGAGGAAACCCAGCAACAGGAACGACAGGAAGGTCATACGAACGAGAACAAATTCCGGCAAATGTATATGGAGTTTGCCACTCCAAATCAATATAGAACTGCTTCGGGTGCTCCGGGGCCGGCATATTATCAAAATCAGGCAGATTATAAGATAGATGTGGTGCTTGATGATGAGAACACCATGTTGTCTGGAGAGGAAACTATCACTTATCATAACAACTCTCCCCAGGAACTGGAATATTTGTGGGTGCAGTTAGATCAAAATATCAGGGAGAAGAATTCTCCTGCTCTGCAAAGAGATAGCGAAGGTCTTTCACCTGTAGCCACTCCATCAAGATTTTCAGAGAGATATCTTAAGAAACCCTTTGATGGCGGGTTCAATATCATGGAAGTGTCTAAAGATGGTAATGCGCTAAAATATACCATCAATCAAACCATGATGCGTATAGATTTGCCGCAGCCATTGAAATCTGGAGAAGATTACAGCTTTAGCATTAAATGGAATTATAACATCAATAACCACGTGACTAACCGTGCACGTTCAGGATACGAATATTTTCCTGAAGATGATAACCGGGCATATGTAATTGCCCAATTCTTTCCACGAATGGCCGTTTATAACGATGTGGAAGGATGGCAGAATATGCAGTTTTGGGGAAGCGGGGAATTTGCCCTTCCTTTTGGTTCTTATGATGTGAATATTACTGTACCTGCAGACCATGTTATGGAGGCTACAGGTGAACTTCAAAACCGCAAAGAAGTATATTCAAGAGAAATGATGAGGCGATATGAAGAAGCCAGAAATTCTTATGACAAGCCTGTGCTTATTGTTACTCCTGAAGAAGCTGAAAAAGCAGAAAATGGATCTACAAACAAAACAAAGACATGGCACTATAAAGCCGATATGGTTCGTGATTTCGCATTTTCCACATCTAGAAAATTTATCCTGGACATGATGGCTACAGATGTAATGGGCAAAAAGGTTATGGCTGTTTCCCTGTATCCAAAAGAAGGAAACCCACTTTGGGAACAATGGTCCACCAGGGTGGTTGCGAGTACTTTAAAAAGTTATTCCAACCATACTTTCCAATATCCTTACCACAAAGCAGTTTCAGTAAATGCGAAGAACCAGGGAATGGAATACCCGATGATCTGCTGGAATTATGGCCGCCCCGATGAAAATGGCAATTATAGCGATCGTGTTAAGTTTGGGATGATGAGCGTGATCATCCACGAAGTTGGACATAACTTTTTCCCAATGATCGTGAACAGTGATGAGCGCCAGTGGGGCTGGATGGACGAAGGTATAAATACTTTTGTGCAGTACATGGCAGAGCAGGAATTTGGAGAACGGTATCCTGAGGCAATCGCGCCACAGGAAAATTATCCTTCCAGAAGGGGCCAGCCGCATAAAATTGTACCTTATATGAAAGGCAATCAGGAATTTATCGCGCCCATTATGTCTAATCCCGAAGAAGTTTACCAGTTAGGGAACAATGCCTATGGAAAACCGGCAACAGCTTTAAATATTCTGCGTGAAACTGTGATGGGGCGTGAACTTTTTGATTATGCTTTCAGCACTTACGCACACAGGTGGATGTTTAAACATCCTACCCCGGAGGATTTCTTCAGGACTATGGAAGACGCTTCGGCTATAGACCTGGACTGGTTCTGGAGAGGCTGGTTCTATTCTACAGATAATGTAGATCTCGGTATTAAGGAAGTAAACAAATATTATATTACAGATACTCCTACTGAAGCAGGTAAAGAAATGCTGGAGCGTTATTATAATGCTTCTCCTTCAGAAGTAGAGGCCCTTTATGTTGTAAAGGAAGACGACCCAGAGTTTAGCAAGGACCTGAAGGAGAAAAGCATGCTGGAGAGTTCTTCTACCCTTCAGGAGTTTGTTATGGATAACTTTAGCGAGGAAGAAAGAAAAAACCTTAATGCTCCTAAGTATTTCTACCAGGTAACTTTTGAAAAGCCGGGAGGTTTGATAATGCCACTTATTGTAGAGATTACTTATGCTGATGGGACTTCAGAAAAAATCACTTATCCTGTTCAAATCTGGAGAAAGAATAATGCTGAAGTTAGCAAAGTTATTCCAAGCAGTAGGGAAATTACAAAAATTGTGATAGATCCCGATTTGGAAACAGCAGATGTAGATCTTAGCAATAATGCCTGGCCAAAAGATGAAACCAAAAATCAATTTGAAGAATTTAAAGCCAGTGCAGAAGACTAAAAATAATTTAAGCCGACTTTAACGAGTCGGCTTCTTTTTTCGTGATATTTGTATTTATATTTGTTGTGTTATGTTGATACTTCCATTATTCATCAGCGGAGCTGAAATTGCCTTTATAATGTTTATTCTGGTAATGGTATTTGGAGCTGATAAAATTCCGGAAATTGCCCGAGGCCTTGGGCAGGGAATGAAAACACTCCGCAATGCATCTAACGATATCAAGAGTGAAATTCAGCGAAGCGCTGAAAAACAGGGCATAGATAAAAATCTGTCCAAAGACATCAAAGGGGAGATTGATAAGGTGAAAGAGGATATAGATGAAATAACCGGATCGGTAAAGCGTAGATTTTAATCCGCTTTTATAGATGTTGGAACAATTAAAACAGTGGGATAGGGAATTATTTATTTATTTGAACAGTCTGGGAGTTGAGTCTTATGATGATTTCTGGATCTTTGTTACCCAACCCGAACACTGGATTCCACTTCATATCTTATTTTTCGCATTGTTCTTCCTTTCTTTTCATTGGAGAAAGGCTGTTTTAACCTCACTTTTCCTGCTTGCCGCAGTTTTTACCACCTGGGGATTCACAAATGTTGTAAAGGGGATAGCGCTTAGGTTGCGTCCTAATAATACTCCGGACCTGGTGGAGGTTATTCGTATTTTACAGGAACCCACTAACTACAGTTTTTTTTCGGGGCATGCTTCTACTTCTTTTGCAGCAGTAACTTTTATTGTTTTAGCCCTAAAAGAGAAATCCAACTGGATCTTCCTGGCCTACATCTGGCCTATAATTTTTGTACTCAGTAGGATATTTGTGGGCGTACATTATCCCGGCGACATTTTAGTTGGAGCTCTGGTAGGGGTAATTATGGCGCATATTTTCTTCTGGCTCTACCAAAAATCGGGTAAACGTTTTTATATCTAGTATTCTGTTTATTTTCTTCTGCTTAAGGTAAGGCCATCCCTTATAGGTAAAATAACAGTTTCAATACGTTCATCTGTGGCCAGCATTTTATTATACTTCAACAAAGCCATTGTAGATTCATCATCTGGTTTTATATCTTTCACAACCTTTCCGCTCCAAAGAACATTATCAGAAAGAATAACACCTCCGGGATTAAGTTTCTCTATAATTATTTCGAAATATGCAGGATAATTGGGTTTATCGGCATCTATAAAAATCAGGTCGAAATTATCCTCAATCTCCGGGATGATTTCTACAGCATTTCCCAGGTACTGTTTTATTTTCTCCCGGTATGGCGAGGCATCAAAATATTTTTTCTGAAAATCGAAAAGCTCTTCATTTATATCTATAGTATGTAAAATGCCATTTTCGGGAAGTCCTTCCGCAAGGCTTAAAGCGGAATATCCTGTATAGGTCCCTATTTCTAAAATGCATTGAGCCCTAATGATTTTGGACAAAAGGCTAAGTACCCTTCCCTGGTAATGGCCGCTAAGCATACGGGGTTGTAGAATTTTTTGATGTGTTTCCCGGTTAAGTTTAGCTAAAAATTCCGGCTCTTTTTGGGAATGTTGCGTTATATATTCTTCTATATCCCGAGGTAGAAAATCCATAAGATCATTTTTTACAAAGCTACGTAAATTGGTTCTGCAATTTCAATGGCTAATTTATTCCTGAAATTGTATTTTTACCGAAAACCGCACAATATGAAGTTTGAAAACAGCCTGGAAATCGCCAGGAAAATGGATTCTGAAGATGAATTAGCCAAGTATCGCCATCAGTTTATCTTTCCGCAGGTAAATGGAAAGGACGTGATTTATTTTGTTGGTAATTCCCTTGGCCTGCAGCCGAAGACCGCAAAAAATTATGTAAATGAGATTATGCAGGATTGGGCCAATTTAGGAGTGGAAGGACATTTTCGTGCTGAAAAATCCTGGTGGGATTATCATGAGCGGTTTTCAGGAAAACTGGCGAAAATTGTTGGGGCGAAAGCTTCTGAAGTAACTGTAATGAATACTTTAACAGTAAACCTTCATTTGCTGATGGTTTCATTTTACCGCCCTTCAGGAAAAAGGTTCAAAATCTTATGTGAAGAAAAAGCTTTTCCCAGTGATCAATATATGTTGTCAAGCCAGGTTAGGCTGCATGGTTATCAACCTTCAGAAGCTATAGTGGAAGTAAGGAAAAGGGAAGGTGAAAACAATTTCCGTACAGAAGATATCCTGAAGAAAATAGAAGAGGTGGGAGAGGAGCTGGCGCTGGTACTTATTGGCGGGGTAAATTACTATTCCGGGCAGGTGTTTGATATGGAAAGCATAACCAAAGCTGGCCATGAAGCCGGTGCAATAGTGGGCTGGGATTTGGCGCATGCCGCCGGAAATGTAAAACTAAAATTAAGTGAATGGAATGTAGATTTTGCCGCCTGGTGCAGTTATAAATATATGAATTCCGGGCCGGGAAATGCTTCCGGTTGCTTTATAAATGAAAAATATCATAATATAAAAGATATGCCCCGGATGGAAGGCTGGTGGGGACATAATAAAGACCGCCGTTTCCTTATGGAACCTGAGTTTCAACCCGAGCCAGATGCCAATGCCTGGCAAATAAGCAATGCCCCCGTATTGGCGCTTGCTCCATACCTGGCTTCGCTGGAAATGTTTGATGAGGTGGGAATGCCGGCCTTGATTAAGAAAAGAAATAGAATTGTGGCGTACCTGGAATTTGTACTACATGAAATAGATAAAGAAGTAGACAGCACTTTTGAAGTAATTACACCTTCAAATCAAAACGAACGAGGGACGCAGATTTCTGTTTTTCTACATGGAGAAGGTCGGGAGCTCTTTAATTATCTTATGAAGAATGGAGTATATATTGACTGGCGGGAGCCAAATGTGATCCGCCTGGCACCGGCACCTTTTTACTGTTCATTTGAAGATGTTTATAATTTTGGTCAGATCTTAAAAAGAGGCATTACGGAAATTCATAGTTAATACCTGATAGGGTTTTTTAGGTGATATTGTTATATCTGAAGTTTATTTTACAGCAATATCATCAAAGAAAAGCTCAAAACTGCCATCAGGAGACTTGTGGTTTTTTGCTATTTTCAGTCCGTTAAAGTCCTCGTAATTTTCCCAGGTAGTAGCCATTTCCCTGTTGCCGTCCGCTGCTTTGTAAACCCATTCCCGTAAAATCAGGTCATCATCATAGTAAATGTCATAAGTGTCGCCGGGAGTATATCCGCCATCTCCGGTATAGGAAACGGTAAGCTTGTCCATTTTTTCACCGCTTATAGGAGCGGTGGCATTTTCTTCTTTAGAAATATCAGCATCAGACCATACCAACTGATAAGGGAAAAGCAGCCAATAGGTGTCGTTTATAAATTTTTGATCTGCGCTCTTTTCATCTTCGTTAAGCTCCCCGTCCCGCTTATAGGTTGTGGAAGTATTATTTTCGGTAAGTGTAACTTCATCGGTTTCTGGTTTCCACTGCCAACTCCGTTGTGATCTTAGACTATCCTGGACCTTAACATTAAAGGTGAAATTAATTTGCTCTACATCATTAAATTTATCCAGTCCATTGGCTTTTGCAATTTCACGGGCAATAGCTGGTCTTTCTGCAGAAGCAACCGAATCTCCGTTGTTATTATTTTTACATCCCGTGGCCAGGATTATCAGTAAAGTGAAGATGAGGAGGTTTTTCATTTTAAAGGATTTTTACTGCGCTTTGCAACATTGTTTTCATCTAAAGGTAGCAAATTAAACTTATCAAATAGCATTTATACTCATACCACCATCGGCAACAATGTTTTGTCCTGTGATATAGGAAGATTTATCCATTGCTAAAAATGAGATAATAGCGGCCATTTCTTCTGCCCGGGCAATCCTTTTAAGTGGAGTGCGCCGTAGAATAGGTGCTATCTTTTCCTGTTGCTCAAGGTAAGTTTTTGTAAGTGGTGTTTCCGTAAACCAGGGTGACATGGCATTCGCCCTTATCCCGTCTTTAGCCCATTCCACCGCCAGACTACGTGTTTGCTGCAATAAGCCTGCTTTAGACATGGCGTAAGGGGCACCCGTGCCCACATCCTGTATTGCTGCTGAAGAGGCTACGTTAATTATAGAGGAATTTCCTGATTGTTTAAGGAATGGATATAATTTGCGGCTTAATTGAAAGGGAGCGATAAGGTTTATCTCCAGCACCTTCCGGTACTCTTCTTCAGAATAATCTGCTGCCTTTTTCCTGATATTTATCCCGGCATTGTTTACCAGGATATCCAGGCTGCCCCAGTTTTGTTCAATCCAGTTTACGAGCTTTTGCTGGTCTTCCTGCAGGCAACAATCTGAAGCGATGCCAGTGGCTGGTAAATTTTATTCTTTTAATTCATCTTCAAATATCTGTACTTCTTCAGTATTTCTGGCGGTAAAAAGTACTTCTGCCCCCAAATCCAGAAAACTCAGTACAGCTGCTTTTCCAATACCTTTTGTTCCTCCCGTAATAACAGCTTTCCTGTTTTTTAAATTCCACATAATTTTTTTAATGAAGATAAAGTTTCTTTAGTAAATAGAAAACCCTCCGGAATGCAGAGGGTTTTTAAGAAAGTTCAATTATTAAAGCCTTCGTCCTGTCAACAATTTGTACAGAATAAGAATTACTGCCACCACAATAAGAATGTGGATAATGGCACCTAAATCCGGAAAGGCGAAATAGCCTATAAGCCATCCAATAATTAATAGTACGATAATAAGCCAAATTAGATCTCTCATAATTGTTGGGATTAGGCAACTTTCGTCGCGTATTGGTTAATAAAAGGTCCTTTGCAAGTGCTTATACTGCTATTAGGCGCGTATTAAGCGAGTTGCATTAACGAAGTTATATAATCAATCAATCAAAAGTTAAAGTTTAACTCCTGTTTAACTTGCCGCTAGTAATTATCCGGGTTTTCCCGTATACTTAAAGCACGGGTATGTATGTCTTCCATTTCTTCAGAAGATTTTTTATCCAGCAGGCTCATCATCATCTTCATCCTTTGGTTGTCTCTAAAATATTCTCTTTTTTCATCAAGAAAATTCCAGTAAAGGCTATTAAACGGGCAGGAGTTTTCGCCGGTTTTTTTCTTTACATCATAATGGCAGTTTTTGCAGTAATTGCTCATCTTATTGATGTAGCTGCCACTGGACACGTATGGTTTTGTAGCCACGATCCCGCCATCGGCAAACTGGCTCATTCCGCGGGTATTGGTGATTTCTACCCATTCTATGGCGTCAATGTAAATTCCCAGGTACCAGGCATCAACTTCATTTGGATCGCACTGTGTTAGCAGGGCAAAATTTCCAGTGATCATTAGCCTTTGGATGTGGTGGGCATAAGCTTTTTCAAGGCTTTGTTTTATAGAGTGATGCAAACAATTCATTTTTGTGTTTGCAGTCCAGTAAAACTGCGGTAGGGGAGCCTTATTTTGGAGTTTGTTTCTCTGCGCATAACCTGGCATTTCTTTCCAGTAAATTCCCCGCATATATTCCCTCCAGCCCAGTATCTGTCTTACAAAGCCTTCTACCTGTGAGATATCAATTTCCTCATGATGCTCATGCCAGTAATCTACAACCGAATTAATAACTTCCCTTGGATTGATCATTTTGGAATTCATACTAAAAGAAAGCCTGGAATGAAATAAGAAAGCTTCTTTGGTATGCATGGCATCCTGAAAATCCCCAAAATGAACCAGCAGGTTTTTGCAGAAGTAATTTAGGACAGAAAGTGCCTCTTCCCGGGAGGTGGGCCAGCTGAATTTTTTTGCATCAATGCTGCCCATAGTTTTAATTCCGGCGGCTTCAATTTCTTCCACAATCCCGGAAATCTCTTTGCTGAAATCTTTTTCAGGAGGAATGTCCGCCTCTCCTTTCCATTTTTGCCTGTTGGATTTATCGTAGTTCCATTTTCCTCCTTCCGGGTCTTTGGAGTTCAGCATCAGGATGTGATGTTTTTTCCGCATGTAGCGGTAAAAATATTCCATCGTCAACTCTTTTTTGCCTTCGTAGAACCTCGTTAGTTCTGTTCTGCTGGTAAAAAAGTGTTCTGTATCAAAAACTTCAGAAGGAATATCTAGATTTTTGCATATTTCATCAAGCTGTTTATCCAGGCGATATTCATCCGGCAGCTGATATTCAAATTTGCTAAAATTGTGTTTTTTGATAAGTTGCTGAAGGTTAAAGGCCAGGTCCTGCTTATTTCCTTTATCGTTAATGCTGAAGTAAAGCACCTTATGTTCCCGCTTGCGCAGGTAAGCTGCAAAATTTCTCATGGCGCTGAAAAAAGCAGCGATTTTCTGAATATGGTGCACCACATAATTGGTTTCCTGGCGCATTTCCATAAAAACATAGATCTTGTTTTCCTGCTCTTCCTTAAACCAACTATGATGGTGATTGAGCTGATCTCCCAGTATTAATCGAAGTGTTTTTTCATTTTCAGCCATGAATCCGGGACGAAATTTTTAATTTTCAGCCGAGCTTTTATTTTTAAAGAAGGATTTTATTTCCTGCCCGGGCCGGGCATAATGAAAACGGTCGAGGAGGCTGGGCAAAGCATAGCCATCCAGCCCGTTCACTGCCACTGTACCGGCATCATCCAGTCTAAGCCAACCATCTGGCGCCTGTATGCTTTCATCAAAATAAATATGTTCAATAGACGCAACTACCAGCAGAGTGTTGTTTTCTTTAATATGATACTCATTACGATATTTGCAGCCCAATTTTACTGTTGACTGCTTAACGTAAGGCGCAAAAAAATCATCCAGATATTCTTCCTCAAGACCTGTTTTTTGAAATTCGGAAACATCTTCATCATACTTCGCGGCGGTTTGATGGGCGCTTTCAATCATGTTCTCTTGTACATGGTTTACCGTGAAACAGGAACTTTCTTTTATATTTTTATAAGTATTCCTGGGGACATGGGTTGGGCGGGTCACAAAGCCAAGGAGCGCGGGATCGCTCCCCAGATGGGTGACAGAACTAAAAACGGCCACATTTACTAGATTGTTCCTGGATTTAGTAGCAATAAGGTTGGCAGATTTATATCCTGTGCAGCTGTTGATTAGATTAAGCCGGAAAATTTTTTCCATCCCCTTAATGTCACCGGCAGTAATATGTTTCATGAAAAGATTAGTTGATTAATGCACCTCAAGTTACTAATCACTCACAAAAATGTCTGTTAATGCTTTTTTAATTTAGTCCTGATTTTCCAGTTTATTAATCTTCATTTCAAAAGCATCAATGGCCTGCCTCACTTCATCTACATTGTCTGATGCCTTTTGATGCGCGGCATCCATGGCGTTTTCCAGGTCTTTGTCCGGGTTCTGAAAAAGGTCTGTGATTACATGGTTAATTTTATCAATAACGCTTTCCTGGCTGTTCCTTATATCTTCCAGTTTGCTAAGGGTGGCACGCATTTGATCCAGTTTTTGTTGGTCCATAAGTAAATGTTTTTTGAATTTCTTTAATTTAAGCATTATTAGCTGATAATTATTCATTTTAACCCATCTAATTCTGTTAATCGGGAAGCAGGAGGTGTTTTTGCTTATTTATAGTTGCCATACAAGTATCCATGGGAAAAGCATCTCAGAATTAATGAGTATTTTCGCAGAGAGATCTTTATCCTCTGAGAACAGAAGCAAATGCAGGAACAAAAAAATATTGCAGTTGTTGGCTCCGGACTTGTTGGTTCGCTGCTTGCGCTGTATTTAAAAAAAGCCGGCCACCAGGTAACAGTTTTCGACCGCAGGCCAGATGTTAGAAAAGTTGAATTTTCCGGAAGGTCCATTAACCTGGCAATGTCCGATCGTGGCTGGAAAGCCCTTAGAACAGTTGGTATAGAGGAAGAAATCCGAAACCTTGCGCTGCCCCTGGACAAAAGGGCCATGCATGTAAATGATAAGCCGCTTTACTTCCAGAAGTATGGAAAAGAGGGAGAAGCGATTTTCTCCATTTCCCGGGGAGTCTTAAACCGAAAGATGATTGACCTTGCTGAAGATGCCGGTGTGAAATTCCGCTTTGAGGAAAAAGTTTGGGATATAGACATGCCTGAAGCAAAATTATATACCGGGGAAACGGAAAAGAGCGAGTGGAAGGAATATGATTTTGAGCTTATTTTTGGAGCAGATGGGGCTTTCTCCCGCATCCGGCACAAAATGCAAAGGCAGAGCCGTTTTAATTACTCCCAGCATTTTATTGATGTTGGTTATAAAGAGCTAACTATTCCTGCCAATGAAGATGGCAGCCATAAACTGGACAATGCTTCCTTCCATATCTGGCCGCGGGGGGAATTTATGCTTATTGCCATGCCAAATCTAAATGGCAGTTTTACGTGCACACTTTTTATGCCTTTTGAAGGGGAATATTCCTTTGACACCATTACCACGGAAGAAAAAGCAGATGATTTTTTTGAAAAATTCTTTCCCGATATCAAGGCTGAAATTTCTAATTTAAAGCGGGACTTTTTCAAAAATCCTACAAGTGCAATGGTAACTATAAAATGTTTTCCCTGGGCCTTTAATGATAAAATTGCCCTTGTTGGAGATTCGGCACATGCCATTGTTCCATTTTACGGGCAGGGCATGAATGCTGGTTTTGAAGATATTTCTGTTCTTTTTGACAAGATGAAGAAGCATGAAAATGACTGGGAGAATATTTTTAAAGCATATCAAAAGGAAAGAAAGCCAAATGCCGATGCCATTGCGGAGCTTAGTTACCAGAACTTTATCGAAATGAGCAGGAAAACGGCAGATCCCGAATTTCTTCTTCGGAAGAAAATAGAAAAGCGTTTTGGTGAAAAGCATCCTGAAAACTGGATTCCACTTTATTCCAGGGTTACCTTCTCAGATCGTCCTTATGCTGAAGCCCTTGCTATAGGGGAAAGGCAAAGAAGGATAATGGATGAAGTGATGAAAACCGAAAATATTAAGGAAAAATGGGATCAGCAGGAAATTGAAGAAAAGATCCTTAAACTTCTTGCTGCACGATAACTCCATTTTTCACTTAATGCGCTCCTTCTTTTAAAAGTTCAGGGAATTTGTTTTTAAACCTGTTGATTCGTGGAATAGAAACATTCTGTATATATGGATTTTCCGGATGGCTTTCTTCATAATTCTGGTGGTAAGCTTCGGCTTTCCAGAATTTCTGAAATGGAAGGATTTCTGCAGCGATAGGTTCGTCATATTTTTCTGCTACTTCAGCTTTTACCTCTTCTATAATTTCTTTTTGTTCCTGGTTCTGGTAAAATACGATAGACCTGTACTGCGAGCCAATATCCGGGCCCTGCCCGTTTACCTGCGTGGGATCCTGTGATCCAAAATATACTCTTACAAGCGTTCTGAAATCTACAACATCTGGATCATAAATCACTTCAACAGATTCTGCATGGCCGGTACGGCCGGTATTGCTTTCTTCGTAGGTTGGATTTTTGGTGTGGCCGCCGGCATAGCCGGAAACAGCTTCTTCCACGCCCTGCACGCTCTCGTAGATTGCTTCCACGCACCAGAAACAACCGCTGGAAAAATAGGCCCTTTCCAGTCCATCCTGGGCTGGAACTTCCACGGGTTCTGCATTGGCGATTTCGGGTTTGGTTGCAGAATTGTTTTGCCCGTTTCCACAGGACATAAATAAGAGTAAGAATATACTCAGGAAACTTCTCATAGCTTTTTAATTTTTATAATTTTCTTTCGTAAGTTCCTTCCAGCGCCTTCTTGCCGTAAATAGCATAGTCTACGGCTAGTTCTCCATTAATACTGAAGCCTTTCCAATCCAGTTCCACCTTCCCGTTTTCCTGTGGTTTTAGCACTGCCACGGGTTCATTTTTATCGAATTGGTCCCAGGGAAGTTCATTGCTGTTGTTTTCTTCAGAAGGGCCGGTGTAGAAAATATTAATACTTTCGCCGGCTTTCTCAAATCTGGAATTAATGTACATTTCATTTTCCACCAGGCATATTGTTGAAGTGCCCGTAAGTTTTACATCCAGGCAATAACAATGGCAATTGGAAGTTGCATTTTCTCCGATCTTTATATAATTCCCTGCCTGTATGGCTGGAGATGATTTGCTTTCGCGGGAAACTTCGGGATTTTCTTCATCCTGGTAGATTTCATCTTTCTCAACGGGAACTCCGGGACCTACAGCATTATATTCACTATTTTCCGGGTTCTCTTCTAATTCATTCCCACTATTGTCTCCGTTGTTTTTACAGGAAAGCAATACAAGAAAAAACATCAGGCTGTACAATTTTAATTTCATCAGTAGTTGTTTCTGTTATTAAAGGTAAGCCTTTGAGGAAAAAATTATGTAAAAGTCATGTTAATCCCTGTGCTACAGGGAATGTGGGGGCCGGGCATAAAAAACTGCCTGGAAATTTTTGCTTCAGATCAAGGATCCTACTGTTATTTTCAGGCAGTTTAAATTTTAAAAGAAGGTGTTCTTTAGAACTTCTTGAAAAGGGAATCCATTTTTTCCTGCTCTTCCCTTGCTAAATCTTCGTCAACAAGAATTCTACCGCTATGTTCATCAGTAATAATTTTCTTGCGGCCTGCAATTTCCATTATTACCTGCGGAGGAATGGTAAAATAAGAACCTCCTGAGGCGCCACGCTCAACCGGAACAATGGCGAGGCCATTTTTTACGTTGGTCCTTATCCTTTTATAAGCTTTTACCAGGCGCTCCTCGATATTTTGTTCATATTCAGCAGATTTATCAATTAGAGCCTGCTCTTCTTTTTCAGTTTCAGCAAGAATCTCATCCAGTTCATTTTTCTTATGATCAAGATGTTTTTTTCTCTCGTCCAAACGTTCCTGGGTTTGCGCAATCACTTCTTTCTTTTGTTCAATTTGCGCTTTGTATTCCTTTATATGCTTTTCGGCCAGTTCTATTTCCAGCTCCTGGAATTCAATTTCCTTACTCAGGGCATTAAATTCACGGTTATTGCGCACATTTTTCTGCTGCTCAGAATATTTTTTTATTGTAGTTTTTGCTTCATCAATAAGATTTTTCTTAGTCTTAATGTCGTTCTCTACAACTTCAATATCTGCCTCTAATTTTTCCAAACGTGTGTTCAATCCTGCTACTTCGTCTTCTAAATCTTCAACCTCCAAAGGAAGTTCGCCTCTTACGTTTCTAATTTCGTCAATTCGGGAATCGACTAACTGAAGATCGTACAGCGCTCTTAACTTCTCTTCTACAGTAACATCGTTTTTTTTTGCCATAGTTAAATATACTTGATTGGATTGGTGTTTGTGTCTCCTAAAATAAGTGCAAAATTACTAATTTTTTTGCTAAGAAAAGAATATAGTAAATTTTTTGTGAATTGCTCACTTTCATAGTGTCCAATATCGGCTAAAACAAGTTTTCCTTCAGCTTTGTAGAAATCGTGATATTTAAGATCTGCTGTTGCATACACATCGGCACCGGCACGCTTCGCATTTTCTATGGCAAAGCTGCCGCTCCCTCCCAGTACAGCAATCTTCTTTACCGGTCTGCCCCGCAATGCAGAATGCCGCACCACTTCAGCATTAAAAACAGATTTTAAAGATTCTAAAAATTTTTCTTCTGATATTTCCTCTTGCAGTTCGCCAATCATTCCCATTCCCAGGTGCTGGTGCCGGTTTTCTAAAGTAATTACCTCGTATGCGACTTCCTCATAAGGATGGCTGCTGAAAAGTGCCTGGAGGATTTTTGATTCCAGGTGAGATGGGAAAGTGATTCCTAATTGCATTTCCTCTTCAAAATGTATTTTTCCTTTCTCACCAATGGCTGGGTTTGCATCTTGATTTGGGCGAAAACTGCCGCTGCCCTTCAGGTTAAAGCTGCAATTATCGTAATTTCCTATGCTGCCGGCACCGGCTTTAAAAAGCGCATTTCTCACCTTCTCTGCATTTTCTACGGGAACAAAAGTGGTGAGTTTTTTAATGCTCCCTTTCTGCGGGATAAGGATTTTCCTGTTTTTCAGCTCAAGTTTTTCGGCAATCATATTATTTACCCCTTTATACTGGTTGTCCAGTGCAGTATGAATGGCATAAATTGCAATATTATTCTGGATGGCTTTTATTACCGTGCGTTCCACGTAATTTTTCCCGTTCAGTTTTTTTAGTCCTGCGAATATTATTGGGTGAAAACTAATGATGAGATTGCAGTTTTTCGCGATTGCTTCATCTATAACACTTTCAAGCGTATCGAGGGTGATTAGCGCACCGTTAACTTCAGTTTCTTCATCTCCCACAAGCAATCCCACGTTATCAAAATCTTCAGCATAATTTAGCGGCGCAAATTCTTCTATATGTTCTATAACTTCCTTTATAAGCATGTTTTTCTCTTTTTGCATAGGTTGTTTCGGTACTTTCAAAGATAATATTATAGATTTATTATACATTGCTGCCCATGGTGATACTTAGAAAACTACTTTTCCCATTTTCTTTGCTGTATGGAGGAATTACCTGGATGAGGAATTTCCTGTATAACAGCGGGATCTTTAAATCGAGAGAATATGAAACCCCTGTAATTTGCGTGGGTAATCTTAATACGGGAGGCACCGGAAAATCTCCTATGATAGAATTTTTGCTGAAAATGCTACTGCCGCAATATAAAGTGGCAACTTTATCCAGGGGTTACAAAAGAAAAAGTAAAGGCTATGCGGTTCTTAGCGGAAAGGAATCTGCGGAAGAAGTAGGGGATGAGCCCTTACAGTTTAAAACCAAATACGAAAAGGCAATTGTAGCTGTGGATGCCGACAGGAGAAATGGGATTTCCTGTTTAGCTGAAGAAAACCCTGAAGTTATTCTATTGGATGATGCTTTCCAGCATCGAAAGGTTAAAGCTGGGTTTAATATTTTACTTACAGCATATCATGATTTATATGTTGATGATGTGATGCTGCCCTCGGGGAACCTGCGAGAACCCTCCGCCGGTGCTGAAAGAGCAGAGGTGATAGTGGTAACTAAATGTCCTCCGGGACTGAAGGTGGCAGAAATGGAGCAAATCAGAAATAAAATTAAACCGCGCAACTATCAAAAATTATTCTTTAGCTATATTTCCTATGCTGAAGAAATTTTTGGAAAAGCAATTTCAAAACCAGTTAGTGATCTTCAAAAAGTGGAATTTACCCTGGTGACGGGAATTGCGAATCCTGTTCCGCTGCTGACATTTTTAAAAGAGAAAAAACTAAACTTCCAACATTTAAAGTTCCCCGATCATCATAATTTTTCTTCCGCGGAAATTGAGGAAATATCAGCGAAAAAATTAATTCTTACCACAGAAAAAGATTACATGAGATTGAAAAGCAGAATTCCCGCAGGAAAGTTGTGGTACCTTCCTATAACCACAAAATTTATAGCCAAGGAAAATGGTTTCAAAAGTGAAGTGGAAAAATTTATAAAGACAAATATTTGAAAAAAAAAGATTAATACATCTAATTTTTGCTCTTTATTGCCACGAATTTACGAATAGTTTCCAATGAGAATAAATAAGAAGAAGTAAGAGCGAAAGGTAAAAGACATGCTGTACGTTTCCGGGCTTCTGAATTTTATGAAGGCTACATTTTTCTATAGGCTTATTTTCTACCATCAGAAATACCGGTGTTATCTTCCTAAACTAAATTTCTGTTGAAGAAGAATAAAACATTAATCAAAACAAAATGAGGTGCGGGAAGCACCTCATTCTTTTCTGGCTAATTCAAACTATATGTCTTCTTATATAATTCTACTAGCCTGTTTGTTGCAAAGCATATGCCAAATCTTTATATCGCAGTTTGGCGGGCAGCGAGATATCGGTTAATTTTATGAAAAAATTCCTCGGTTTTATAAGGCTTGGGAATAATATCATTAAAGCCGTTGAGGTAAAATTCATCAAGATTTTCATCCAGCGTAACAGCGGTAAGGGCGATAATTGGTATTTCTTCGTTGAACTTTCTTATTTCTATAGTGGCTTCTATCCCGCTTATTCCCGGCATGTGAATGTCCATTAGAATAAGGTCAAAATGGTTGTTTTTAACCTTGTCTATTGCAATGGTCCCATTATCGGCAACATCGCAAATAACCTTATTCTTCTCCAGGATTTTCCTGGTAATCATTTGGTTAATTTTATTGTCTTCTACAATTAGAATCTTTTTACCAATCATAATATCATTAGACAGAGCTTCTGTTTTTTCTTGATCCACATTTTTAGACGCGGTTTTCTTAGCCGATTCCAACGCTTCAAATTTAAGTTCAAAAGTGAATTTAGATCCTTTCCCTAATTCACTTTCCAGGTGAATTTCACTATCCAGCAGGCTCAAAAGATTTTTTACAATAGACAGCCCGAGTCCTGTTCCTCCAAATTTGCGGTTTATTTGTGTAGAGCCCTGGGTGAAATTTTCGAAAATAGCTTTTTGCTTTTCTTTACTGATGCCTTCCCCGTTGTCTTTAATTTCAAACCCCAGGTAGACTTTTTTGTCATTCTGGTTAAGCTTGTTCACATTAATCCAGATGTCACCATTTTCAGTGAATTTAATTGAATTTCCGATCAGGTTAATAAGGATTTGCGAAATTTTAAGTGGATCACCTTTTAATTTACCCGGGATGGAATTATCGAAATTAAAATGAATTTTAGTTCCTTTTTCATCTGCGGAATTTTTCAGGGCGATAAGCACGTCAGAAATTCTTCTTTTTAGATTGAAAGTGCTCTCCATCAACTCCACTTTGTTAGCCTCCAGTTTGTTTAAATCCAGGATGTTGTTGATAAGAGAAAGCAGGTATTCGCCTGAAAATTTCAGGGAGTTAAGATGTTCTTTCTGGTTTTCTGTAGGGCTTTCTTCCAGGAGAAGGTGAGTTAACCCGGTAACCGCGTACAGCGGGGTACGCAGCTCGTGCGTAATGGTGCTTAAAAATTGTGCTTTGGCAAGCGAAGCCTTTTCAGCGTTTTCTTTGGCAAGGGTAAGTTCGGTGTTTTTCTTTTGCAAGAGGTCATTGGCCCGTGCCCTTAAATTGTTGTTCTTATAAAGGGAAAGCGTTAAAAGGGAGAGGATAGTTATTAAAGCCACACTTAAAATAGTGGTAAGCTTGTTAACCTTCAGGGATTTTTCCTGCTCGGCATTTTGAAGAGTGAGGGAGCTTAGAGTATTTTTTAAAGCGTCCTGCCCATATCTGCTGTTCGCTTCCTGCGCAAGTGCCTCCTCATTCATATTGTAAATGGAGTCTTTTTTAATATAGCTTTTTTGAAGATAGGCAAGGGCAGAATCTGGCTGATTTTTCATTTCAAAAATCTTGCTCATTCTCCTGTTGCCGCTAATAATCATTCCGCCGTAGCTGTTATTATTGGCTATTTGCAGGGATTCTTTGGCATTTTTTTCAGCTTCATCTAAATTGTTCAGATAAAGGTTTGCACTGGATTTAAAATAATTCAGGCGGCTTTTTTCATAGGCATTGCTAGTTCCGGAAAGATAAATTTCTGCATTATTAAAATTATTTAAAGCAGCTTTATAATCTGAATCTTCATGCAGCTGTAAAATTCCCCTGTTTAGGGCAACAAGGCCCAGTTGTTCCCGGTTATCGTGCTTTTCATAAATGTCTTCGGCATTTGAGAGATATTCGTAAGCCTTCCCATATTGTCCCTGGAAATCCAGGATTTTAGCATACTGGAGATAACTATATGCCAGGCCTATCTCATCTCCAATTTCCTTCTGAACAGAAATCGCATTGTTTATAAGGTCGCTGGCTTTTTTGTTATCATGCTTTATATAGTACAGATTGGCTAGAATACTGTTTGAAAGCGCCAGGTAACGTTTGTGATCTATCGTTTTCGCTAAGGCTATTGAAGAATCAAGTTCCTTCATAGCATTGTCAAAATTATATCGGAGGATTGAAGATTCGGCATCGCTTAGCAGCTGGTGAATCTTTTCGCTTACTTCGTCTTCATTTTTTACTTGACCCTGATAAGCAAAGGCAAAAGAGCATATTAAACAAAATAACAGGGATAGGTTTAAGTTCTTCATTTGGGTTTTTCGCAACTTAACGCTGCTAAATATAGTTAATTCTTGTTTATGAGAGAAATTAAATCCAGAAGTCTGCTTGAATATCCTATTTCATTATCATACCAGCCGATTAGCTTCACCAGTTTTCCCCCAATAACCGAGGTCATCTGGGCATCAAAAACGCAGCTGGGTGTCTGGTCCAGAATATCTACTGAAACGATAGGGTCTTCGGTATAGCTTAAAATTCCTTTTAGGGAAGTTTCAGAAGCTTCCTTAAATAACCTGTTTACTTCGGCTATAGAAGTTTCTTTTTCGACATTTAAAGTCATGTCGGTAAGGGAGCCATTGGGAACGGGCACTCTTATTCCGCAGCCGCCAATTACCTCACTTAAATCGGGAAAGATACGGGTTAAGGCTTTGGCTGCCCCGGTAGTGGTAGGGATGATGGACTGGGCAGCGGCACGGCTCCTCCTTAAATCACGGTGTGGCTTATCGTGCAAGCTTTGATCTGATGTATAGGAATGAACGGTAGTAATATATGCCTGGGTCACCCTCAGATGGTCGTGAATTACCTTTAACATTGGCGCGGCATTATTTGTGGTACAGGATGCGTTGGAAATAATTTTTTCTGAACCGTCCAAAAGATGCTCGTTAACCCCCAGAACAATCATTTTTATGGAATCATCTTCCGGAGGCACAGAAAGAATTACCTTTTTCACTCCTTCTTTTAAATGATGTTGAAGTGCTTCGGTGGTCTTAAATTTTCCTGAACATTCAATTACATAATCCACATGGTATTCCTGCCACGGAATTTCTTTGGGGTGAGAGTAATTCAATACTCTGGTAATGTTTCCTTCAATAGTAATTTTAGAATTCTCCCCAATTACCTTTTTGTTCAGTCTGCCGTGTATGCTATCATATTTAAGGAGATGGGTGAGCGTTTCGGCATTGGCAATATCGTTTACCGCCACAACATTAATTGCAGGGTTGTCTACCAGTAATCTGAATAAGCTACGCCCGATCCGCCCAAAACCGTTAATGGCAATATTAATGGGGGAGTTCATAAAGTTTTAGTTGATATGCTTTTGAGCTTTGTAAGAAGAACGAACCAGGGCACTGCTTTCCACATGCCTGAAGCCGAGATCCAACCCTATGGCTTCATATTTTTTAAATTGATCGGGAGTAATAAATTGTTTAACCGGCAGGTGTTTTTTACTTGGTTGCAGGTACTGGCCAATGGTAACCACATCCACGCCAGCTTTGCGAAGGTCATGCAAGGTTTCGATCACTTCTTGCTCTTTTTCACCAAGCCCAAGCATAATTCCCGATTTTGTACGATTAATTCCCTGTTCTTTTAAATACCTTAAAACTTCCAGGCTGCGCTCATATTTGGCCTGAATACGTACCTCGCGGGTAAGCCTTTTTACAGTTTCCATATTATGGGAAACCACTTCGGGCATTACTTCTACAATACGGTCTATATTTCGCTCATTCCCCTGAAAATCGGGTATAAGTGTTTCCAATGTGGTTTCAGGATTCATTCGCCGTATGGCTTTTACGGTTTCTGCCCAGATAATAGATCCCATATCTTTCAAATCATCCCGGTCTACACTTGTAATTACCGCATGCTTGATTTTCATCAATTTGATAGAACGGGCAACCTTTTCCGGCTCATCCCATTCCACGGTTTCTGGCCTGCCGGTTTTTACGCCACAAAATCCGCAGGAACGGGTACAAACGTTTCCAAGGATCATAAAGGTTGCGGTACCTTCACTCCAGCATTCGCCCATGTTAGGGCAGCTTCCTGAAGTACAAATGGTATGAAGGTCATATTTGTCGACCAGGCTCCTGAGTTCAGTGTATTTTTTTCCTGTAGGAAGTTTTACTCTCAGCCATTTCGGTTTTCCCTGAGGCTTGTTTTTTACGGGCGTAATAGTCTCTGTACTCATAGCAATATTCTGTTGTTCAAAGATACAATTTTATAACAAACTGCATAAGTTTAGACGAAGACGAAGGCAGATCTTACTAATGATTTCGGTTTTCAATAATTTCGGCCAAAAGCTTCTTTGCCCGCAGCAGTTTCACCTTCACGTTATTCATTGGCTCTTCCAGGTTTTCCGCGATTTCTTTATAGCTTTTCTCCTGAAAATACCTAAGGTTGATTACTTCCTGGTAATGAGGTTTTAGCTGCTTGATATCTGTTAAAAGCTGGGCAAGGTTCTGTTCATTAATAAGTTTGTCTTCTATGGAAGGCGTTTCGTCTGCAATGGTATAAACCTTATCTTCATCATGAGTTGTGGTGCGCGACCTTATTGAAGAATTTTTCTTCCGCAGCATGTCTACATGAATATTCTTGGAAATAGCGATTAACCAGGTGCTGAAAGAATAATTTTCATCAAAAGTTTCAATGCGGTTAAATGCTTTGGAAAATGTTTGGATGCTAATATCTTCAGCTTCATATTCATTACGGGTTTTTTTAAGCTGAAACCCATAAACATCATTCCAGAAACTATCCAGGAGATAATTAAATGCTGCCTGATTGCCGCCTTTCGCCTCCCTTATTTTTTTCAGGAGCTTTTCCGGGTTTATTTCCAATGAGTAGGTTTTGAGAAAATATTTGCAATAAAGATACCGAATTGGGTAATGATAAGAAACAATTCCATAAAAGGAAATAACCACACCACATCTTTCTCATCCAGTTTTTCTGCGGACTTAAAATACAATAATCCCTTAGTAATCAATACCACTCCAAAAATTGCCAATGCTATTTGCCAGTAGGCAGTAAGCAATAAAAATGGGAAAAACACCCAGAATCCTACCTGGGAAATATAAAAAAGGCTCAATAGCAGCTGGTGTTTCTTTTTATAATGTCCGGCTACCGAAATATGCCTTCTCTTTTGAGTGATCCATTTGCCAAAACTGTTTTTTGGAACACTCCTGGTGATGGACGAGTGATTATAGCAAAGGGCGGTGTTATCTGCAGTTGCGCATTCGTTGACGAAGAGGTCATCATCTCCGGATCTTAAATGAAGGTGTGCGGCAAAGCCATTCTGTTGGTAAAACTGGGCAGAAGTGTACGCCAGGTTGCGGCCAACTCCCATATAGGGAGAGCCAAGTTTTGCATAAGAAAAGTACTGGATCGCAGTAAGCATGGTTTCAAACCTGATAAGCTTGTTGAGTATGGAAGATTTGTTCTTAAAATAGCCGCCATATCCAAGAACAATGGATTTTTCGGGGTTGAAGTTTTTAGACATTTCACTAATCCAATTCTTAGATTGCGGGGCACAGTCGGCATCAGTAAAAAGAAGATGTTGATATTTGGCTTTTTTGATACCCAGGGTGAGGGCATACTTTTTATTGGCCCAAAAAGCTTCATTGTTTACCACATCTACAATTTGAATCCGGCCATCAAGTTGCTGATACTTTTCCATCACTTCCAGGGTATTGTCTACGGAAGCGTCATTAATAAGAATGACTTCAAAATGTGGATATTCCTGCTCCAGAATTGCCGGAAGAAAAGTATTGAGATTTTGTGCCTCGTTCTTTGCGCAAATGATAACAGAAACAGGTGCTTCTGTTTTTGGCGAAGAAGCCGTTTGCTGCCGTGCTGAGGCAAAACTGAAAAAAGTAAGAAAGTAAGTAAGGTTAATTGCTGCAAAAAGTACAAATACAGCCAAAAGAATTGTGGTCATTCAAATTAGCTGGCCTTTTTTGCGTCTGAAGAACAATTTCCAATTTCCTCCGGCATTTTGCCGCAATAGCTACAGGCTTCGCCTTCTTTATTTAAAAATGGGTTCTGGCTCGCGCAGGTTCCTGCAAATTTGCCATCTTTCTTTCCCCAGATTTTAATTGCGATTCCTGCAAAGGCCAGGGCTATTAATACGAAGCTTATTAAGAATAATTTCATGTCTCTGTTTTGTGTTTACAAAAATAAGAATAAAAATACCTTTGGGGAAACAAGGTAATAGAATATGATAATCTTTGTATTATTTAACGCAATTTTTGAACTAAATTCGCAGGTAAGCCTGCTAAAGCTCCGGTTTCTAGAAGATATTTACTTCTGGCTCGAGTTCCACACCAAATTTTTCCTTTACCTCCTGCTGAATCTTTTGTGATAATTGTAAAATTTCCCTTCCCGTAGCATTACCATAATTAACAAGAACCAGCGCCTGGTTTTTATGTACCCCGGCATCTCCTTCGCGGTAGCCTTTTAAACCTGCTTTTTCAATAAGCCAGCCTGCCGGAATTTTAATTTTTCCCGGATCAACCGGGTAAGACGGAATTTCCGGGAATTCCTTTTGAAGCCGGGTAAATTCTTCCTGGTCAATCACCGGATTCTTAAAAAAACTCCCGCTGTTCCCCAGCAGCTTTGGATCGGGCAATTTTTCCTGCCGGATAGCAATCACCGCGTCTGAAATGTCTTTTATTTTGGCGGAAAGGATCTTTTTTTGATCGAGGGCATTTTTTATAGCGCCATAACTGGTGCGCAGGATATGCTCATTTCTGGTTAGCCTGAACGTCACGCTGGTAATAATAAATTGTCCTTTTAAAGAAGTTTTGAAGATGGAATTCCGGTAGTCGAATTCGGTTTCTGCCTTGCTAAAACTGCGCTTTTCCAACGTTTGGATGTTTACTGCTTCGCATTCCTCAAAAACATCTTTTAATTCCACCCCATAGGCCCCGATGTTCTGGATTGGGGCAGTACCCACATTTCCCGGAATAAGTGACAAATTTTCCAGACCGCCCAGTTCCTGTTTTAATGTCCACAGTACAAATTGGTGCCAGTTTTCACCTGCGCAAGCCTTTACCAAAACCTCGTTGCCGGTTTCAGAAATAATTTTCCTGCCCTTCAGGTTTATGTGAAGAACGGTTTTGTTTACATCTGTTGTAAGCAACATATTGCTGCCGCCGCCCAGGATAAACAATTCTTCGGCATAAGTCTGCTTCAACACCTCTTTTAATTCTTCAACAGTATCTACAGATATAAATTTTTTCGCTTTTACATCTATTCCAAAAGTGTTGAATTCTTTTAAAGAAGCATTTTGCGCAACCCGCATACTATCGGTTTTTATATTGTTTTAAAGCTTCCTGAAGAATTTCTATGGCGCGCTCCAGGTTTTCCTTCTTTAAAACATAGGCAATCCTTACCTGGTTCATTCCTGTATTGGGAGTAGAATAGAAGCCGGCGGCGGGCGCCACCATTATCGTTTCATTATTTAACTGAAAGTCCTCCAACAGCCATTTTGCAAAATCTTCGGCATCATCTACAGGTAATTCGGCGATGCAATAAAATGCACCTTTAGGCTTGGCTACTTTAACGCCTTCAATTTTCTCCAGCCCTTCAACAAGGATATTTCTTCTAAGGGTATATTCTTCAATTACTTCATCAAAATAATCCTGTGGGGTTTCCAGCGCGGCTTCACTGGCAATTTGCGCAAAGGTGGGAGGGCTAAGCCTGGCCTGTGCAAACTTCATGGCGGCGCTTATCACTTCCTTGTTTTTAGAAACAAGGCAGCCTATGCGGGCACCGCACATGCTGTAGCGTTTGGAAACCGAATCTACCATAATGGCATGCTGCTCAAGGCCGGGAATGCTCATTATTGAATAATGCTTCACTCCTTCGTAGGCAAATTCGCGGTAAACTTCATCGGCAACTACAAAAATATCGTGTTTTATTGCCAGGTCTGCAATTTGCTGAATTTCCTCTTTGGTATAAAGATAACCCGTTGGATTGCCCGGGTTGCACAGAAGAATAGCTTTGGTCTTTTTAGTAATGAGCTTTTCGAATTCTGAAATTGCCGGGAGCGCGAAATTGTCTTCAAAAGAAGCATGAATCGGCACCACTTTCACGCCTGAAGCGGTGGCAAAACCATTGTAATTAGCGTAAAAAGGTTCAGGAATAATTACTTCGTCCCCGGGATCTGTTATGCTGCCCATGGTAAAAAGTAAAGCTTCTGAACCACCGGTGGTAATTATAATCTCATCGCTGTTTACAGGAATGTTATGCTTGCTGTAATACGCGGCAAGCTTCTCCCGGTAACTCTGGAATCCTGCGGAATGGCTGTAAGATAATATCTCCAGGTCACTATTTTTAACAGCGTTCAAGGCAACTTCCGGAGTTTTAATATCGGGTTGTCCAATGTTTAGCTGATATATTGTTTTTCCCTTTGCTATAGCTGCTTCCGCGTAAGGAACCAGTTTACGGATTGGAGATTCAGGCATTTGGAGGCCTTTTTGAGATATACTAGGCATAATGGTTTCAATTAATTGAAATGCAAAAGTGCAAAAATAATAGAAGAATAATAAGTTCTAAACTTAATAAATAGGAGGGCGGTTTTAGTTCTCCAGCGCAAGCCAACAAAAAACCTCCCGGGTTATCAGGAGGTTTTCTAAAAATTATAAAGTGTAATGGATTTAGCTTTCAGAGCCCTCATCTTCCACTACAGTGCCTTTTATTTTCAAAGCTTTGGTAGGTTCTTCAGTATTAGAATAAACAGTTACTGTTTTCCTGATCGGCCCAACCCGTTTGGTGTCGTATTTTACTTCAATTTTTCCTGTTTCGCCAGGTAAAATGGGGTTTCCTGGTTTTTTGGGAATGGTACAGCCACAACTGGATTTTACGTCTTCAATAACAAGGGGCTCATCCCCGGTGTTCGTGAATTCGAAAACGCGAACGCCGTCACTTCCTCTTTTTATTGTGCCATAATCAATGGTTTCAGACTTGAACTCCATCTTAGCCTGGGCCGAGGCAGTGCCTATTCCGGCTAGGATAAATACGGCAATCATTATTAAATTTTTCATAATTAATTGGTTTAAATAGATCTTGTAAAGATACTCCGAATTGAAAAATAGACCAAATTATAATCAATTCAACTTCTTTTAAAATCCTTTAGTTATAATTACTTTTGCCTTTATTTTCAAAAATCAGACCAAGATATGGCAATTGCTTCCCAATACAACGCAAAACAAGTAGAAGACAAGTGGTACAAATACTGGATGGAAAATGGCTATTTTCATTCTGAAGTAGACGAGCGGGAGCCTTATACTATTGTGATTCCGCCGCCAAACGTAACCGGTGTTTTGCACATGGGGCATATGCTTAACAATACTATACAGGATGTGCTGGTAAGAAGGGCACGGCTTAAAGGTTACAATGCCTGTTGGGTTCCGGGAACCGATCACGCTTCTATCGCTACCGAAGCGAAAGTGGTTGCAAAACTTAAAGCTGAAGGAATTAATAAAAATGACCTTAGCCGTGAGGAATTTCTACAGCATGCCTGGGAATGGACGCATAAACATGGCGGTATAATCCTGGAACAACTTAAAAAACTTGGTGCTTCCTGCGACTGGGAGCGAACCAAATTTACCATGGATGAAGATATGTCTGCTTCCGTGATTAAAGTCTTTATTGATTTATATGAAAAAGGGCTTATTTACCGTGGCTACCGTATGGTAAACTGGGATCCTGAGGCCAAAACCACGCTTTCTGATGAAGAGGTGATTTACCAGGAAAAGCAGGGGAATCTTTATTACCTGAACTACAAAATTGAAGGAAGCGAAGATTCGCTAACCATTGCTACCACCAGGCCGGAGACTATATTAGGAGATACCGCTATTTGTATAAATCCTAATGATGAACGTTTTACGCATCTAAAAGGTAAAAAGGCAATTGTACCAATCAACAACCGCGTAATTCCTGTTATTGAAGATGAATATGTAGATGTGGAATTTGGTACGGGTTGTTTGAAAGTGACCCCGGCTCATGATGAAAATGATAAAATGCTGGGGGATAAGCACAACCTGGAGGTGATCGATATTTTTAACGATGACGCCACGCTTAATTCCTACGGACTGCATTATGAGGGAGAAGACAGGTTTGTGGTTCGCAAGGAAATTACCAAAGAACTGGAAGAGCTAGGGGTATTACAGAAAATTGAAGAGCATACTAACAAAGTAGGGACCAGTGAGCGTACCGGGGCGGTGATTGAACCAAAACTCAGCGACCAGTGGTTTCTTAAAATGAAAGATCTGGCTCAACCAGCTATAAAAGCTGTGGTTGGCGACGATATTAACCTGGTTCCAGACAAATTCCTGAATACCTATAAGCACTGGATGGAAAACGTGAGGGACTGGAATGTTTCCCGTCAGCTTTGGTGGGGGCACCAGATCCCCGCATATTTTTATGGTGATGGGAAAGAAGAATTTGTAGTGGCCGAGACTTTGGAAGCTGCGTTGGAAAAAGCGAAAGAAAAGACAGGCAATCAAAGATTGCAAATTTCAGACCTTACTCAGGATAAAGACGCGCTGGATACCTGGTTTTCTTCATGGCTATGGCCAATGAGTGTTTTTAACGGAATCCTGGAACCGGAAAATAAGGAAATTCAATATTATTACCCTACCAACGATCTTGTGACAGCACCGGAAATCCTCTTTTTCTGGGTGGCCCGTATGATCATGGCAGGTTATGAATACCGCGGCGAGCGTCCCTTTAAAAATGTTTACTTAACCGGAATTGTTAGGGATAAGCAACGCCGGAAAATGTCTAAATCTCTTGGGAATTCTCCAGATCCTCTTGGTTTAATTGAACAATATGGCGCAGATGGTGTAAGAGTGGGAATGCTTCTAAGTTCGCCGGCAGGGAACGATCTGATGTTTGATGAAGATCTTTGTAAGCAGGGAAGCGCCTTTACCAATAAAATCTGGAATGCCTTCAGGCTTGTGAAGGGTTGGGAGGTTTCTGAAGAAAAGGAGCAGCCGGAGACAGCGAAAATTGCCATTAAATGGTACCGGGCGAAATTTCAGAAGACGCTTCAGGAAATCGAAGATCATTTTTCCAGGTACAGGATTAGCGATGCCCTTATGGCGACCTATAAACTGGTTTGGGACGATTACTGTTCCTGGTTCCTGGAAATGGTAAAACCTGGATTTGGAGAGCCTGTAGATGGAGAAACTTTTAAAGAAGTTATTGCCATTTTGGAAGATAATCTTAAAATTTTACATCCTTTTATTCCTTTCGCTTCGGAAGAAATCTGGCAGGAAATTACTGGAAGAACTCCTGCAGAGGCTTTAATAATTGCAGAATGGCCGGAATTGGAATCTTTTGATGAAGGTATTATTTCTGAATTTGCAGTGGCTTCTGAAGTTGTTACAGGAATAAGGAAAATAAGGAAGGAGAAAAATATTTCATTTAAAAATGAAGTGGAATTCAAAGTTTTAAATAATGAAAGAACTTCAACTTATTTTGATCCCGTAATAATTAAAATGGGTAATCTTTCTGCCTTGGAATATGTAGAAAAACAGGTGGAAGGAGCACTTTCTTTCCGCGTAAAATCCAACGATTATTTTATCCCGGTGACCGGCGCCATAGATGTGGAGGCTGAAATTAAAAAACTGGAAGAGGAATTGAATTATACTGAAGGTTTCCTGAAATCTGTAGATAAAAAGCTTTCCAATGAGCGTTTTGTAAACAACGCGCCAGAAAAAGTAGTGGCTGTGGAAAAAGCGAAGAAAGCCGACGCAGAAGCCAAAATAGAGGCCTTAAAAGCCAGTCTGGCCAGTTTAAAGTAAAGTTTGTTGTGTAGTTCCTTAGCGCTGTAATTTTTTGTTGAGAAATCCCGGTTTTTAAAATATTCAAAAATCTTTACCTTGTACTTATGTCGCAATTACCTGGTAAAGGAAATCGGAAAAGGTTTATCAGATACCTTCCCATTTATGGCTGTATCTCTACAGGGGTCATTTATGTGGCCGTGGGAGTAATTGCTATTCTTTCGCTTTTAAGGATTAAACAGGGAGGTGCAAGCGAAAATAGTTTCCTGCTCTCTTTAAGTAACTACACCTTCGGGAATGTTCTGGTATTTTTAATCCTGTTAGGAATGCTAAGCTATTTTGCATGGCGGATATATGAAAGTGTTAAAGATCCTTACAAATATGGTAGTAACTGGAGAGGACTAGGGCACAGGGCCGGGATTTGCCTGAGTTCATTAGCTGATGGTTTAATAGCTTATTCTGCCTTTATGGTTTTGCTGGGCCTGAGTGAATTTGAAGAAACCGGCAGGCCTGAACAACAGCGGGAAATGATTGGCGGGATGCTTCATAAAAACTGGGGAGAGTGGCTGGTAATTAGTCTTGGGATCGTTATAATGGGAACTGCGCTGGTGCAGTTATTTTATGGAATGACGAGGGGCTACAGGGAACGCCTGGATATTGCCCGCTATAGAAAGGAGTGGAAAAAGCTGATATTTCTCCTGGCAAAAATTGGTTATTTATGCCGCGGTATTATTTTGGGGATCATCGGTTTCTTTTTTATAAAAGCCGGATTTACAGATAATGAACAGTATGTGGTAAATACAGATAAAGCTTTTAATTTTATAGGGGACCACTGGGGGAAACTGCCTTTTGCACTGGTGGCTGTTGGTACAGTATGCTACGGGCTTTTTATGTTTGCAATGGGCTTTACCTACGATGTGGATAACGACCCTACAGATCCCGGTTTCGGCTAAATTGAAGAAAGAAAGCTAACTTCTACATTTAAATTATCTGTTGAAAATAGGAAGATAAAGCTGCCAGGCTTATTTTTTAAATTTCGCGGATTGAGAGCGGGAACTTATTGGTTAAACTATTCAATGCTGCCAATATTTTCTTCTACAAGTTCTATGTATTTTTCCTGAGCTTCTTCTTTGCTCAGGTTCTTTACCTGTATAAGCGCATTTACTTTAAAAGCCGAACGTAGGTCGCCCTCGCTGGTAGGAGGAATATAGAAACCATTTTTTTCTGTAGCACGCTTATAATAAGCATAAAAGTGGAGCAAAACATCTGGTGGAAATTTTTGCTGTGTTTTGCTGGCCATACGATAGGCCTTTCGGAATTTTGTTTCTAGATCTTCCGGCATAATTCAATTAATCCTGTATTTTTCCAATAACACTTAATCCTCCCTTTACCTTTTGATTAAGTGCTACTTCAATTGGAGTGCCTATTGGCATAAAAACGTCTACCCGAGACCCGAATTTTATAAATCCGCTGTCGCTTCCCTGGGTAACTTCCTGCCCTTCTTCGGCATAATTCACAATACGCTTGGCCATAGCTCCTGCAATCTGCCTGTAAAGGATTTCCCCGGCAACTTCATTTTCCACAACTACCGTAGTGCGTTCATTTTCTTCACTGGATTTTGGATGCCACGCCACCAGAAATTTCCCGGGATGATATTTGCTGAATTTCACCCTGCCCCCAACAGGATGCCTGGTAACATGTACGTTAATTGGTGACATGAAAATGGAAACCTGCAAGCGCTTATCCTTAAAATATTCTTTTTCGTAAACTTCTTCAATCACCACAACTTTTCCATCTACCGGTGCTACAATATTGCGGCTGTTAATCTCTGTCCTTCTTGTAGGATTCCGAAAAAACTGAATGATCAATAAAAACAAAATAACCGAAAGTACCAGGATGGAAAATTTTATCCAGTAGGTATTTATTAACGTGTAGGTAATGATGTTTATTGCAATTAGTAAAATTGCAGTAAGCGTCATGATCTTGTAACCTTCTTTATGAAACATAATCTAGCATGTATAAATAGGCATAAACAAAAGGGCTGGCAAAGATAATGCTGTCCAGCCTGTCAAAAAGGCCACCATGGCCCGGCATTAATTTTCCGCTGTCTTTAACTCCAGCCTGCCTTTTGAATTTTGACTGTATCAAATCCCCCAGGGTACCAAAAATACTCAATATTATGGCTAATCCCAACCAGATGGGAAAAGTTAAGAACTGGGTGTAAAAAAAGATAAAGTAGCTGGCAACGCAGCTAAATACAAGTCCGCCCATAAAACCTTCAATAGTTTTGTTGGGAGAGATGCGTTCAAAAAGTTTGCGGCGGCCAAAGTTTTTGCCTACGATAAAGGCAAATGTGTCGTTGGTCCATATAAGAACAAAAATCCCCACCACCAGTTTTGGAATAAAAACGCCTTCAATAGTAGGTATCAGCGTTAAAAATATAACCGAGGAAATAAGATAAAATATAATGATGATGTACTTCTTTTTTTCGAAGACCGGGATTTTGTTCACCACCATTAAATCTTTGACTAAAAACAGGTTTACAAAAATGGTGATAAGCAGCAGGAGAACGGTGGCGTCCTGGTTAAATTTTAAATAACTGAAAAGGTAAAATAACAGTGCCTGCACCGCGTAAAGAGCATAGCTTTTTAACCTGAGCAACTTCTGCATTTCGATTAAACATACCAGGCCCAGCAGGTAAAAAAGAGTGATAAAAATAAATTCAGAAGAAAGAATGGAAGCTACCAATATGGAAATATACAGTAATCCCGAGACGGTTCTGATTATAGCTTCCCTCATATATTAAAGATCTTCCAGAAGAAGTAAATAAAGGTTTTTTGTGCTACTGCCGTAACTCATAAAATCACCTTCCTTCTGTGTTTCGAAATTTTTAATGGTGGTAATATTAGAGGGGATATGTTGTTTGTTTCTGAATTTTATTCCTCTTAAGCCTTCTCCTATAGTGTCTGTTAACTGACTGGTGGAAGCTAAAATAACAAAGCTTGCCGGCAAATCATGTAGCTTACTTTCCTTTATCTGGTTAGACGAAATTAAAATCGAACCATCATTAGCGATAAGATATTCACAGGTAGAAAGGAAAAATTGTGCCCCGGAGGAACGATTAAAATCTAAATTAAAACCATTGAATTTTTCCTGGAGGTTTTTATCAAAGCAAAAACATTCTTTCTCGTACCAGTCATTCTCCAGTAAAATATTATCAAATGCTTCCAGCACCTCTTCCTGGCTTTCGCAGTAAAGAAATTTCCCACCATTATTCCTGAAGTTGAGCATGAACCTTTCGTCTGTAGGAAGTTTTACCTCAGGCATATATTTACCCCTATCAGCATTTTCAGGTTTTTCCTGGCTCTTGTCTGATTTAGATTTAGGGTTCAGGAATCTTCTAAATAGACTCATAAAAATTAGGTGTGGTTCTCAATGTCATTTCTACCAAAGGTAAAAAATCTTAATTTAACCTTAGGTCAAATTAAGATTTTTTACAAGTAGCGGAAAACTTATTTATTTACAGAGTTGTTCTCTTCCAAATCTGCTTCTTCTGCGTTGTTCATTGGAGAAGTCGCTTCAGGATCTCTTCTTTCCGGCGCCGGTTTTCTGGCAGGTCGCCCTTCCAGGGTTTGTTTTTCCTTTTGATAAGGCCTGTCCCCGAAAATGCGTTGTAAATCGTCTTTAAAAATCACTTCCTTGTCCAGAAGAATTTCAGCCAGCTGGGTTAGCTTGTCCTTATGTTCTGTTAGAAGGTCCCTGGCACGCTGATACTGTGTTTCAATAAGATTGGATATTTCCTTATCGATTAATTCTGAAGTGCGCTCACTGTAAGGTTTGGTGAAATTATATTCACTCTGTCCTGAAGAATCGTAATAGGTAAGGTTTCCTACAGCATCATTAAGCCCATAGATGGTAACCATGGCCCGGGCCTGTTTGGTAACCTTTTCAAGATCGCTTAAAGCCCCGGTAGATATTTTATTAAAAATAACCTTTTCGGCTGCCCGGCCTCCAAGTGCGGCACACATTTCATCCAGCATTTGTTCCGGCCTTACAATTAATCTTTCTTCAGGTAAATACCATGCAGCTCCAAGAGATTGGCCACGCGGTACAATAGTGACCTTAACAAGGGGGGCGGCATGCTCCAGCATCCAACTCACGGTTGCGTGCCCCGCTTCATGAAAGGCTATGGCTTTTTTCTCTTCAGGAGTGATTATCTTATTCTTTTTCTCAAGGCCTCCAACAATACGGTCTACCGCATCAAGGAAATCCTGTTTGCCCACCGCTTTATTCCCTTTTCTCGCGGCAATAAGCGCAGCCTCGTTACAAACATTAGCAATGTCTGCCCCGGAGAAGCCCGGAGTTTGTTTTGCCAGAAACTCAGTGTCAAGTTCCTCGGCAACTTTTTTTAGTGGTTTTAAGTGTACTTCAAAGATCTCCCGTCTTTCATTTAGGTCTGGCAGGTCCACGTAAATTTGCCTGTCAAAACGTCCCGCCCGCATTAGCGCTTTGTCCAGCACGTCGGCACGGTTAGTCGCGGCAATTACAATTACATTGGTGTTGGTCCCAAAACCATCCATTTCGGTAAGCAACTGGTTCAGGGTATTCTCCCGCTCATCATTGGAGCCGGAAAAATTGCTTTTCCCCCTTGCCCTACCAATGGCGTCAATTTCATCAATGAAAATAATCGATGGGGATTTTTCTTTTGCCTGTTTAAAAAGGTCCCGTACTCTTGAAGCTCCCACACCCACGAACATTTCAACAAAATCGGAGCCCGAGAGAGAGAAGAAGGGCACTTTTGCCTCTCCTGCCACAGCCTTGGCTAATAAAGTTTTACCTGTTCCGGGAGGGCCAACTAAAAGTGCACCTTTGGGAATTTTACCGCCTAAAGCAGTGTATTTTTCAGGCTGTTTTAAAAAGTCAACTATTTCCTGAACTTCTTCTTTCGCGCCTTCAAGTCCTGCAACATCCTTAAAAGAAGTTTTAACATCGGTGTTCTGATCAAAAAGTTTTGCCTTGGATTTTCCAATATTGAAAATCTGGCCTCCGGCACCTCCGCCGGCACCAGAACTCATTTTCCGCATAATAAAAATCCATATACCAATAATCAGGATAAAAGGCAGAAGGGTAAAGAATACTTCTCCCCAAACATTGCTTTCCCTTTTAAAGTTAAGATTTGCTGAAACCCCGTATTCTTCTTCTATTTCTTCAACATCATTCTGGAATTTTTCAAGGCTACCAAAGTTAAAGGTGTAGGCAGGGCTGTCGCCACCCGGAAAAATATTAGGATCGGTTTCAGATTTATGTTCGTCTTTTTGCTTAGCTTCATCTGTGAGGTAAACGTTAGCTTTCTGATTATTGATAATAACCAGTTTCTTAACATCGCCATCCTTTAAGTATTCCTCAAACTGGCTGGGAGTTATCTGGGCGGGTTCATTGAAGCCGCCACCAGTAAAGAAATTAATTCCTAGAAATATGATGATTATAGCTGCGTAGATCCAGTATGCACTAAACTTTGGCTTTTTTGGATCCAGTCTTTTCTTCGGTTGCTGTTTCGCCATTCTTACTTAATTCTGTTAAATTTAATAATTTGTCTCGATGGAGGTTATCTTTGCGTCACCCCAAAGACTCTCAATATCGTAAAACTCTCTTATATGTCGTTGAAAAACATGAACCACTACATTTACGTAGTCCATTAAAACCCATTCCGCGTTTTCACTGCCTTCAATGTGCCAGGGTTTGTCTTTAAGAGCCTTACTTACTGATTTTTGAACGGAATTTACTATGGCGTTTACCTGCGTGTTGGAAGATCCATTGCAGATGATAAAGTAATCACAAACTGTATTTTCGATTTCCCTTAGGTCAAGAATATCAATATCATTTCCCTTTACTTCCTCTATTCCTTTTATAATTTGAGCAATAAGTTGATCGCTGTTCGTTTCGGTTTTTGCCATTAAATCTTTTTCTTTACGCAAAGTTATTACTTTTTAGTCTTTTTAATGTCTGTTCTTTGTAACATTTTAACGCCTAAGTATTTTACGTTCACACATGCGTACAATCAAAGTTAATGCCATCAATTCTACCAACGAGCTCGCCAGGGATTTTTACACTGGCAAATCCCTCTTCGAACCAGTATGTCTCACCGCACATACCCAAACCCGGGGCAAAGGACAGAGAGGGGCTGGTTGGATATCAAATCCCGGGGAAAATCTCACATTTAGCCTGTTGTATCCGGAAACAGGAATTGCAGCAGATAGGCAGTTTTTATTAAGCGCTTCTGTGGCTCTTGCTATTATGGATGTTCTGGAAGTTTGTAATATTCCAAAACTAAAAGTAAAATGGCCTAACGACATAATGGCAGCAAATTGTAAGATATGTGGGATTTTAATTGAAAACATCCTTAAAAAAGACGCTATTTCTGCCTCTGTAATTGGGATTGGCCTAAATGTAAACCAAACGCTCTTCCCAAACCTCCCGCAGGCAGGTTCTTTACAGCAGATGACAGGTAAACATTATGATACTGACATCCTGCTGGAAAAGTTGCTGAAATCTTTAGACGCCAGACTTCGAAATCTCGGTTCTTTTTCCGGGCTAAGCCTGCTGCAGGAGTACGAAGCAAGAATGTTTAAAAAGGACGTGGTTTCTGCCTTTCAGCTTCCCGACGGAAGTCATTTAACCGGGATTATAAGAGGGGTGACAGATGAGGGTTTGTTGAAGTTAGAAGTGGAAGACGGGGTTTTTAAGACTTTCGACTTAAAGGAAATCAGGCTGCTTTTCTAAAACTGAAAAACCTCATCCAGGTTAGGAATGAGGTTGTGAAATTGGGCAATTTCGGCTTATAGCTTTCCAAGGTTTTCTGCCAGGCTGTTGATGAATTTTTGCAGCGGATTTTTTACCATCATACTCATCATGGCGTTGAAATTTCCGTGGAAAAGAAGTTGAACCTCACTCTGGTTTTGATTAAGGGCTTCTATATGAATGTTAAGCGAAAAATTCAGCTTATCTGAAGTGGAGCCAAGAACCACCAGTTTAGGCTCATCGGTTTCCTGGATTTTCAGTTTTATTTCAGGCATTCCCTTAAGGCCAAACAGGAAGGTTTCCCGGTCTACTACCTTAAATTTTTCCTTGCTTTCCGGCATCAGTTGTTCGTAATTTTCAACATTAGTCAAAAAATTGAACATTTCCTGCTGGCTTTTATCAGCGGTTACTTTTGGGCTTTCTAAATTCATAATTAATTTTTCCAGTTGCCCGGGTCGTGCCGCCATTCTCCCAGGAGGTCGGCTTCCGAAGCATTAATATATCTTGTTTTTTGAGCGGTTTCCAGGAGGTGCTGGTAATCACTTAGCGTATGAAGTTCCACCCCTGCTTCTTCAAAATTTTTGCGTGAAGTGTCAAAACCATAGGTAAAAATGGCCATCATACCTTTTACGTTGGCTTTGGCTTCTTTCAGGGCTTTTACCGCATTAAGGCTGCTTTTGCCGGTGCTGATGAGATCTTCAATAACCACAACCGACTGCCCAGCTTCAAGGTTGCCTTCAATTTGGTTTTTTCGGCCGTGTCCTTTTGCCTCCGGTCTCACGTAAGCAAACGGAAGGCTCAGGTATTCTGCTACCAGCATGCCTATTCCAATAGCACCGGTGGCCACTGCAGCGATTACATCTGGCTTCCCGTAAATTTCTTCCACCTGTTTGGCAAATTCTTCCCTTACAAAATTTCTGATAGCAGGATATGAAAGGATAATCCTGTTGTCGCAATATATTGGCGACTTCCAGCCGCTTGCCCATGTAAAGGACTCTTGCGGTTCTAATTTAATTGCTTTAATTTGCAGCAATAGTTCAGCAGTTTGTTTTGCTGTTTCTTTGTTTAAAATCATAGTACAAATGTATAAAGTTTTTGTAAATGATATCCCAATAATTCTCTCCACAAAGAAAGATATTGGAGAAGAGTACACTTCTTTTCCTATTAAAAAAGTGAGATTGAAAAAGGTGATCAAGAAGATCAACAAAGGGAAGCTGCTGCATGTGAACCTGTATCATGAAGATGAAGAAAAACTTCTTAAATATCTTCTGAAAAAGCTTCGGGTGGTAACTGCTGCCGGTGGAATGGTGCGGAATGATAAGGATGAAATTCTTTTTATCTACAGAAATAAACGCTGGGACCTTCCTAAGGGAAAAACTGAAAAAGGGGAGAGCATAGAAGATTCTGCTATTCGTGAAGTTGAAGAAGAAACAGGGGTACAGGGCCTGCAGATCACTAAATTTCTGCGGAAGACTTACCACATTTTTAAAAGAAAAGGCAAATATAGGCTGAAGGTTACGCATTGGTACGAAATGCGCACTTCTTATGAAGGCGAACTTCAACCTGAACAAAAAGAAGGGATAGAAAAAGCTAAATGGAAGAATTTTAAAAAAAGCCAAAAAGCCCTCGAAAAATCCTATGCTAATATAAAACTGCTTTTCCCAAAAGAATTTCTACCTGGGCACTCTAAAGACAGGGTAGCGTAAATGCGCTTTTTCGTAGTAGGCTGAATTTTTATGGATCCAGTCAAGCTGGGCATAGCCATTGTTTCTGAAATCGGCGTCAGTTCTTTTTTTCTCCTCAAACTCTTCTCTTAGGCCGGGGTTGGAATCCAGCAATTTCTTCGCCATATCCTCGAAAACATAAGGCGAAAAATGCTCTTTTTGCTGTAATACAGAATCAAAGAAATTCCAGTTGAAAAAGGAATCTACTGTAGTGGGCTCCAAAGTTTCTACAAGATATCTCGCCCCATCCTGGAATGTTGTCACGTAAAGATCTCCTTTTCTAAAGAAAACAGAATCCATGGTTTTTGAAACGTGCGTGTCATGATGCAGGTAATGCCCCTCAAAAGCATTTTCTGCAGTTTCATAGTCTTCTATCCGGTAAGTTTCCACGTATATGGTGGTATCCCTTACCAATGGTTCCATTTTTATATTATTCAGCTCCAGGAGATTCGTTACTCGCCACCATCCCTGCGGAATTATATATGCCCTTGGAATTTCGATTCTGTCCTTGGAAATATAATTGTCGTAATATTGCACTTCTTTGGTGAAGGGTTTTGTGCGGTCGTATTTTAAACGGGGTTGCCCTGTAACATCACTTTGCATAGTTTGCCCCTCATAACCCAGGAAATCCCTTATGCTGGGATTTTCCATATTTGGTTCCCACCTTATGGGATACCATCTTTGCGTAAGATATTTCTTGGTTTCGCGCTCCCTTAAATCTTTTATGGCAGGTGTTTCAGCATCGGTAATGTTTATCATAGACCGGAGCAGCTCGTACGTGGCATTTACCCTCTGGCCATAAGGTTTGAGCATATGGGTTTCCACCATCATTGCCAGCGTATTCCACAGGGCGGCATAACCCGTTGAATACCTTGGGTGATCTAAGAACTGACTGAAACCTTTTTCTGGCACCTCATTAAAAACATTTACATAAGGCGTAATTTCGAGCTCTTTTTCCTTTAAAGAATCTTCCAGGGCGGGCATTAAACGCTCATCCAGATATTCGCCCAGTTCCCCTCCCAGTTTGTTATGTTGGGTGAATAAATGTGTGAGTGTATATTGATAATCAGCTCCATTGCTAACATGGGTATCTATAAAAACATCAGGTTTTAAATTTTGAAAAATCTTATAAAATCTTCTGGTGTTTTTGGAATCGGCCTTGATAAAATCCCTGTTAAGGTCGTAGTTTTGCGCATTTCCGCGGAAACCGTATTCCAAAGGTCCATTTTGATTGGTACGGCTGGTGGAATTTCTGTTTAAAGCCCCTCCAACATTATAAATTGGAATAGTGGCGATAACCGTATTTGCCGGGATCTTTATAGAATCTCCTGCAAGGTCTCGAAAAAGCATCATGGTGGCATCTATCCCGTCACTTTCTCCTGGATGAATACCGTTGTTTATAAGTATAATGGTTTTATCCTTTCTTAACTGCTCCAGGTCAAAATCTTCTGTAGGGCTAAAGACCGCAAGGTGCAATGGCTTTCCACTATCGGTTTCCCCAACTTCAGTAAAAGTTATGCTGGGGTAAACTTCCTCCAGTTCCGAATAAAAATCTATTACCTGTTGATAAGTTGCTGTTTCTGTACCTCCGGATTTTTCGAATTGTGTTTCAAAATCATAATCCACTACCAGTTGGTATTTGGATAAATCACAGGAAAAACAAACCAGGAGGACCAATAATAATGCGAATGCTCTTTTCATATAAGATAAATAGGCGCTGCTGTAAGTGCAAGTCAGGATCTTATTTTTAATCCTAAAAAATTCTAAAAGACAGGGTGTAAACTTAAATAAAACCCGCAAGGCAGCCAAAACTATCTCTTGCCGGAGAATCCATGTTGTTGTTAAAGGAAACCTAATCAGCTTTAAAAACTTTTTTACACTTAAATTTCGGTTTATTTTTAAGAAAAATTGCATTTAATATGAGAAGAATTTCCAGTATTTTAAGTCTGTTCCTTATCACATGTGTGGGGACATCTGCCTTTGCGCAGTATGAGGAAGTGAGTGAAGAAAAGAAAGAGGAAATAGCCCAAAGAGAACCGAATGTGGTGCAGACTGCTATAGGTGAGCTAACGCTTGTGCCTCCATATTCTTCAGAATCGGTAAATAATGAAAGTACTGCCATTGGCTGGTCCAACGGGAATACACCAAAAGCGCCTGAAGGTTTTAAGGTCAACAAATTTGCGGGAGACCTTGAGCATCCGCGTATTACCTATGTGGCGCCTAATAATGATATTTTTGTGGCAGAGACCAACGATGCCAAAAAAAGTGCGAACCAGATTACTTTATTGAGGGACACTAACGGAGATGGGGAAGCAGATGAGCGGCATGTGTTTTTAGAAGATCTTAACCAGCCCTACGGGATGCTGATTTTGAACGATTACTTTTATGTTGCCAATGTAGACGGCCTCAAAAGATTTCCCTACAAAGAAGGCCAGAATTCCATAGACGCTGAAGGTGAGACAATTGTAAAACTTCCTGCTGGCGGTTATAATCATCACTGGACCCGGAACATAATTGCCAATGAAGATGGCAGTAAAATTTATATTTCTGTAGGTTCTTCCAGTAATGCCGGGGAGCATGGGATGGAGAAGGAAGAAAGGCGTGCCAATATCCTGGAAATAAATCCTGATGGTTCAGGAGAGAAAGTGTATGCAGCCGGGCTAAGGAATCCCGTGGGAATGGATTGGAATCCTGCAACCGGGGAGCTTTGGGCCGCGGTGAACGAACGGGATAAATTAGGAAACCACCTTGTGCCAGATTATATAACAAGTGTAAAAGAAGGCGGCTGGTATGGCTGGCCATTTTCATACTACGGGCAGATACAGGATCCAAGGTGGAATGAAGATCCACACATGGATAAGGTACAAAAAGCAATAGTTCCCGATGTTCCGGTAACTTCACATAGCGCTTCCCTTGGGCTGCATTTTTACACAAAAGATCAGTTTCCTGAAAAATATAAAAACGGTGCCTTCGTAGGCCAACACGGTTCATGGAACCGCGCGACCCTGGCAGGTTATAAGGTATTATTTGTACCTTTCGAAAACGGACAGCCACAGGAACCCGAAGATTTCTTAACCGGTTTTATTGCTGAAGAGGATGCCAGCAGGGTTTATGGCCGCCCCGTTGCGGTAACTACTTTACCCGATGGATCGTTGCTGGTGAATGATGATGACGGTAATACCATCTGGCGGGTTTCTGCGGAATAAAAATCTAAATATTGGAAAATAAATTATTAGCAGTATTCGTTTTTCTTTGCTGCGGAAAATTTTATAGTCAGAGTATTGACGGGAGAATTATAAATGCCACAACTTCGGAAGCGATTGCAGATGCAAGAATTGAAAATCTGGCTTCCGGAGTTGTGGTATTTTCAGATGAAAACGGGAATTTCCAGATTCAGGCTGAAGGTTTCCCGGTAAACCTGGAAGTGAGCTATCTCGGGTTTCAGAATAAAGTAATCACCATTGCTTCAGCATCCGGAGAAATTATTATCCGGCTGCAACCGTACCGGGACGATCTTTCTGAGGTAGTTATAAGAAGTACCATAATTCCCAATGAACTTAGGGAAATACCTGCCTCTGTAGGACTGATTTCCCAAAATGACTTAGAGCGTACAGATGCCATAGCCTTGCTGGATAATTTTAATTATGTGCCAGGATTGTACGTGAATCAGGGAGCGTTAAATACCAACAAGATCAATATTCGAGGAATTGGAGCCCGCTCCCAGTACAGCACCAACCGCATCCAGGCCTATTTTGACGGGATTCCGTTAACTACTGCTGAAGGTGAGCTGACTTTAGATGATATAGACCAGGAATCCCTGGAGCGTATCGAAATAATTAAAGGCCCAACTTCAAGTATTTATGGCGCAGGCCTGGGAGGTTCTATAAATTTATATTCTGCAAATCCTGACAGTGAAGGTACTTCCGGAAAAGTAAAATATCAGCTCGCCAGTTTTAATACTTCCAAAAAACTGGTTTCCGCCGCTCATAATTCAGAAAACACCAGCCTTTTTGCTAACTATTCCCACTTAAAAAGTGACGGGTTTCGTGAAAATGGAAGTTATGACAGGAAATCTGCATTAGTGAACGCGAAGGTTTTTACTTCTGAAAATAATAGGCTTTCATTTCTGGCCAATTTCACCACCCTGAAAGCTTTTATTCCAAGCTCTTTAAATGAAGAAGATTTTAGGAATAATCCTGAAACTGCCGCTTTTACCTGGGCTGCTTCTCAAGGTTATGAGTCTTACGATCGCGGATTATTAGGCGTGGCGTATAAGCATCAGTTTTCTGAAAATTTCAGCAATACCACCAGTATTTATATGAATTTCAGGAACGGTTATGAACCCCGGCCTTTTGATATTTTAAAGGAAGAACGGCTTTCCGCAGGAGCAAGGACAAAGTTTAGCCTTGATACGCACATGGGAGATATGGCTTCTCAATTGAGTTTTGGAGCTGAATATTATAACGAATGGTACGAGATTGGAACTTTTGAAAACCTTTATGAGGATTTTGAAAACATTGGCAGTGTTCGTGGCTCCCGGCTTAGCAATAATGAGCAGGAGCGGAATTATGCTAATTTCTTCGGACAAATTAATCTTGAAATTACTGAAAAATGGAATGCGGAAGCCGGCTTTAATGTAAATACTACCAGCTACAGCTTAACCGATTTATATGCTGAAGATGAGGTGGACCAGTCGGGAGATTATCGCTTTAAAACAATAGTTTCGCCACGTATAGGGACCACCTATGAAATTGGCCGTGGAAAAAACATCTACGCCTCATTAAGCCATGGGTTTTCCACTCCTACCGTTGCTGAAACCCTAACGCCCGAAGGCCAGATAAATACTGACCTCGAACCAGAAACCGGCTTAAATTATGAAGTTGGCTTTAAAGGGAACTGGTTTCAAAACCGGTTGTATACCGAGCTGGCGCTGTATTCCATTCAGATTGAAAATTTGCTTGTGGCGCAGCGGGTGGGGCAGGATCAGTATGTGGGCATAAATGCCGGAAAGACAGATCATAACGGTATTGAATTTTTGGCAAAGTATAATTTTAATATTGGTAGCGGGCTAACCGGGAAGCCTTATGTAAATGCAGCCTTTAATTTCTTCAATTTTGATGAATTTATAAATGAAGAGGAAGATTTCTCAGGAAATGAGCTGCCGGGAGTGCCAAAATCCACAGTTAATGTGGGCTTTGACCTTTCCACGGAATTTGGGCTTTCCTTTTACAGCAATTTCAGGGCAGTAGGTGAAATGCCCCTAAATGATGAAAATTCAGCTTATACCAATAATTATGAATTATTCAATATTAAGGCTGCTTATGATTTTATCCTGGCTAAAAATATTGAAGTTAGCCTTAACGCCGGAATAAATAATTTGCTGGATGAAAATTATGCGGCAAGTATTGTGACCAATTCCGTAGGCTTTGGCGGCGCGGCACCAAGATATTACTATCCGGGGAATCCCCGTAACTATTTTGGCGGAGTAGGATTGAGGTACAATTTCTAAAAATAGAAGTGTCCAAACCTGTCAGGTTTCTCAAACCGGTCAGGTCTAAACTCTGTATTTAAAGCTCTCCTCTTTTTTAAGGAGGAGTACCCGAGGTGGTTAAAAAAATTAAGATCTCGATTTCCTTACCACATCCGGAACCATAAATTTGTAATTCCCGCCATGCCTTATCACATCGCGTACCACGGTAGAGGAAATGTGGCTTTTACCTGAAGAGGTTATAAAGAAAACTGTTTCTATTCCTGCCATTTTAAAGTTGGTTTGTCCTATGGCCTTTTCAAATTCCAGGTCATTGCCATTCCTGAGGCCGCGAAGCAAAAACTCCGCGCCCTGGTCTTTACAAAAATCAACAGTCAGGCCTTTATAAGTAGTTACCTTTACTTTTTCTTCATTTTTATAGGTTTCTTCCAGGAAGTAAAGGCGTTCTTCCAGGGAAAACATATATTTTTTGTCTGAATTGGTGCCAATGGCCAGGATGATTTCATCAAAAAGCGGCAGGCCTCTTTCAATAATATCTGTATGGCCTAAAGTAAGTGGATCAAAAGATCCCGGGAAAACGGCTTTTTTCATGGTGAAGTCCTTCATTTTATGCAAATATAGGCAATCCGGAAAATCTTTGGATAATGGTTATGGAACAGGTGAAAATTTCAATTTTTGAATAAAATTTGCTTCAATTGACTAAAAAGTATTTCTTTGCGCTCTTCATTTTAAATCAATCAAAAAATGCGATCATTTATCATCATTTTCATTGCCCTTATTTCCTTTAATTTTTCCCATGCGCAGAGCCCTTCAAGCGTGGAAAAATCTTTAACCGGGATCCAAACAGGTCTACTTGGCGTTTGGGGTTATAATGAGCAGCGTCTCGGTACAGAATGGACGTTTAGAACTGAAGTAGGTCTGGATGCCGGGATCTTTTCCAGTTATTATAGTGACAGGGGTGTGGATTTCCTCCTAGTACCTGTGATCACGGTTGAGCCACGCTGGTATTATAATATGAACAAACGGGCAGATAAGGCTAAAAAAACCTTTAATAACGCGGCCAATTTTTTGAGTTTGGAAACCACCTATCATCCAGATTGGTTTGTTCTTACCACTAACGGGGATGATATCAGGATTATCAATCAAATTTCTTTTATTCCAAAATGGGGCATTAAAAGAAACCTGGGGAGACATTTTAATTACGAGGCAGGAGTTGGCCTGGGGTATCTTTGGTACCTTGAGGAAGTGTGGGGAGACCAGGGAGAAGCTTTATTTAATCTGCACTTAAGGATTGGTTATAACTTCTAATCCAAGGCCGCTTCAATCGCGCTTCCGTAAAGCTCTTTCAGGCTAATACCGGCTTTTTCGGCCTGTTGAGGTAAAATGCTTGCCTGGCTTAGACCGGGCGTGGTATTCATCTCAATAAAATGCGGCTCATTATTGTGAAAAATAAAATCAGACCGGGTAAGGCCTTTCATCTTCAGTTTCTTATAGATAAGCACGGCGATTTCCTGTACCTTTTTCGTTTGTTCTTCTGAAATTCGGGCAGGAGTAATTTCCTGGGATTTTCCGAGGTATTTTGCTTCATAATCGAAGAATTCGTTGTGGGAAACAATTTCGGTAGCAGGCAAAGCCATAACTTCTCCTTTGTAAGTCACCACGCCAACCGAAACTTCAGTGCCGTCAAGAAAAGATTCAATAATAGCTTCATCGTCTTCCTTAAAAGCGGTTTTTGTGGCAGGAATCAGCGCTTCCTTTGTTTTGACTTTGGTGATTCCAAAACTGCTTCCCGCACGATTTGCCTTCACAAAACAAGGCAAACCCACAGTCTCTATAATTTCATCCACATTAATATTATCCTCTTTATTGAGGAAATAATTCCTGGCAGCCTTGATTCCGTAGGGCTTTAAGACACTTATCAGGTCGCGTTTATTGAATGTTAGCGCCGCCTGGTAAGAACCGCAGGAAGTTTGGGGAATTCCAATCAATTCAAGATAAGCCTGCAACAGGCCATTTTCACCAGGCGTTCCATGAATGGTGTTAAAAACACAGTCGAAAGTAATGAGCTGGTCATTGATTGTAACCGTAAAATTGCTTTTATTGATGGGGTACGGGGTATCATCATCGGCAACTACAAACCATTCACGCTGCAGGATATGCACGCGGTAAGGTTCGTAAAGTTCGCGGTCCAGGTGTTTGTAAACCATATTTCCGCTGTTGATGGAAATGCGGTATTCACTGGAATACCCGCCCATGGCAATGGCAATTTTCTTCTTCATTGGTCAATATATCGGGATTTAAATCGTTATCAAAAATATCACTAAAAACGGGTGCATCCAAAACCCGCGGGTTTTATATCTTTGTTTTTTTAAACCGGTCTATGGGATTGATACGATTTATTTTCAGCAAAACTTTTTTGATACAATTGGTTTTAGCGGCAATAGCCATTGTGGTTATTGTATTTTTAGCCTTGCAATGGCTGGATTATTCCACCAACCAGGATCAGCGGATTGAAGTGCCCGATCTGGGACGTATGTCCCTGGACAATGTAGACCAAAAGCTGGACGAGCTGGACCTGAGGTTTGAAATCCTGGATTCCGCCAATTTTAATCCTGAATATCCGCGGTATTCTGTAATTGAGCAGGTGCCGGCACCGGGAAAATTTGTAAAGGAAAACCGCAAAATATATTTAACGCTGAATCCTTCCGGATACAGAAAGGTAACAATCCCGAACGATCTGATTAGAAAAACCAGGAGACAGGTGGAACCAACCCTTCGTTCTTTAGGTTTTGAAATTGGGGAAATTACCTATAAGCCCGATATCGCTGAAGACGCGGTGCTGGAAATGAGGCATAATGGGGAACTGGTGGAGCCCGGCGATGAATTGATGAAAACTTCGAAAATAGACCTTGTGCTTGGTGATGGTTCCGGCCGCTACAATCAGGAAGAAGAAGATACTGAAGCTGAAGAAATTGAATTTTAATGAGGGAAGAGGAAGAAATAAACGATGTAGAGGAACAGGATGATGAGCTTTACGAGCATCATAAATTTGTAGCTGAAAAAGGGCAAAATCCGCTTCGGGTAGATAAATACCTGATGAACTATATCGAAAAAGCCACGCGTAATAAAATTCAGAAAGCGGCCAAAAGCGGGAATATTTATGTGAATGAAGTGGCCGTTAAATCGAATTACAAGGTCAAGGCCGGAGATGTGGTGCAGGTGATGTTCGAACACCCGCCTTACGAATTTTTGCTAACCCCGGAGAACATTCCTTTAGACGTGGTTTACGAAGACGAAACCCTGCTGGTGGTTAATAAACCTGCCGGCATGGTGGTACACCCTGGCCATGGCAATTACAGCGGCACGCTGATTAACGCGCTGGTTTATCATTTTGAAAATTTGCCAAATAACAGCAGTGATCGCCCGGGGCTTGTGCACAGGATAGATAAAGACACCAGCGGACTCCTGGTTGTTGCCAAGACAGAAGAAGCCATGGCGCATTTATCCAAACAGTTTTTTGATAAGACAAGCGAACGCGAATACGTTGCCCTTGTTTGGGGAAATGTGGAAGAAGACGAAGGTACCGTAGAAGGCAATATTGGGCGGCATCCGAAAAACCGGCTTCAGAATACCGTTTATGAAGGTGAAGAAGCCGAAAAAGGCAAAGAAGCAGTAACACACTATAAAGTACTGGAACGGCTGGGTTATGTGACTTTAATTTCCTGTAAGCTGGAAACCGGAAGGACCCACCAGATTAGGGTGCACATGAAGCATATTGGGCATACGCTTTTTAATGATGAGCGTTACGGGGGCGACAGGATTTTGAAGGGCACCACTTTTACCAAGTACAAACAATTTGTAGAAAATTGTTTTAAGGTGCTGCCACGGCAGGCATTACATGCGAAAACCCTTGGCTTTACCCATCCAAAAACAGGGGAGTGGATGAGTTTTAATACCGAAATCCCCCAGGATATGCAGGAGTGTATAGCAAAGTGGGAGAATTACGCGAAGAACCAGAAGGAGGTGCTGTGAGAATTTCCTGATTTTATGCTTCACATATTCGGGTTTTTGCTATTTTTAATAAAGTTTTGGCATATGGAAAATATCCTTCTAAGAGTTAAGAGTAGAAAAGCTTATAAAGAATTGATGAACCTTCTTCAGGAAATAGGAGAGAATGAAATTGAGTTGGTATCAGGTACTGAGTTTGAAAAGCAAAAGTGTGAACTTGAAAAGGAGCTCGAGAATATGAATGAAGGGAAGGCTGAATTTACAGATTTAGATGAGGTAGATTTGGAGCTGGAAAGAATCATTTCTCAATATGAAGATAAAGCTATCCGGTAATTTTCAGTTAAAGCTTGAAAAACAGATTCGCTACATCTCCAAAGATAAACCTGAAGCAGCTCGCAAGTTTAAAAATGACCTTTTGGCTGAAGTAAGAAAAATTTCAGAACAAGCATTTTCATACAGAAAGTCCATTTAGTTTGATCAGGAAGAAATTCGGGATTTAATATTTAAGGGTTATTGTGTCACATTTAGAATAAATGAGATTCGGCATTGTATAGAGGTTTTTGGATTGAATAAATATACCCTCTTCCGATCGTAATAAACCCATTCTATCCTTAAATAAAGAAGTAGTTAAAACTCCTGTTTTCATTTCCTCTTCTTAAACTTATCTTTGGGCAAAATCTTCAGAAAAATGAAAATTGTTGTTTCCCCGGCCAAAAGCCTGGATTATGAATCAAAATTACCAACTACCCGCGGCACGCAACCGCAATTTTTAGAAACCACGGCAAAACTGAACCGGAAACTCGCCCGGATGACCAAGGTGGAGATTTCAAAGCTTATGGGAATAAGCGATAAGCTGGCAGACCTTAATTACACCCGTTACCAGGAGTTTGAAGAAGACCATAATAAGAAAAATTCCCGTCCTGCCATGTATGCCTTTGCCGGTGATGTGTACACCGGGCTGGATGCCTACAGCATTCCCACCAAGAAACTGGATAAACTTCAGGATACGCTAAGGATGCTCTCAGGTTTCTACGGAATATTAAGGCCGCTGGACCTCATGCAGCCGTACCGCCTGGAAATGGGGACTTCTATGGGCATTGAAAGAAAAAAGAATTTATATGAAGTCTGGCAGAAAAAAGTAACCCAGGCATTGAATGATGAACTGGAAGATGATGAACTTTTTCTCAATCTGGCCAGTAACGAATATTTCAAGGCAATAGATGAGAAAGCTTTAAAAGTGCCGGTGATTTCTCCTGTTTTTAAAGATTATAAAAACGGGAAACTGAAGATTATCAGTTTTTACGCCAAAAAAGCCAGAGGTTCCATGGTGCGTTATATTATAGATAAAGACGCCCGAAGCCTGGATGATATAAAAGGATATGATTATGACGATTACCGCTTTAGCGAAGAGCATACCGAAAAGGAATACGAACCGGTTTTTATTCGATAATTTTTCGGGATTTTTTTAGTATTATAGTCGATTTTAATTTCACACAACACACAACACACAACACACAACACACAACACACAACACACAACACACAACACACAACACACAACACACAACACACAACACACAACACACAACACACAACAGTTATTTTTCACCACACCCATCCATACCGCCCGTTCATTCCTGAAAATGCCACTAAGCTGATTGTTGGTACTTTGCCCCCGCCACGCTTTACAAAAAGACAGTTAAGGGAAGGGGACGTAGATTTTTGCTACGGAAGCAGGGATGGCTTGCTCTGGCTGGTGCTGGACAGGATCTTTGATATCGGGCTTAGGTTCGAAACCACTGAAGAAGCGGTACAGCACCGCAAGGAATGGTTAAAAAGCCGGGGCATCGGGATTTGCGATATGGTGGAAAGCAGCCGGCGCGAAAAGATTGATGCTTCAGATCTGGGGATGCAACAGGTAGAACTTCGAAATATGATCCAGATCCTGCGGGAAAATCCTGAAATCGATACGCTGCTTTTCACCGGCGGGAATAGCAAAAACGGACCGGAATATTTTTTCCGAAGACATTTAAAAGAAATAGGCAGCGACATCAGGATGAAAGTGATTTCTAATGATGTGCCTAAAATTCATCAGTTTGTACTGGACGGGCGGCTTATTAAAACCGTATCCCTAACCGCACCATCAGGTTCGGCCAACCGTGCCATTGGAAGTATGGAATTCTATAAGGAGATGAAAAAGAAAAACCCTGAATTCAATACCATTGATTTCAGGGTTCTACAGTATAAAGAACATTTTTAACTATTGTTCCAACTGTTTCTTTTGGGTATCGGCCATGGTGGTTGGTTTTACCTTAAACTTTTTACGTTTAGGCCTTAATTTACCATGTGTGCCGATCGCTGTTTTACCGCGTTTGGTTTTTTTATCGCCTCTGCCCATTACTTAGATTCTCCTTTATTCTTTTGATCTTTAATAGTTCTTTCGTTTGTATCAAAATCGTTATGTTGTGCATCACGATCTCCCAGTTCGCCGCTAAGAGGGTCATTGTCACTTCTTCTGCGGTCTCTTTTCCCTCTGTGCTTATCTTCAATAGGTCCTCCCATAATAGTTCTTTTTTAAATTTCACTCTAAGATAAGAAATGCCGTGACTTCCTGTTATTAAAATCCTGTTAGCATTAGGTTAAAGTCCTTTAACAAAATTCACAAAATCTGCAATTTTAGCGGTCCCGTTTTGGTTGAGGTGTTTAATAAACGCGCTCCCAATTATGGCGCCCTTGGCGTATCGCGTTGCCTGCTGAAAGGTCTCATTATCGCTAATCCCAAAACCTACGATCTGCGGATTTTTCAGCTTCATTCCATCAATCCTTTTAAAATACGCCTTTGTCTCTTCGCTGAAGCCCCTGGTAGAGCCGGTAACGCTGGCGGTACTCACCATATAAATGAAGCCGTTGGAAACAGAATCTATAAATTTTATTCTTTCTTCGGAAGTTTGCGGAGTGATGAGAAAAATATTCTGAAGCCCGTGCGCTTCAAAAATCGCCTTGTATTCTTCATTATAAACATCTACCGGAAGATCGGGAATAATGAGCCCGTCAATGCCAGTTTCTTCACATTTCTGGCAGAATTTCTCCACGCCATACTGAAGGATAGGGTTAAAATAGCCCATAATGATCAGCGGGATTTCCACGGAATCCCGGATTCCTTCCAGCTGTTTGAAAAGTCGGTTGGTGGTCATTCCTCTTTTTAGTGCCTTCGTAGAACTTTCCTGAATAGTAGGCCCGTCGGCCAGCGGATCGCTAAAGGGCAAACCAATTTCAATAAAATCCACCCCGCTTCGTTCCAGGTCTTTTATAATTTTTATCGTGTCTTCGGGTTCAGGGTATCCCGCGGTAAAATATATGGAAAGCAGTTTCTTGTCTTCCTGCAGTTTTTTGCTAATTCTGTTCATTTTCTTAAACTTTTTCGTCATTCTGAACTTGTTCCAGAATCTATAAAGTTAAAAGCTGAGATAAATTCAGCTTGAGGATTTTATAAATTGAAATAATCAATATAAGTATTCAGGTCTTTATCTCCCCGGCCGGAGAGGTTTACCACCACAATCTCGTCTTTTTTAAATTTTCGGTCTTCAAAAATGGCCAGGGCGTGGGAGGTTTCAATTGCCGGGATAATTCCTTCCAGTTTTGCCAGTTCCAGGCCGGCTTTCATTGCGGCTTCATCGGTGATGGAAATGAATTCCCCGCGGCCGCTTCGGAACAAATTCGCGTGCATTGGCCCCACACCGGGATAATCCAGGCCGGCAGAAATGGAATAGGGTTCGGTAATCTGCCCGTCTTCGGTTTGCATGAGCAAAGTTTTGCTGCCGTGAATAATGCCTTCTTTGCCCAAAGCTGAAGTCGCCGCGCTCTCGCCGCTTTGTATGCCTTTCCCGGCAGCTTCCACGGCAATAATACCTACTTCCGGGGTATCCATATAATGAAAATATGCCCCCGCGGCATTGCTGCCACCGCCCACACATGCCACAACATAATCGGGGTTTTCGCGGTTTTCCTTTTCTTTAAGCTGAAGCTTTATTTCTTCTGAAATCACCGCCTGGAACCGCGCCACCATATCAGGATAGGGATGCGGCCCAACCACCGATCCTATGATATAATGTGTATCTATCGGATTGTTAATCCAGTCGCGAATGGCTTCATTGGTGGCGTCTTTAAGCGTGCGGCTACCCGATTTTGCCGGAACAACTTTTGCGCCCAGCATCTTCATACGGGCAACATTTGGTGCCTGCCGCTCAATATCGATCTCGCCCATATACACAATGCACTCGATTCCCATTAAAGCGCAAACTGTGGCAGTGGCCACGCCATGCTGCCCGGCGCCGGTTTCGGCAATTATCCGGTTTTTGCCAAGGCGCTTCGCCATTAAAATCTGCCCGATAGTGTTGTTCACTTTATGTGCGCCGGTATGGCAAAGGTCTTCCCTTTTTAAATAGACTTTCGCATTGTACTTTTTGCTGAACCGTTCCGCATAATAAAGCGGGGTGGGGCGCCCCACATAATCTTTCAGCAGGGCTTTAAATTCTTTTTGAAAGGATTCCTCTTTCATAATATCAAGGTACTGCGAACGCAGTTCCTCTACATTTGGATAAAGCATTTCGGGGATATACGCGCCGCCAAACTCGCCGTAGTATCCTTTTTCGTTTGCCTGGTAGGTCATATTGTTCTTTTTGTCTATCCTGCAAGGTCTTTAAGACCTTGTAGGTTTAGTTGAGTTAAAATTTTTGCCGAAGAATCTTTAAATAGTTGAAGTTTTTCTACACTTTTCACTACCTGATTACATCTATTTTCTTAGTTTCCTGTTGGAAATCCTGCAAGGTCTCTAAGACCTTGTAGGTCATATTTATTCAATTTTCAGCATTCTTTGTTTAAAGCTCTTCAGTGTTTCGGCATTTTTTAATCCGGGTGCGTCTTCAAACCTGCTGTTTAAATCTATGGCATACAGCAATTCTTCTTTTTTATTTTGCTGAAACCATTCCGCGAGCTTTTTTATTTCTTCAGCTTCATCAGGCCCAATCCCTCCGCTAAGGAAAAATGGAATAGTTGAAGGATATTTTTTTAAAACTTTCCAGTTAAAGGTAATTCCGTTGCCGCCTTTATTTTTGCCTTTGGTATCAAAAAGGAAATAATTTACAACCGACTCAAAATCCTTTAAAACTGCAAAATCGAATTCATCTTTTACCGAAAAGACCTTGATAATTTCCACATTATTATCCTGCAGCCTTTTTTTTAGCTCATGGCAGAAAACAGCCGATTCTCCTCCATGCAGCTGAATGGCCTGCAGCTGGTATTCTTCAATTTTATTCAGAATAAAATCTATAGATGCATTAACAAAAACTCCTGTTTTTTTTACTTCTGAAGATACCTCCGGAATTTTTTCCTCAACAAAACGGGGAGATTTTTCGTAAAATATCAGCCCCATATAATCTGGCTGGAGCTTTATGATTTCCCGAATATTTTCCGGGTTTTTCATTCCGCAGATTTTAAGCTTTAAAGAACGGGGTTCAGAAGAATTCATATTGATGTTGTCTTTCAGTAATTAATCTACGCTTTAGCCAAAAGTTCTTTCGCCGTAAGCACCGGTATTTTGGAATTTCTGAAATCTTTCAGGTTTCTGCTAATTATGATGCTGTGCTGAAACTCCAGGGCAGTATAATACTGCATTGCATCTTCAAAATCATTAAAATCCTTATCGTTAAGGGCCAGTTCTATAATTTTATCATTTAGCGGTAACACCTCAACCAGCACTTTGAATTTGCGCAAAATGAATTTAGCTTCATTCGTCGATTTCAACCGGGAAAGGATGTAATGAGTATTTGCAAAGCTGAGAGAGGAAATCGCTAATTTCAATTCACCTTTGTCAGCAAGGGAAAACATTTGGGCGGCTGCGGCATAAAAGGGGTTTCTCTTTGCCAATAGATCTAAAATGATGTTCGTGTCTATAAACAGCCTCTTCATTTATACTTATGTGTTAAATATTCTCCATATTCCTTTTTGTAGTCAAAATCTGCATCAACATTTATAACTCCAGATAGGCTCTCCACAAGAGGAGTGATATTTAAATTCTTTTCATCTGATTCTATAACGGCAGCAAGATAACATTCAACCATTCTTGAAAGGCTGGTGTTATGAGCACTGACATATTTCTTGGCTTTTTCAATTACTGCTTTATTAAGGCTTAAGGTGAGCTTAGTATCCATGCTTCAAACATTTACGTGTAAATATAATAATCCTGTACGTAAAAAACTATTCTTTCAAGCTCCTTATAAACTCTGCCGCGCTCTTCCCCGGATGATCAGTTTTCATAAAATTTTCACCAATCAGGAAGCCTTTATAGCCATAATTTTTAAGATCTTTTATGGTCTCTACAGAACTGATGCCGCTTTCGGAAACTTTTACAAATTCATCAGGGATTTTTTCTGAAAGCGATTTGCTGATATTGGTGCTTACTTCAAAAGTCTTTAAATTCCTGTTGTTTACCCCCAGCATGTCAAGGCTTGGCATAACAGATTTTTCAAGTTCCTCTTCGTTATGGACCTCAAGTAAAACGTCCAGGTACAGGCTTTTGGCAAATTCTGAAAGTTGTTTGATCTGTGGCCTTTCCAGCACCGCGGCAATCAGTAAGATTACATCTGCGCCGTAAGCTTTAGCTTCCAGAAGCTGGTATTCATCAATTATAAACTCCTTTCTCAAAATAGGCATTTTTACACTGGCCCTGGCAAAAAGCAAATCTTCCAGCGAACCCCCAAAATATTTGCCATCGGTAAGCACCGACATTCCTGATACCCCGGCTTTTTCGTAACCTTTGGCCACATCTTCCACATTCAGGTTTTGGTTTATAACCGATTTGGATGGTGACCTTCTTTTATGTTCGGCAATAATTCCCGTTTTGCTATTGATTAAGGCTTTGGCAAGAGAAACGGTTTTTCTGTCTAAAAGTACCGATTTCTCCAGCTGTGAAGCCGGGGTTATTGATTTCTTAAGAATAACTTCTTTGCGCTTATCTGCTACTATTTTATCTAAGATGTTCATTATTCCTTTTTATTAATTCTGCAATGGCGCAGCACTTGTTCTCGACTGCGCTCGAACTGACAATCGTTTTCGACTGCCCGTCTGCCGGCCAGGCAGGCTCCAACTGACAGCTTAGGGCGGGTTCTTATTTACTCAGTTCCTGTAATTTCTTAAGTGCATTTAAACCTTTGCCGGATTTTAGAGATTCCCGGGCTTTTTCAAAACCCTCTTTGGGAGAAATATTTTGCGCAGTGGCAATAGCCATTCCGGCATTTGCACAAACCACATTGTTCTGGGCCTCGGTTCCTTTGCCGCCGAGAATGTTTATAAAGATCTCCGCGGAACTTTCTATAGATCCGCCGCCGGCAATTTGCGAAGGATCAAGTTTTTCGACTTCAAAATCCTCGGGGCCAATCATGGCTTCAGAATTATTGGAAATGGTCTTTGTTTTTCCGGTTAAGGAAATTTCATCGTAGCCATCCAGCGCGTGCAAAATGGTGAAATTCTTATCGGTGTTTTGATAAAGATAGCCGTACATCCTGGCTAGTTCCAGGTTGAATACACCCACCAGCTGGTTCTGCGGAAAAGCCGGATTTACCATAGGCCCCAGCATGTTAAAAAAGGTTTTTACGGCCAAAGATTTCCTTACCGGCGCCACATTTTTCATGGCAGGGTGGAAGAGGGGAGCATGTAAAATGCATATTCCCGCCTGGTCGATACACCTTTCCAGAAATTCAGGGTTATTGCTGAATTTTATGCCCAGGTGTTCCATCACATTGGAACTCCCGCTTACCGAAGAAACCCCGTAATTACCATGTTTGGCCACGTTTACTCCCGCGCCGGCAGTTACAAAGGAGGCTGTGGTAGAGATATTGAAGGTGTTTTTGCCATCGCCCCCGGTGCCGCACAGGTCTATGGGATTATAGTCTTTTAAATCTATGGCAATGCAAAGTTCGAGCAGGGCATCCCTAAAACCTTCCAGTTCTTCAATGGTAATGCTCCGCATCATATAAACCGTTAGAAAAGCGGCAATCTGATTGCTGTTATAGTCCCCGTCAGAAATATTGAAAAGCACCTGTTTGGCTTCTTCCTTGGAGATGGTTTCGTGGTTTATGAGTCGGTTTAGTAGTTCTTTCATAATTCCTCTCGTTGTTTCTTTGTAAAAAGAACAACAAGGTTTTTTTATTAAACTTCAGTTTTTTCGGGAGAGGCCTCTGCTTCCCCGGCTTTTTTGGGTGAAGGGCTATTTACCCAGTTTTCGATCATTTTTTTGCCCTCTGGCGTTAATACCGATTCAGGGTGAAACTGCACCCCGCGTACATCGAATTCCCGGTGCCTGAGGGACATAATTTGCCCGCTCTCATCATAAGAAGTGGCTTCAAGCACCTCTGGCAGTTCCTTAAGAACAACCCAGGAGTGGTAACGGCCTACTTTTAAATCATCTGGCAAATCTTTAAAAACCGGTTCGTCTTTTACACAGAGTTTAATGCTGGTGGCTACTCCGTGATAAACCGCCTCCAGGTTGCCCAGCTTCCCGCCAAAAACTTCGCCTATGGCCTGTTGCCCCAGGCACACTCCAAAGATACTTTTTGTTGGTCCATATTTTTCAATAATTGGCTTTAAAAGTCCGGCTTCTGACGGAATTCCGGGGCCGGGAGACAATAAGATCTTATCAAAATTCTCCACATCTTCCAGTTGGAGCTGGTCGTTCCTTCTTATGGTGACCTCGCAGTCCAGATCTTCAAGATAATGGACCAGGTTGTAAACAAAGGAATCGTAGTTGTCTATCACCAGTATTTTTTTTGCCCCGCTGCCTGAACTTTTGCCGGAAGGGGAGGGGATGGTTTTTTCTAATTCTGAATTCTTGTTCATAGTTTCTTCTTTTTTGCGTTAGGGATTGAGGTAGTGTTGGAGCTCTTTTAAAATTGGCAAATTTTAAAAAGCGACTACCGAAAGCCCGGCCCGCAGGGCAACGCCCACATTAAACATCTTCTGCCAGTTCGAGCGCTTTGGTTAATGCTCCTAATTTATTGTACACTTCCTGCAATTCGTTTTCTTCTTTAGATTCTGAAACCACCCCGGCGCCGGCCTGGTAATGCAATTGGTGGTTTTTACTTACAAAGGAGCGAATGATGATGGCGTGGTTAAAATTGCCGTCGAAATCCATAAATCCAATCGCGCCGCCATAGGCATCGCGGTTCACGTTTTCGTACTTTTCAATAAGCCGCATCGCGCTGTGTTTGGGCGCACCGCTTAACGTGCCTGCGGGAAAGGTATCGGCCACCACCTGCATGGTGGGTGTACTGGGGTGCTTGGTGCCGGTAACTTTGCTTACCAGGTGGATGACGTGCGAAAAGAACTGGATTTGCCTGTAATTTTCGACTTTTACATTGCTGCCGTGCCGGCTAAGGTCGTTACGGGCAAGGTCTACCAGCATTACATGCTCTGCATTTTCCTTCTCGTCGGCAGCCAGTTTTTTGGCAAGTTCGGCATCCTGCTCGTCGTTGCCGGTACGTTTAAAAGTTCCAGCAATGGGATGAATTTCTGCCTGGCCATCTTTTACCACCAGCTGGGCCTCGGGCGAACTGCCGAAGATCTTAAAATCGCCGTAATCAAAATAGAATAAATATGGGGAGGGGTTTACGCTGCGCAGGGCGCGGTAAACGTTGAATTCGTCTCCTTTAAATTTCTGTGAGAAACGCCTGGAAAGCACAATTTGAAAAACATCCCCGCGGTAACAATGTTTTTTGCCCAGTTTTACATTTTCTATGAATTCTTCGTCAGTCAGGTTTGAAACGGGTTCTTCCTGGCGGGAAAAATTATAAGTGGCGAAATTGCGCACTTTCAGCAGTTGTTCAATTTCGGGGATTTTGCTGCTGGTATTATAGCTGTGGTCAAAAATATAAGCTTCGTTGTTGAAGTGGTTAATGGCGATAATGTTCTGGTAAACGGCATAATACATATCTGGGAGGTCCAGGTCGCCCTTTTTTTTGCTGATCTCAAGATCTTCGAAATATCGCACCCCATCGTATGCGATATAGCCAAAAAGCCCGTTGTTGATAAATTTAAAACCGGCATTTTCAGCTTTAAACTGCCTGGAGAATTCCTGGATTTTTTCCACCACATTTACCCCGGCGTCTATATTGGTGGTTTTTGTGCTGCCATCTGGAAAGCTTTCCTCAATTTGCTCATTTTTAACCTTTATGGAGGCCAATGGGTTGCAGCAAATATAGGAGAAGCTGTTATCGCTGGCGTGATAATCGCTGCTTTCCAGTAACAGGCTGTTGGGATATTTGTCCCGGACTTTAAGATACACGCTTACCGGGGTAATGGTATCTGCCAGCAGTTTTTTATGAGTGGTTTTTAATTGGAACATAGTTATCGTTTGTAATTTTCGCTTCGGCGACTTTAATTTTAAATTTGCAGCTTTCCTTCTTTTTCAGATTTCCGCTCTCGCGGAAATGGCCATTTTATTAATAAAAAAAGGCTTGTCGTGAGACAAGCCTTTGTATGGATTTATACTATAGCAATGCAACTTCACGACTGTTGACGTAAATTGTTCCACCACCAAGTATGTACAGTAAAAATTTTCATTGCCTCAAATATAAAGATGAAATTTTAAACGGCAAACATTTTTCTTCTTTTAGTTCATAAAAAGAGGCTGCCAAACATGGTTTTTTGACAGCCTCTCCTGAAAATAAGCTATTTTCTGAAGGAGTTTAAAATTTTAATTCCACGTCAAGTTCAAAATTATCGTGAATGGTATTATCTCCAAGATTAGAGAAAAAACTACCTGAACCATATCGCACATTGTATTTGGTCCGGTCGATAACCACCTTTGCAAAAGCTGCATCTCCATTCCATTCCTGCTCAAAAGTCACCGGATGTGTGTTTTCTTTAATGGTAAGATCACCTAACATCCCGTAATTGCCATTATCTTTCTTAACCACATTCTTGATGGTAAGTTTCGCAGTAGGATATGTATCTACGGCGAAAAAATCATCGTTTTTAAGGTGTCCTTCCAGTTGATTTTTACTGTCTCCGGAAAGATCTGTAACGGTAATTGAAGGCATATCTATTAGAAATTCGCCTCCAACAGGTTCATTATCCTGAAGTTCGAAATAGCCTTCTTTGAGGTTAATTGTTCCAGTATGAGAGCCAGCCAGTTTTTTTCCTTTCCAAATGACGTTGCTTTGTTCTGAATTTACTTCTTTTCTCATGATATTATAAATTAAGTGATTGTTTTACTAATTAATATTGTTCGTTTCCTCTATTGTAATGTTGAAGAAGAGTTATATATGGTGAAATAATTGTTTTTCGTTTTTCCTGACTTTTTTGGCATGCTGGGCCACATCCTTTTCGCTTCTGTAGCCGATGGTTGCAATCACCGTTGCAGACAAGCCTTTTTCTTTTAAACCGAGGATCTCGTTAAACTTTACGGCATCAAAACCTTCCATCGGGCAGGCATCAATCTTGTAATTTGCCGCGGCAGAGAGCAGGTTGCCGAGGGCGATATATGCCTGTTTTTCTGCCCAGGCTTTTTGATCTGAAGCAGATTGCTTAAGAACGGTATTTGCCAGCATGTCTTTAAAGCCGTTTAACTTTTCAACCTGTATATCCCGAATTTTACTGATGTTATCCAAATATGCATCCACATGTTCTTCGGAAATGGAGGTGAGGCTTGCGAAAACTATTAAATGTGAGGCTTCAGTGATTTGAGATTGATTGAATGCCACAGGCTGAAGTTTTTGCCGCATTTCCGGATCTTTTACTACCAGGACTTCATAAGGCTGCATGCCATAAGACGAAGCGGAAAGTTGAATGCTTTTAAGAAGCTTTTCCAGGTCCTTTGCTTCTATTTTCCTGGTTTGATCAAATTTTTTTGTGGCATAACGCCATTCAAGGTTCTCGATATATGTATCCATAATAGTTGTATATACAATTGTTTATATAAAATTTTTTATTTTCTCATCTTTTCAAGCAGCTGGTTTAGCTGTTCGATTTCGGGCTCGGTTAAATTCTCGGTAATTTTATCTTCAGTACTTTCGATCACGGGGTCTATATCTTTAAGAAGATCTAATCCTTTTTTAGTTATTGCTATTTCCACTTTTCGCCTGTTTTCAGCACAAATGCAGCGATCTGCCAATTTTTTATCCAGGAGCTTATCCACCAGTCTGGTTGTGTTGCTCATTTTGTTAACCATCCTCTCCTGGATGGTATTGAGATTGGCAGGTTTTCCCTGCTGCCCCCGTAAAATTCTAAGAACATTAAATTGCTGAGTAGAAATTTCAAAAGGTTTAAGCGCATCTGCCACCATAGAATTAGCCTCAGTAGTGGCCAGCATCATATTAATGACAAGCTTCTTTTTTTTAGGCAGCGGCTTATTTGTTTTTAAAATTTTCTCTACGTTCATGTTCTTACAACATTTGTATGTACAAATATACAGCTGTTCTTTATAATTCATATAAAAATTAATGTTAAATTTTCAGTTTTAGATTCTTTAAAAGTATTTGAAAAATTAAAGCGGATTCCGCTAACTTTCTTATTTTTATTCTTCATTTAAAAAAGGAAAAAAATGATAGAGCTATCACAGGAAGAGTGGAGAGAAAAATTAGAAAAAGATAAAGATTCTTTTATTCTTGATGTAAGAACTGAAGAAGAAGTGGATGAAGGATACATTCCCGGATCTAAAAATATTGATATATATAAAGGACAGGGTTTTGTAGATGAAGTGGAAAAGCTTGACAAGGATAAAAATTACTATATCTACTGCCGTTCAGGAAAGCGAAGTGCCCAGGCATGTAATATTCTGGACCAGATGGGGTACGCCAAAACCTATAATCTGGCGGGGGGATTTATGAACTGGAATGGAGATGTGGAAGGGGATGAGTAGGAATCCTACTGTAATGACTTCATAAAGATATTACGGAATGTTAAGAAGCACCTCTAAATTGGGTGCTTTTCTACTTCTATATAATTAATAGGATTTTTTGTCGTTAAAAATATTAGGAGCCAGAGTAGTTTGTTTATATAATTAATATATTTACCCGCAAAGACTTCACCCTATAAATCTACAATATGATCAAGTACTTCTTATTTGTTCTTTTCGCTTCAGTTACTCTAAGCAATCTGCAAGCGCAGGAATATAGTTTCGGATTAAAAGCAGGTATTAACCGTGCCATGGGAGGAGAATTAACAGGAATTCCCAATGGAGGGTTTAATGGAGATACTTTCCAGGCTGAATCAAATATTGGTTTCCACGGGGGAGCATTCTTTGAAATTAGGTTTGGAAAATTTCTTGTCCGGCCTGAAGCGATCTACAATACTATTGAGACCGAATTCGATTTCCCTACACGGCCTTCTGTTTATGCTGTAGATAAATTAAGCATCCCGCTTCTTATAGGATATAATATCTTTGGCCCAGTAGATGTATATGCAGGTCCCGCTTATACAAATATTATTAATGCTACTCTGCAAGGGAATGAATTAAATAATTCTGAAGTAGTTGCGCAAAATAGCCCTTTATCAGCTCATCTTGGAGTTAAAGCAGGCTTTGGCAGGTTTGAAATAGACTTCAGATATGACAGGACCCTTTCTTCAGAACAAAATCAGGATGTTGACATCGTTAATAGCCAGTTTGGTGTTAACAGGGCAAATTTCACTGACTCCCGCCTTAATCAGATCCTTTTAAGTTTAAGCTTTAAGTTATTTGACAGCGAAGCCAATCCTGGAAGAAGAAGTGGCAGAGGATGCTATTTCTAAGACCCAAAGCTTTAAGAAAATCCATTTGATTAGATATTACATGTTCCCGTTAAAACAGAGGCACTTTTATTCTATGTGCTAAAGCTTGGAGGGTGCCTTTTTGCGAATACTTGAAGTTAAAGAATTGTTGCACTATTTAACTGGGAACCCGACCGTCAATTTCCTCTACAAAATTTCTTTCCTTCAAAAACTAAATCGGAAATTTCAATAATTTCCTACTTTGAGGAATTTCCTAAGTGGTGTCCAACTAATTATAGTTTCCGATAATTCAACTCTTCGCATCTCATGTTCTAAAACTAGAAGTGATTTTCTGAGGTTAATTCAAGAAATTTCCTCCTGTTTTAGCATTCATGTTTCTCTTTTCTGACGTTTTTCACCTGAAATCAAATATTCTGGCCACTTTCAATTTTAAATATTCTCCATTTTTCATGTACCTGACAGACAGAAATGAACAGTTTATCGAGCAAAATTTTAACAGAATTCTTGCGGTCTTTATTTAACTCAATTTTAACATTACTGAAGTGATTGAATTTTTTTCTTTTTTATGATACAGCGCTTCCTTTTGTTAATCTTTTCTCATTGAAAGGCCTTTTTTTTTGAATAAAACATAGCGTTAAATCAATTGTGTTAAAAATTATTCCGGAAAATTTGATTTTTATTATTTGAAGAAGTTGCTCAGGAAAAGCTAATTGAAAAAATATTATACTTTTATTTAAAGCAATTGAGGGTGAAAACCAAGACCTGAATTTGCGCAAAAATGCCTGGCTTTTCAATCTTCAAAAATTCAGTAATCCACATTGGGAGTTACTGCGGCGAAGCCGTGAAAGGTCCAGTGAAAAATCTTTAAATAAAGCATGTAATTATGGAAATAAAAAACATTTGTTGTATTGGAGCAGGTTATGTTGGTGGGCCAACCATGGCAGTTATAGCTCAAAAATGTCCTGATATTAATGTTACCGTTGTAGATATTAATGAGAAACGTATTTCTGCCTGGAATCATGAAAATGTAAATAACATTCCTATATATGAGCCAGGATTATCTGATATTGTTGCTGAAGCAAGAGGAAGGAATCTTTTCTTTTCCACAGACGTTGACGGTGCGATAGATAAAGCCGAGATGATATTTATTTCTGTAAATACTCCAACAAAGACCTATGGGATAGGAAAGGGAATGGCTGCAGACCTAAAATGGATAGAATTATGTGCCAGACAGATTGCTTGTATAGCAAAGGATGACAAAATTATAATTGAGAAATCTACTCTTCCTGTACGTACTGCGGCTGCCCTTAAGGATATTCTTTATAATACCGGAAATGGGGTAAAATATCAAATCCTGTCTAATCCTGAATTTTTGGCAGAAGGAACGGCTGTTCAGGATCTTTTAAATCCAGATCGGGTATTGATTGGAGGAGATATAGATACTGAGGAAGGTTTGGAGGCTGTAAAGGCGCTTTGCAATGTTTACGCAAGATGGGTTCCTGAAAAAAGAATATTGACAACAAATGTCTGGTCTTCAGAGCTTTCAAAGCTTACCGCCAACGCTTTTCTTGCTCAACGGGTGTCGAGTATAAATGCCATGTCTGAACTTTGTGAAAAAACCGGGGCAGATGTTAATGAAGTTGCTAAAGCACTTGGGATGGATTCCAGAATAGGTTCAAAATTTCTCAAATCTTCAGTAGGATTTGGAGGGTCTTGTTTTCAAAAAGATATTTTGAATCTCGTATATATTGCAAAGTCTTTTGGATTGGATGAAGTTGCCGATTACTGGGAGCAGGTAATTATAATGAATGATCATCAAAAGAGAAGATTTGCTGATAATATTATTAAAACTTTGTTCAATACTGTGTCAGGAAAAAAAATCGCTGTCCTTGGATGGTCTTTTAAAAAGGACACCAATGATACACGGGAATCTGCTGCTATATACGTTGCTGATCATCTTTTAAATGAGGAAGCGGAAATTGTTGTTTATGATCCGAAAGTTGAAAAAGATCAGGTTTATAGTGATTTAGATTACCTCAACACTAGAAGCAAGGAAGCTAATCGTAAGAATTTAAAAGTTTCTAATGATCCCTATGATGCCTGCAAAGATGCCCATGCCATTGCAATCCTTACAGAGTGGGAGGAATTTGTAGAATATGACTGGGAAAAAATATATGAAAATATGTTGAAACCCGCCTTTGTTTTCGATGGTCGAAACTTACTTGATGTCAAGGAAATGTTGAGGATAGGTTTTGTACTAAAAAGCATAGGTAAACCTCAGCCGATAAAAGTTATGGCAGATAATACTGCCCTGGCCAGCTAAATTCTCTTTCAGAATCGATAACGCCCACTTTTTTTCCCCTGAATACTTTTGGTGCAACTGGATTCATTTGGCTTAAAATTTTAATTTATCTTATATGGCAGGAATTTCACATGTACTACTAACCGGAGGAGTTGGAAGCAGGCTATGGCCGTTGTCCAGACAATCCAAACCCAAGCAATATCTTGAAATTTTTTCAGAAAAATCTTTGTTTCAGCTTGCTTTGGAAAGAAACAGGCTTTTTTGTCAGGAACTCATTGTAGTTGGTAACAGTGGCAATAAGATGCTTTCAGAAAAAATCCTTGCTAAAACAGATTGTGAAAATATTATCAATATAGTGGAAGCGACTCCAAGAAATACTGCTCCGGCCATTGCTTTTGCTGCTTTTGCCGCCAGACCTGATGATATTTTGCTGGTGACACCTGCTGATCATATCATACAGGAAGGAGAAGCTTATTCCAAAGCAGTGGAAAATGCAATTCTGCTGGCAAAAGATGATTACCTTGTTACCTTTGGGATAGAACCTTTGACCCCGGAGACTGGTTATGGTTACATTGAATTTGATGGTGACAACGTAATCTCCTTTAGAGAAAAGCCAGATATAGAGCATGCGAAGGCTTTTTTGGAATCTGGTAAATTTTTATGGAACAGCGGTATGTTTTGTTTTAAAGCAAGTGTGTTTCTTAATGAACTAAAGAAGTATGCTCCTGAGGTCTATGACAAATCATTGCAGGCCTGGGAACAAGCCGATGAGGGATTCCTTCATCTGGAAGCTTCCATGGAAATACCATCAATAAGCGTGGACTATGCGGTAATGGAAAGGAGCGAAAGAATAAAAGTGGTTCCGGCAAAATTCGAATGGAGTGACATGGGATCATTTGAAGCCGTATATGAATATTTTAGAGCAAACGGTTATGTTCTTGACGCTAATCAAAATATGCAAATTGGAGAAGCAAAACCTACATTCTTTGTAGGTGTAAATAATTGCATTCTCATTTCTACAAAAGACGCAAATCTTATTGTGTCTAAATCTGCTTCCCAGGACGTAAAGGCAGTTTACTCCTATCTGGAACAGTATCATCCTGACCTTGTAAGGTAGTTACAACTACTTATTTGATATTTCCAATCCTGATGTTCTTTCTGCGATTCGGAAATTTTTTCTTCTTATAAAACCAAAGAATAAATGAAAAGAATATTAGTAACTGGAGGTGCGGGCTTTATAGGTTCTCATCTTTGTAAAAGGCTCCTTAAGGAGGGAAATGAAGTTATCTGCCTTGATAACTACTTTACCGGCAGCAAAAAAAACATTGTTCCTTTAATGGAGAATCCATACTTCGAATTAATCCGCCATGATGTTACCAATCCGTTTATGATTGAAGTAGATGAAATTTATAATCTTGCCTGCCCTGCTTCCCCGGTGCATTATCAGTACAATGCCATTAAAACCATAAAAACTTCCGTTATGGGAGCAATTAACATGCTGGGCCTGGCAAAGAGGGTAAAAGCAAAGGTGCTACAGGCAAGCACGAGTGAGGTGTACGGAGATCCTGAAGTACATCCCCAGACGGAAACTTATTGGGGGAATGTTAATCCAATCGGGCCTCGGTCCTGTTATGATGAAGGGAAGAGATGTGCAGAAACATTATTTATGGATTATCATCATCAAAATAACGTTGATGTTAAAATTGTGCGTATTTTTAATACCTATGGCCCCAACATGAATCCTGATGACGGGCGGGTGGTTTCAAACTTTATTGTACAGGCTTTAAAAGGAGAAGATATTACAATCTTCGGGAACGGTCAGCAAACGAGAAGCTTTCAATATGTAGACGATCTTGTTGAAGGAATGGTTCGTATGATGGCAACAGAGAATTTTACAGGTCCGGTAAACATTGGTAATCAGAATGAATTTACAATGCTGGAGCTGGCAGAGGCGGTGCTGGACCTTACGGGTTCTACTTCTAAGCTAAGCTTTAAATCCCTCCCACAGGATGATCCTAAGCAAAGGCAGCCAGATATTAGTTTGGCAAAAAAAGAATTAAACGGCTGGGAGCCGCGAATCGAGCTAAGGGAAGGTTTGTACAAAACAATCCAGTACTTTGATGCCCTTCTGGGGCAAAAAAGAAAGGCTCTTACTTAGCAGCTCAATTAATTCAATGGCTCCCAGGCAGTCAGTAAAGCCCCTACAATCTGCCACCCTTTCCTACTACGTATAATTTGATCCTCAAAAAGATGAAAGTATCATTAATTACCGTAGTGTACAATAATGTAGATTGTATAAAAGACTGCATTCAGTCAGTCCTTAGCCAAACGTATGCTGATATAGAGTATATTGTTATTGACGGAGGATCCACAGATGGAACTCAATCAATAATTGATCCTTTTCTGAAGGATATCGCCTATTATGTTTCCGAGAAAGATAATGGCCTTTATGATGCCTTAAACAAAGGAATAAAAAAAAGCACAGGAGATATAATAGGTATCCTAAACTCTGATGATTTTTTGTACAAGACCGATACTATTGAAAAAATTGTTGATAATTTCCGCAGTTCTGGTGCAGATCTTCTTTACGGCAAAGGAATTTTTGTAGATCAAAAGAATATATTTGATGTTAAACGTATTTATCCTTCAGATCCATTTAGAAAAAATTATTTATTTTTTGGTTGGATTCCTTTACATCCCACTATTTATGTGCGAAGGGAGATTTATGAAAAATATGGTTTGTATGATCAGCACTACAATATAGCCAGTGATTACGAAATTTCTCTTAGGTGGTTCAAAAATGATAAGATAAAGAAATACTACCTTGATCAATGGATAGTGAAAATGCGGTTGGGGGGTAAGAGTACCACCATGAGATTGCAGAAACAGAAATCCCTGGAAGATATGGAGATTATTAAGAAACATAATTTGATGGGCTTATTCACCCTCTTTTTTAAAGTGGGAAGGAAAATACCTCACTACCTGATTCCGCAGATTAGAGGGTTTAAAACTTATAATTAACTTCAAAACCTTTTCTATAAGATTACTTGTTTAGAACATAATCTATAGGAAAGTATTCTAGCCAATAAACTAACAACATGAAAACAGCTTTTATTACCGGAGTGACCGGCCAGGATGGTGCTTATTTAAGCGAGTTCCTTTTAAGTAAAGGATATATCGTCCATGGACTCAAACGACGTGCCTCTTTATTTAATACTGACAGGGTGGACCATCTTTACCAGGACCCACATGTGGAAAACAGGAACTTTATCCTGCATTATGGAGACATGACAGATAGTACTAACCTTATCAGACTTATTCAGGTAATACAGCCGGATGAAATTTACAACCTTGCAGCGATGAGCCATGTACAGGTTTCTTTTGAAACTCCTGAATATACCGGAAACGCTGATGGCCTGGGAACCCTTCGTATTTTGGATGCGGTAAGGTTATTAGGTTTAGAAAATAAAACCCGTATTTACCAGGCGTCCACTTCAGAGCTGTATGGAAAAGTTCAGGAAGTTCCACAATCTGAAACCACCCCGTTTTACCCCAGGAGCCCTTATGCTGTAGCTAAGATGTATGGATACTGGATAACTGTAAATTACAGGGAAGCTTATAACATGTTCGCATGCAACGGAATTCTTTTTAACCACGAATCACCATTAAGGGGAGAAACCTTTGTTACCCGTAAAATAACCCGTGCGGCATCACGTATAGCATTAGGGCTACAGGAGAAGTTGTACCTCGGAAACCTCGATGCCCAAAGGGACTGGGGACATGCCAGGGATTATGTTAGAATGATGTGGATGATCTTACAGGCAGATAAACCTGAAGATTGGGTAATAGCAACAGGTAAAACCACTCCCGTGCGGGAATTTGTTCGGATGGCTTTTGCTGAAGTGGGTATAGAATTGGAATATAAAGGAGAAGGGGTCAATGAAAAGGCATATGTTAAATCCTGTTCTAATCCTGAATTTCAGCTGAAAGCAGGTAAAGAGGTATTGGCAGTAGATCCTAAGTACTTTAGACCTACTGAGGTAGATTTATTGATTGGAGATGCTACAAAAGCCAGGACAAAATTGGGGTGGATTCCTGAATATGATTTAAAGGCCCTGGTAAGTGAAATGATGGAGTGGGATGTGAAGTTAATGCAAAAGGATAAACATCTGCAAACCGGGGGCTATGATACTTATAATTATTATGAATAGTAGAAATTAATTGCTGTCACACAATGAAAAGATAAGATGCAAAAGCAATCCAGAATATATATTGCCGGGCACAGGGGTTTAGTTGGTAGCGCAATTCTTGCCGCTTTAAAATCCAGAGGGTATAACAACCTTATTACCAGGACCCACCGTGAATTGGATTTGACTAATCAAGATGCTGTAGCCGCTTTCTTTTCTTCTGAAAAGCCAGAATACGTATTTCTGGCAGCGGCCAAAGTAGGAGGAATTATAGCTAATAATAGTTACCGTGGAGAATTTATTTACGATAATTTGATGATCCAGAACAATGTGGTTCACCAGAGCTATTTAAATGATGTTAAGAAGCTGATGTTCCTTGGCAGTACCTGTATATATCCTAAGAATGCTCCGCAGCCTATGAAAGAGGAATATCTTTTAACAGATGTTCTTGAATACACAAACGAGCCATATGCCATAGCGAAAATTGCCGGAATAAAATTGTGCGAAAGTTACAATCTTCAATATGGTACAAATTTTATATCAGTTATGCCAACAAATCTGTATGGCCCTAATGATAATTTTGATTTGGAGAAATCACATGTGCTGCCAGCTTTAATTAGAAAGATACACCTGGGCGATGCTTTGGCAAAAGATAATTGGGATGTCATCAGAAACGATTTAAATACCCGTCCGGTAAATGGAATTACGGGAGAATCTCCCAGGGACCAGATTGTACAAATTTTAGCACAACACGGAGTGTATCGATCAACAGAGTCTGAATCGGGTATTGCAGTTGAAGTATGGGGAACAGGCAAAGCGATGAGAGAATTTCTATGGAGTGAAGATATGGCTGACGCCTGCGTGTATATTATGGAAAACTGTGATTTTGGGGATCTCGTTTCTACAGCGGGCACGGGCAGCACGCGGCAAAATCAAATAAGAAATACTCATTTAAATATAGGTACAGGACAGGATATATCTGTTAAGGATTTAGCCTTTCTTGTTAGGGAAGTACTTAATGCTAATGTGGAATTTTCCTTTGATACAGAAAAGCCAGATGGCACGCTCAAAAAACTCACAGATGTATCAAAATTACAAAGCCTCGGTTGGAAATATAAAGTAGAATTGCAGGAAGGTATAGGCCGTGTTTACAATTGGTACAGCCAGGAAATAAAAGAAAAAAGCACCGGAATTAGCTGCTAATACCAACTTCTTAATGATAAGTTTCTTAAAAATGCAGAAGTCAGTTTTTATTATACCGATTTCCATTGTTATCCATTTGCTGATAATCAATGGCTGCCTCTTTTTGCTTATTCCGGAAATATATTTGAATTTAAATTACATTTTATACTACAATTTCTCCTGGCTCCTGATTACTTATAGCCTGGATTTTTATCCCACCGGCAGAAAAGAGCGGTTTATGACCAACTTTCCAAAACTGCTCCAGCTATATATGGTTTATGGCCTAGCTTATTTTGCGCTTTTGGGAGCCATGCAGCAAGAGTTTTATTCTTTTAATTATCATATTTCTGTATACTTCATCATTTGTCTTTTGCTTTTCCTCTACCGCTGGATGTTTTATTGGATGAGAAGCAGGTACCGGCTGGAAGGCGGTAATTTTAGAAATGTAATGGTGGTAGGGAGAGATAAAAATCTGAAAAAGATAAGAAAGGTTTTTGATGAACCGGATCTTGGCTATCGATATATGGGATATTTTGATAATAGTCCGTCAACAAGCCCTACTTATCTTGGAGCAATAGAAAATTGTTTTCAGTATGCATTAAATAACCAGGTGGATGAAATTTATTGTATGGTATCTAAACTTAGCCAGGACGAATTGAGAAACCTTATCACTTTTGCTGATAACAATTTAAAGAAGCTAAAGATCATTCCTGATAATAAAGAGATTTTTACAAGGGCGATGTCTATAGAGCTGTATGATAATGTGCCGGTTCTAAATATGAGAAGGACTCCTATTGAAGGGCAATATGCGCGAACTGTAAAAAGAGCGTTTGATGTGGTTTTCTCTTCATTGGTTATCCTGTTTCTGTTATCCTGGATAACTCCAATTTTATATATCCTTATAAAATTGGAATCACCCGGCCCTTTATATTTTAAACAACAGCGCAATGGCGTGAATTGTAAGGTGTTTTGGTGCCATAAGTTTAGATCTATGACTGTTAGTAGTGATGCTCATACCACTATGGCTACCAAAAATGATGCACGGGTAACAAAAATTGGAAAGTTTCTACGGAAAACCAGTATAGATGAACTTCCTCAGTTTATAGATGTATTTCTTGGGCATATGAGCGTTGTGGGCCCCAGGCCCCATATGCAAAGGCATACAACAGAATATGGTTCTTCTGTAGATAAATATCTAGTAAGGCATTTTGCCAAACCGGGAATTACCGGCCTCGCCCAGGTTAAAGGATACAGAGGAGAAATTATTCAAAAAGCCGATATTGTAAATCGGGTAAGGCTGGATATATTTTATCTTGAAAAATGGTCACTCTTACTGGATTTAAGCATTATTTATCAAACCATTTTAAATGCAGTAAAAGGAGAGGAGAAAGCCTACTAAAACGCTCATTTCTTTTCATTAAAATTTTCTCTACAACTAACAATCAATAAAAACCGAATCTAATTTTTAATATGAATTCAAAAAAACTTTTTTTCCTGATATTACCATTTGTTTTTTCCTGTTCAGGCCCCAGAAATCTTACTTATTTTAGTGATTTTTCAGACAAGGAAGTGGTAACTGTTGAAGACGTTTCTTCAATAATCAAAGAGCCTGTTATACAGCCCAATGATATTTTAAATATACAGGTAACGAGCCTAAACCCTGAAGCAAATATTCCTTTCAATAGAAATTCCCCAGGTGATGTTGGGAACGCATCAGCATCTGTTACGGATGGTTATCTGGTAGATAATAATGGCTATATAGATTTTCCAGTAGTAGGAGCAATCGAAGTTGCAGGCCTTACAAAGTCAGCAGTTAAAGATAAACTTACTAATCTTCTTTCGAAGTATCTGGGGGATCCTATAATTTCCGTCAGATATGCTAATTACAGGATTACAGTAATTGGGGAAGTCAACAACCCATCAACTTTTATAATCCCTTCAGAAAGAATAAGCATTATAGAAGCATTAGGAATGGCAGGAGATTTAACCGTTTATGGAAAGAGAGATAATGTTTTACTAATTAAAGAATCAGAAGGAGTTAGGCAGGCCGTGAGGCTAAATTTGAACAAAAAAGAAGTTCTTAATTCGCCTTATTATTATTTAGGGCCTAATGATGTAGTTTATGTTGAGCCAGTAAAATCTAAAAAAGAGGAGGCTAGTTTAACCAGGAGTAATATTTCTCTAATATTATCTCTTATCTCTGTAGGTTCCCTAATTCTACTTAATTTAAATTAATAATATTATGAATCGAGCTAGTATGGCAGGGAAAACTGAAGGAAAAAATATCCGCACTGTAGTTTCCGGATATTTAAAGTATTGGTATCTGTTTTTAATAGGTTTATGTATTTGTATAGGTTTGGCTTTCTGGTATCTAAGATACAAGGCAGTGCCAGAGTACCAAATTAGCAGTACCATTCTAATTAAAGACAAAGATAAAGGAGAAGGCGCATCAGGAGGTGGAGAATCTTTTGGAGATTTGGGGCTTATAAAACCATCCAGGAATATAGAAGATGAAATTGGTATTTTGCGTTCTGCAGGATTAATGGAAAAAGTAATTAAGCAAATGGACCTGCAGGTAAAATATTACGTAGAGGGAAAATTTGATGGTGTTGAAGTCTATTCCGGCAATCTTCCAATACGCATTAATAGGGCTGATTCTTCTTATCTGTTGCCTCAAACTTTCCTTAGCGTACAAATAAAAGATAATAATAGTTTTGTGCTAGCCGAAATAAATGATGGAGAGCATGGAACATCTTCTGTCTATCAGTTTGGCGAGCTTATTCAAAAACCATACGGTACTTTTACTGTTAACCGTAATGAAGAAGTCCCTGTTGCATCTGTTAAAGATAATATTTATGTGACATTTAATAGTGTGGAAGGTCTTGCTGATTATTACACAGGTAATCTTTCAGTAGAACCTGTAAATGACACAGGAAGTCTTTTGTTTTTAAGTTTAACCGATCCTTTTCCTCAAAGAGGAAAACTTATTATGGAAAATTTAATTAAGGCCTATACAGAAAAGTCCATTTTTTACCATAATGAACTTGCTCACAATACTATAAATATGATAGATGAGCGGCTGGCCATGCTTACAGAAGAACTTACTAGTGTGGAGAAAAATGTGGAAAATTATAAGCAGAGAAATGAACTCACTAATGTGAGCTCAGATGCTGAGCTTTATTTACAGCGGGCAAGCCAATCAAATCAGCAACTGGCAGATTATCAAACCCAAATAGATGTTTTAAATTCTATTGAAACTTATCTTGCGCAACAAGGCGATAATGCTCCCACAGTCCCAAGTACACTTAATATTGAAGATCCAACGCTTGTAAATCTCATTTCGAGATTAAATGAACTTCAATTAAGAAGAAGAAGTTTACTGCGTACTACACCAAAAGACAATCCTCTGGTTGTGGAAATAGACCAGCAAATTAAAGATTTGAGAGCCAGTACCCTCGAGAATCTTAGAAACATTAAAGATGGATTAGTAATTGCCCAGCGTAATGTAAGGCAGAATTTACAGCAATATGAGTCCCAGGTGAGAAAAGTTCCGGCTGCAGAAAGGCAACTTTTAGCTATTAACAGAGAACAGGGAACCAAACAGGAGCTTTATCTTTATCTTTTACAAAAACGTGAGGAAGAAGCCTTGTCTTTAGCAGCTCCTATTTCCAATACAAGAATAGTTGATGCTCCAAGGGCCGGAAGTTACCCGGTTAGCCCAAACAAAACTTCTATTTATCTGGGAGCTCTCATTTTTGGACTTTTTCTTCCCTTTTCGATAGTTTACGCTAAAGAAAAAATAAATGATAAAGTTCAGGATCGCTCAGAAATAGAAGAGTACACTAATGTTCCTATTCTAGGAGAAATCGCAAATAATAGAGAGAAGGAAATTTTGGTTGCCAAAAAAGAGAATAACACCCCAGTAGCGGAGCTCTTTCGTCTCATCAGGTTTAACCTAAAATTTATCTCTGCAGGTAAAAAAAATAAGACAATTCTTGTGACTTCAGGGAAACAGGGAGAAGGGAAAACATTTTTCAGCATAAACCTGGGAAGTAGTCTTGCCAGCTCAGGCAAAAAGGTTATTGTATTGAGTTTTGACCTCAGGGCCCCCAAGTTAATGAATGATGTAGGTCTTTCTGATGACTTTGGTATCACTGATTTTCTGGTAGATAATGAACTGCAGATAGAAGATATTATAATTCCTTCACCCGAAATAGAGGGATTATATTATATAGGTTCAGGAGCTATTCCGCCTAATGCCGGGGAATTAATGTTGAGTCCAAAAATAGAATTTTTAATAAAAGAACTTGAGCAAAGCTTTGATTTTGTTATAATAGATTCGGCTCCAATAGGAAAAGTGGCCGATGCATATGCTTTAGCTCCCTATGTTGATTCAAGTGTGTATGTAATAAGGCATGACTATACTAAGAAATCTGAACTTAGGATAATTGAAGATATTTATCAGAAAAATAAATTAACACGTCCTATGGTTGTTCTTAATGGTACAAAAACCAAAGAAGCCTATGCATATGGCTATGGTTATGGCCAAAAAAAAGCAATGGATCGTCGGCCGGCCGCAGCCTTTCAAAAATAGTTTCTGAAAACCATTCAAAATGATGATAGAATTAATAATAGATTGAGAGTTACATTAGAGCAAATAAGTCCATACTTTACAAAGTCGGCACTTAAACCAATAGGGCAGGTCTTAGGTTCCCAAATGATAGGCAAAGCCATGGGTTTTGCTATAAGTATACTCCTGGTGCGGGAACTTTCCAAAGAAGATTATGCCGTTTATACCGTTTTGTTGACCATACAAGGGATGCTTCTGCCCTTATCCAATTCGGCAATATTTATTGGTTTTAAGAAAATTGGAGGAGAGATTTGGAATGATACTCTTAAAATGTCGAGCCTTATTAGAACTGCCAAACATATTGCTCCTGTAATTATTGGCTTAGCGTTTTTACTGGTAGGCGGATATGCCGCATATATTTTGTATAAGCAAGAGGTAGAGATAAGCCGAATAATCTGGTTTCTGTTGTGCCTGCTCCTCATTGTAATACCTGAAGTACAAACCGCCTTTCTCCGGACGGCGATGTTGTTGAAAAAAGAAGTTGCTTTAGTTCAAATTTCTGAACTTGTAGCACATGTGGTGAGGTTTATTGGTATAGCTGGAATTTTACTTTTTCTAAATCTGGATTATGTAATAGCAGTAATTTTCCTAATTACCAGTTTAAGTGCCTGGTCTTCCTATCTCTATGTGAAAAGGAAAAGTAAAGGTTTGGGGTTTGCGGAAATTTCAGAAATAAATGCAGATTATAAAAAGACCCTTATATATTACATCAAACTAAACTGGCATAATTCAGCCTTTTTTGCTTTTAAAGGACAAATTTCCATCTTTTTGCTGGGAGTTTTTGGCACAACAGAATCTCTTGCTGAAATAGGTGCCCTGGCAAGATTTTCATTAATTTTTACCATTATATCGGCACTGTTTCGTAGTATTTATGCCCCCGCGTTTGCACGTAATAATAATGGAAACAGGTTAAGAAATATGTATACAGGGACTATTTTAGCTTCTCTTGTTATATGCGGAATAGTTCTTTTGGCAGTTGCTTTATTTCCTGAATTTTTCCTTTGGATTCTAGGTGCCGGTTATCAGAATTTGTCTTATGAACTTCTGTTAATGATTATAGGAGGTTCAATAGGATTTTTAATTGGTATTGTTCATAACGTGAATCTTAATAAGGGATGGATAAAATTTACTCCCTTACTGGAAATACCAACAGATATTGGAGGAATTTTGTTGGGTGTTTTCCTATTCGATATAACCACCTTAACCGGGGTTTTATACATGGGTATACTTTCAGGCTCTATAAACCTTCTATTATATTTATCCAACAGCATTGCAGGACTTCGGGAAGCGTAAGAAATATCTAAATTAACAGTAATATAAGACTTATGAAAGTAACTGTTTGTATCCCTACCTACAACCGGCCTGATCTTTTAAAAGAAGCGATGGATTCCTGTTTTAACCAAACATTTTTACCTTTCGAAATTTTAATAGGCGATGATTCCACAAATAACGAAACAAGAGAGCTGGTGGAAACTTACAAGAATGCATCAGAAATCAAAATAGGATACTTCAAGAATGAACCTTCACTGGGACAGGCTGCAAACGTCAATGGATTGTTTAAAAATGCCAGCGGAGAAAAAGTCGTTTTACTGCACGATGATGATCTATTAATGGAAACAGCCCTGGAGGAGATGATTAAATGTTTCCAGTCTGATGATACTATACAGGCAGTGTATGGCAAACAGTACATAATTGATGAAAAGGGTGCTGTTGATGAGAAGCATTCCGAAGATTTGAATGCCTACTACTTTAGAACTTCCCATTACAGTATAAATCAACTTTCACCTTTGGAAGCCGGGATGGTGCAACAATTCCCTAATGATTGTTATATGGTGGACAGAACTGTAATTGAGAAAATAAACTATCGTAGTAAAAATGAAATTGGGCATGCAGGGGATTTTGATTTTGGTTTTCGCTTAGGTGTCCATGGTTTTAAACTACACTTTATTAACGAGTATACCGCGAAGTACAGGATCACTGAGTCCTCTGTTGCCCGTAACGGAACAGATTCAGGATATCAGGCTTTTAAAATTATACAACAAGCTGGTATAACTACAAATAGTAGAAAAACAGATCCTGTTAATGTTATTCTGAAGCGAAAAGCTCCTGTTGCTATACTGCAGGCCATTAAGAAGGGAAAAAGAAAGGAAGCACTAAGCATATACTTTAGTAAGTGGCACAGGAGCCAGATCCTTAGCTTAGGTGGGATGAGGAGACTATTGAATATCATAAAATAAATGAGGTTACTATTCATATGTCCTGGTATGGAGCCAGGTAAAGATGGGGTTGGCGATTATGTTTCCCGACTTGCATTCAATCTTTCTAAGGAAGGCTTTACTTCAGGTGTCATTGCTTTAAATGATCGATTCGTTCCGGAAATAAAAATAGAAGAAAGAACAGATGATAACATTAAATATTACGTTTTACGCATTCCTTCAGGTTGTAACAGCGGGCAAAAGATAAGTACAGCAGAGGAGTGGATTAATTCTTTCTCACCAGAATGGGTGAGTTTGCAATATGTTGGATTTGGTTTTAATAAATATGGTTTGCCGCTGGAATTACTTAACCTTAGAAAAACTTTAGGAAATTATCATTTCCATTTAATGTTTCATGAACTTTGGTGTGGGGCAGCGAAAGAGTCTAAAATAAAGGAGAGGATCTTAGGAAGTCTTCAGAAAATTTTTATAAGGAAACTGTCCGCTACCTTAAATCCCCGGGAGGTATTTACGAACACCCAAACCTCCTTACAAAATTTAAGGAAGATTGGTGTACAGTCAAAATTGACTCCCGTTTTTAGTAATATCCCTACAGACAAAAGAGGTTCAGATGAGCAATGGAATAGAATTTTAGAAGATAAATGTCTTCGTCAGGTTACAGATAAAAAAGAGGATTGGCTCATACTGGGATTTTTTGGTACAGTTTACCGTTATATGGATATTGAGGGTTTACTTATTTCGGCAACGAAAGCTGCAACAGGATTGGGGAAACAAATTGGGATTCTTTCTATTGGTCATGGACGGGGGCAGGAAATTGGCAAAATGGCGAAAAATATTAATGCTGCTTACTGGCAAACCGGAGCGCTGGATGCTTCCCTTATCAACCGTGCTATGGCTTTAGTTAATTTGGGAGTAGTAACTACAAGAATAGATGGACTTGACAAAAGCGGCTCTGCTATTGCCTGGCTGGAAAGAGGAATTCCTGTAGTAATTTCTTCTGAAGATTCCATGTACAAAAAGGAAATGGAAGCAAAAGGAGTTTTCCAGATATTTGACAAGGAGGATATCTATAAAAGCCTTAGTGCCTCGGGAAATTTTAAAAACGAGAACAGATTTGAAGAAGCTAAAAAGGCTTACATCAGCCTCGCCAAATTACCCTATCCAATAACCTAATATCAGAATTAATTATATGACCCGACCAAAAACTATACTTATTACAGGAGCTTCAGGATTCCTGGGAACCTGGTTATCACGAATGGCAGCCAAAGCAGGGCATAGGATTTTTGGGATAGATTTAAGAGCTCCTCTCCAGCCACAAATATGGGCAGGTTTTGCGACCACGTCCCTGGATTCAGTAGATTTGGATGCCTTATTGGAGAACAACAAAATAGATGCAGTTTGCCATTTGGCAGGAGGGGCATCGGTTGCTGCTTCTGTAAAGGATCCTTATGGAGATTTCTCCAGTTTGTTACCAGGTACCGCGCGGCTTGCCTCCTTTCTAAAAAAATCACAGCCACAGGCAAGGCTTTTTCTTTTTTCAAGCGCAGCCGTTTATGGCAATCCGGAAATCTTGCCTATTACTGAAGAAACACCAATAATGCCAATTTCTCCTTATGGTATCCATAAGGCAACGGCAGAAACCCTGTTAGCCCATTATGCACGCGTTTTTGAAGTGGGAATAACTATTTTCAGGATATTTTCGGTATATGGGCCTGAGCTTAGGAAACAACTTATATGGGATGTTAGCCAAAAAGCCCTCCTGGCTGAAGAAGAAGGAAAAAGGGAAATTACACTTTTTGGCACAGGCAAAGAAAGCCGGGACTTTATGTATGTTAAAGATGTTTGCCAGGCGGTGCTTAAGGTTATTTCTAAATCCAATCCTGAAGGAGTGGAAGTATATAATCTTGCATCGGGGGTGGAAAGTAGCATCAATGAAGTAGCTGAACTTCTAATCAAAAATTTAGGTGTGGAAGTACAGATTAAATTTGACGGCGAGGTTCCTAAAGGCGATCCGGCAAACTGGAAAGCAGATATTTCAAAATTAAAAAGCCTTGGCTTCACACCTGAATATAATCTGGATAAGGGGCTACACCAGGTAGCAACATGGGCCAAATCCATATACTAAGTTAGTAAAAGCTTTAAAATTTCTAACCATACCATGATTACAATCACCACTTTAGCTTGTCACAGAGATATAGAAATGGCTTTAATGTCATTAAAATCTTTTGTGCATAATTATAAGGATGAATATAAAATTCATGTTTATGAAGATGGCTCCCTGACTGCGGAGGATAAAGAAAAATTATTTGAGATTCCCGGAATTGAGATTAAGGATAAAAAAGAAGTGGATGCCCTGGCTGATGAAGCTTTAAGGTCTCACCCCTTCTGCCAAAAATGGAGAGGCCAAAATGCTTTTACAGTCAAGCTTTTTGACATGGCAGTAGTGGAAGATAATGATTATGTCTATTTTGATTCTGATGTTTTCTTCATTAAACCTTTTGTAGGCCTGGAGAGAGGCAAATATGGAAGGGAGGATCTTGTGCTTATGAGCGATAGGTTTGACTATTACTCCGTTAATTTCTTTGAAAGGTTTATACATCCAAGAATTAAGTTTCCTGATAAAATAAATGCGGGCTTTTACTATCTGCGGAATGGAGCGATAGACTTTGATCTTTTTGAATGGCTATTCAGCAAAGAAGAATATTTTCCTAAAGATAGGGAACCCTGGAGGGTTTCGTTGGCAGACCAAACTGCATGGGCCTTGCTGGGAGCAAATTGTAACGGGAAAATATGGAGGAAGGAGCAGGCAATTATCCCGGCTTCCATGGATGAAATTAAACCTGATACCATTGCTATACATCTTATAAAAAGGCTTGAAGGTTTTGAAGAGATTTATGCCCGGGTAAACGATTTAATTTATCAGGAAAGTCCCGGAATAATCACTATGGAAACCGAAAACCTTAAGTTTAGCAATCCGGTCTCTGCAGCCTTTGAAAAATTAAAGTTCAGGCTGACCGAGAATAAATAAGTGGCAAGAAAGGAATTTCGCCATTATCCAGATATAAAAAATTAAAATTTAAAGATGAAAATAATTGTAATGGGCAATAATGCGCTTATGGGGGGGCTTATTGTACACTATATCGTACTGTGCAGGTATCTTAGAAGAGCCGGCCACGAGCTTCTCCTTATCAATGTAAACGATAGCGGCGCATGTATTTTTGAAGATAATGAAGTTCCGGAAATTTCTGTGCCTTATATCACAGATTCACTTCCAAAGAAGCTGGGGAAATATTTTAAATTACGAAAGGCCTGTAAAAGAGCAAGATCATTTAATCCAGATATCTTTATAGCAACAGGTTATGGACATGGATACTCTATGGTTGCAGCTTCACTACCTGCTTCAACCTTTAAACTTTTTGAAGAGGTACATTTTGAAGCACACAATATTCCGCTAAAGCTAAAAATGGTAAAACTTTTTGATGCGATTGCACCGCAAACAGAAGGAATGATTGAAGTTTTTAAAAAAAATGTTTCTTCTGAAAAACCTGTGGCATGGCTACCATGTTTTTCCAAAGAATATAAATCAGATTATTTTGAAGCTATTCCTCCAGCTCGCAATACTATCCGCTTAGCATACTTTGGAAGACTGGAATGGAACAAAGGAATCAGGCAATTTGTTCAGGCTGGTGCTGAATTATTCAGGGATAAAGATTTGCTTCTTGATATTTACGGGAAAGGCTCTGAAGCAGAAGCTATAAAACAAGTCATAAAAAAGGAAGGCCTTGAAGAAAAGGTGTTTATGAAAGGCTTTTATGAAGATGAAGAATTTGCGGATATTATAAGTGCATCCCATGGAGTAGTGATTCCTTCTGTAGATACAGAGGGCTTACCATTGATTGTAATAGAAGCCATGCGGTATGGCCGCCCCATTTTATGTACTACCATTGGGGCTATGCCAGAGGTGGCAGAAATTAACAAGAACGGAATGATAGTATCTGAGAAAGAACCTGAAAAGCTGGTAGAAAGTTTAAAACTTTTTATTGAGCGTATAAAAGCTGAGTCTTTTTCTGCAGAAGAAATTCACCAGGTATATAAAAACCATTTCAGTAACAAGGCATTTTGGGAGATTTGGAAAGAAATGCTTAAAAGCCCAGAAGCTTATTTTACTGCCCGGCCAATCCGGCAGAAAGAGGAAGTATTGTACTAAAACAATAGACTTATTGCCATATATGAAAGTGATTATTTCCCATCCCACCAGTAACCAATTTAACCGGGCATTATTAAAAGGATTAATGGATGCCGGTATGTTATATGAATTTCATACAGCAATAGCTGCTTTTCCCGGTAGCTTCCTTGATAGAATGGGAACATTACGCCCTCTTTCAGATTTAAAAAGAAGAGGTTTTGAACCTGAATTAAGTGGCTTTACATATACCAGCCCATGGAAAGAAGCTGGCCGTATGGCCGCACAAAAGTTAGGAATGGATCGGTTGACCAAGCATGAGGATGGTGTATTTTGTGTAGATGCCGTATACACGAATCAGGACCGCAAAGTGGCTTCAAGGCTAAAACCTGCAAAAAACAATGGAGCCAATGCCGTTTATGGTTATGAGGATGGCGCATGGTTTTCTTTTATGGAAGCAGAAAAGAACGGTATTTCCCGCTTTTATGATTTACCAATAGGATACTGGCGTACTGCAAAAAAACTGCTGAAAGCTGAAGAGGAGCGTTGGCCGGAATGGTCTTCCACCTTAACGGGCATGAAAGATTCTGAAGCTAAATTACAGCGTAAGGATGAGGAATTAAAAATGGCAGACCGTATTTTTGTTGCAAGTACCTTTACCGCAAGGAGTTTGGCGGATTTCCCGGGGCAGTTGGCTCCTGTCGAGATTATCCCCTATGGATTTCCACCAGCTGTGGAGAAAAGAGCATATAATGATCTTAAAACGAATAGGAAGCTGAAGCTGCTTTTTGTGGGAGGGCTTTCGCAACGGAAAGGAATAGCCGATGTTTTTGCAGCTGTTAAAGGGCTGGAGGCCAATGTTTCCTTAACAATAGTGGGCCACAAAGCTTCTAACAATTGTAAGCCTCTGGATAAAGCCTTATCAGAACATAACTGGATTCCCACACTACCTCATGCAGAAGTTCTTAAATTAATGCGGGAACATGATGTACTGCTTTTTCCATCTCTTTTTGAAGGCTTTGGAATGGTAATTACTGAGGCTATGTCCCAGGGTACCCCGGTGATAACCACAGATCGTACTGCCGGCCCAGATCTTATTACTCATAATGAAAATGGATGGCTGGTAAAAGCAGCTTCTACTGAGGCTTTGCGGAATGAAATTGAAAAACTTATCGCAAATCCTGAACAAATTTCAAGAGTGGGAAAAGCAGCTATAGAAACCGCAAGATTGCGGCCATGGAGTGTTTATGGAGAGGAATTAGCAGAAGCAATCAAGAATCATAAGATTTAACCTGCATGGAAGAAATGACCTATACATCCGAAAAATCTACAATTAGTATCCAGGGGCATCAGCAGGAGACCAGCACATTTATTGGCGGCACCGATGACAGTGTTTCGATAAATGCCGATAAAAACAAGTATCTCAAAGCCGGGATATGGTGTTATTTTCTTCTGTTAATCTTTGAAGGAGCATTGAGAAAATGGGGTATACCAGCGTTGTCAGCTCCATTATTGGTGGTTAGGGATCCCATCGCGATCTGGATCCTGTTTTTAGCCTGGAAAAAAGATATCGTTCCTTTTAATATCTATGCTGCAGCAATGGTTGCCCTTGCAATAATTGGAATTTCAACTACTCTTATTTTTGGCCATGGCAATCTGTTTGTTAGTCTTTTTGGAGCACGTATCCTAATTCTGCATTTTCCCCTCATGTTTGTGATTGGAAGTGTTTTCAATAAAGATGATGTAATAAAAATAGGAAAAGTTCTTTTATGGCTTTCCATTCCACTGGTAATATTAACGGCATTGCAATTCTATAGTCCTCAATCGGCATGGGTAAACAGGGGTATTGGTGGGGACACAGAAGGTTCTGGTTTTAGTGGCGCTATGGGTTTTTTTCGGCCATCAGGAACCTTTTCTTTTACTACCGGGAACTCCATGTTTTTTAGCCTGGTTGGCTGCTTTGTTCTTTACTTCTGGGTTAGCAGGCATAATATAGATAAGCTTTTACTGTTTGCTTCCACTATGGCGGTACTTGCTTCTATTCCTCTATCCATTAGCCGGAGTCTTTTTTTCTCGATTGTAGTTGCAGCCATTTTTACCGGGATAGCTATTTCTCAGAAGCCTCAGTATTTCTCAAGAATGTTAATTGCCGGAGTTTGCATGGTCGTATTACTTGCCGCACTAAGCCAAACTTCTTTCTTTCAAACCGCTATGGAAGCTTTTATTGCCCGTTTTGAAGATGCCAGTAGCATTGAAGGCGGAGTAGCAAGTTCCTTGATAGAAAGATATTTTGGAGGGATGATATCCGCAGTAATCAATAGTAATAACCTGCCATTTTTTGGATATGGATTAGGAATGGGGACAAATGCAGGCAGCGCTTTGTTAACGGGGGAGCGCTCCTTTCTTATAGCTGAAGGAGAATGGGCGCGTCTCATAGGTGAAATGGGATTTGTAATAGGTATCCTGGTGATTCTTGTAAGGCTGGCATTTTGTTTTGAGATTAGCCTTAGAAGTTATCGCAGCTTAAAATATGACAACCTGTTACCATGGATTTTGCTAAGTTTTGCTTTAATAACCATTCCGCAGGGGCAATGGGCACAACCCACTTCGCTTGGATTTAGTACTTTAATAGGAGGCTTGGTTCTGGGTGCTTTAAACAGTAAGGAAAAGGAAGAAGAAATAGAAGAGCAAATATTTTTAGAAAGCCCGGAGCATCATTGAAAAGGAACCACATGAAAATCGTTTTTTTTGCTCACCCCACATTTCTTAATCACCAGAGCATGCCCCGCTTTGCCAAAATGTTGGCAGAAGGTATGGAAGCCAGGCATCATGAGGTTGAAATATGGTCTCCGCAGGAATATTTCCATAAAATTCCATTAAAAGAGAACATTAAAAAATGGATGGGTTATATTGATCAATATCTGATTTTTCCTGTACAGGTTCGTAGAAAAAAAAGAGCATTACCACGGGAAACTTTATTTGTCTTCACAGACCATGCGTTAGGGCCATGGGTAAAATTGGTTGCAGATAAACCTCATGTGGTACATTGCCACGATTTTTTAGCTCAACGTTCTGCACTAAATGAAATTAAGGAAAACAGAACATCCTGGACCGGCAGGCAATACCAGGCACTTATTAGAAAAGGTTATTCCACAGGGAAAAACTTTATTTCAGTTTCAGAGAAAACAAAGCAGGATCTGGACAAATTCATTAAAGTTAACCCCAAACGGTCAGAAGTGGTTTACAATGGATTAAATCAACAATTCTCTCCTCAGGATGCAGATAATGCCCGCAAATTAATGAGTAAAAAATTGAAGTTTCAGTTAGATGATGGTTATATCTTACATGTAGGGGGGAACCAATGGTACAAGAACAGAGTTGGAGTAATTGAAATTTATAATGCCTGGCGAGAAACTTTCGGGGCCGCTTTGCCATTGCTCCTGGTTGGGCAGGCACCGTCATCAGAGCTTGAAAAAGTCTTTGAAGCTTCTCCCTTTAAAAATGATATCCACTTTATTAAAAATGCCCCCGATGATGTGGTGAAGCTTGCCTATTGCGGAGCCAGTGTATTTCTTTTTCCTTCTCTCGCAGAAGGTTTTGGGTGGCCTATTGCTGAAGCGATGGCATCTGGCTGCCCAGTTATAACCACCAGTGAGGCTCCTATGACGGAAGTGGCAGGCAAGGCCGCTTTCTATATACCCAGGCGTCCAACAGAAGGAGATAAGGTTAAAGAATGGGCCTTTAAAGCAGCAGCAGTGTTGCAGCGGTTATTGGCATTGCAGCCGGCAGATCGAAAAAAGATGATCAAAAAAGGGGTTGATAATGCAAAACGTTTCGATAAAGGCATTGCACTGGACAATATTGAGCAAATTTATACTGAAATCCTGGATAGCTATAAAAAATTATGAAAATTCTGCACGTTATAGAAGGAATGGATCCTCAGCTTGGTGGAGTATGCAAAGCGGTACGAACCATTGTAAAAGGGCTTTCCGGGGAAGAAGTTAAAAATGAAGTCTTGAGCCTTGATGATCCGGAAGCGGCATTTTTAAAAGAAGATAACTTTCCTGTCTATGCACTGGGGCCAGCCAAATCTCCATGGAGCTATAGTAAAGGGCTTGTGCCATGGCTGCAAAAGAACCTGGAGGATTATGATTTTGTTATTATTCATGGCCTGTGGTTATATAATTCCTACGCCACTTATAAAGCCTTTAAAAATCTTAAAGAGCAAAAAAGATCAGGATTAAAAAATCAAAAATGCCCTCGGCTTTACATCATGCCTCATGGAATGTTGGATCCCTATTTCCAGAAAGTGAGTACCAGGAAAATAAAAGCAGTTCGAAATACCTTGTACTGGAAATTTATTGAATCTAAAGTTATTAATGCGGCAGATGGAATTTTATTTACCTGTGAGGAGGAGCGGCGTTTGGCTCATGAACCTTTCCATCCCTATAAACCAGGGAAAGAAATTGTAGTTGGGCTGGGAACTGAAGCCCCTCCCGCTTATGAGTTGTCCATGACACATGCTTTTGGTAAAAAATGTGACCTGGAAGGGAGAACTTACATTCTCTTCCTGAGCAGGATCCACGAGAAAAAGGGAGTAGAAAACCTTATAAAAGCTTATGAATTCCTAGTAAAGAAAAACCAGGCTGACTTACCCGCTTTGGTAATAGCAGGGCCAGGTAAAGAATCTTCCTATGGAAGGAAAGTAACAGAGATGGTAGAAAAAAATCAAATGCTACGTGAGTTGGTATTTTTTCCAGGAATGTTGACTGCCAAGGATAAATGGGGGGCTTTTTATGGCTGTGAAGCTTTTATTTTGCCCAGTGAACAGGAGAATTTTGGTATTGCAATAGTAGAAGCCCTCGCCTGTGCAAAAGCTGTACTTATATCAGACCAGGTAAATATCTGGAGGGAAATTGAGGAGGCTTCTGCAGGTATGGTGGCACCGGCTTCTCTTTCGGGAACTATAAAATTGTTAGAAAACTGGTTCGGCTTATCAGATCCGCAAAAAGCGAAAATAGGTTTGAATGCTGCCGAATGCTATAAAAACCAATATGCGATGGATTCTTTTGTAAATCAATGGAAGGAGTCCTTTCTTTTTAAAGAAGCACCTTCATTATTAGCATATTAAATTTTGATTTTTTTGAAGCGGAATTTTCCTCTCTTTTTAAGCTGCCTTGAATTTTATTAATATGAACAAAGAAAATCCATTAATTACATTATACGGTTCTAATTATATAGATAATGACTGGACCATCCCCTGCATGAAGAGTTGGGGAAATATCCAGAATATTTCTTCTTCACAATTTTATGTGTTGCCGGATAATACCTTGAGCAGCAGAGAGGAGGTTGTTTTTTCTTCAATGAATTTCCAGGTGCTAAATTCTAATTCTGTTGTTGAAGATTTTCTTACTGACTATCCTTGTTTAAAGGAAATAAGGATAAAAGATAGTACCTGGAGGAAAGTTATTGATGCGGCCATTTTGTTTCCGAAGGTGGAGAAGATTACCATTATAGATACAGATGTATATATAAAGGACAAGGTTATACTTCCAATGAATGGTTTTGATATTGCTTATATGAGAGAAGATGTACCGGCGTACAGGGGAAAATGGAATATAGCATGGAATGAGAAAATGGTGCCCGCCCTTAACGCAGGACTTATAACGGTTAATCCCAAAGTGATCGATTTTGCATATCTGGAAGAAATCGTTTCCAAATATTTTAAAACATGTAAAGATTATTGGTGGTCTGAGCAATCTGCCTGGTCATGTCTTGCGGGTAAAAGTAAGCGAAGGGTCCTTTTCAACGGTAATCAGGTAAAAGTTACTTCTGGTATGCGTAAAAGATCTGTTGTGGAAATACAGCGTAACGGGTATAAGTACTTCGGCAAAAAAGGAATGATTAATTCCTTTGAAGAATTTCGACACCTGTTAAAGGGAGGTTCAATTTTTCATTTTGCAGGTCCTGGAAAATATATGTTTAAAAACAGCCTTTCAGAATTTAATAAGACCGGGCAGTCAGAGCTTGTACAGATAAATACTGAAGAAGAAGATACTCTTAATTTAATGGACAAATTTTTCATTTCGATGAGGTTGTATTTTAAAGAAAATTTTAGTTGATCATGGAAAAGGCAGTTTTAAATTTTTCAGCAAATACTAACGAAGATACTTTTACGGGGCCATCCTTCAGCTTTCAAAACAGATTAAAACGGTTTATATGGAACTTAGTATGTTTTTTTCTGTTCAGGTTCACTCCAAATCCTTTTCATGCATGGAGGGCCTTTTTACTACGTTTATTTGGTGCGAAACTGGGTAAAAATGTACATGTTTATCCCGGGGTTAAGATCTGGGCTCCGTGGAACCTGGAGCTTGGGGATGAATGCGGAATAGCCAATGGGGTAACCTTATATTCCCAGGGAAAAATTGTGATAGGAAAGCGCGCCGTAATTTCCCAGGGAGCCCATCTCGTTGCAGGCACACATGATTATACAAAACCAGGTTTTCCATTGTTTACAAGGCCAGTAAAAATTGGCGCACATACATGGATTGCTGCTGAAGCCTTTGTGCATCCCGGAGTTAACATAGGGGAGGGTAGTGTAATAGGCGCGCGTGCTGTGGTTTCCCGGGATATGCCACCATGGATGGTTTGTGCAGGCCACCCATGCGTTCCGGTGAAAGAAAGAAAACTGGAAGGAATAAATTTATAAGTGCAGGAAATGATTTCAATAGTGGTCCTTACCAAAAATGAAGAAAAAGATTTGCCCCGGTGCCTTAATTCTGTAAGCTGGTGCAAAGATATTCATGTTCTTGACTCCGGCAGTACCGACAGAACCGTAGATATTGCCATACAACACGGAGCAAAAATAAGTATCAATCCTTTTAAAAGCTTTGGAGAGCAAAGAAATTACGCCCTGGATAACCTGGAGCTTCATAACTGGATACTTTTTTTAGATGCAGATGAAGTAGTAACTAAAAAATTTAAGGCAGAATTAATTAAGGCTATACGGGATGCAGATGAAGATGTTGCGGGATACTACTGTTGCTGGAAAATGATGCTTTATGGAAAATGGCTGAAGCGCTGCGATAATTTTCCAAAATGGCAATTTCGGCTTATGCGTAAAGGGAAAGCCAGGTTTACCGATTTTGGACATGGGCAAAAAGAGGATAAAGTGCATGGCGAAATTAAATATATAAAGGAGCCATATCTTCACTATGGATTCTCAAAAGGCTGGTTTTACTGGATTGAGCGTCATAATAAATATTCTACGCAGGAAGCAGTAGCCAGGTCTGGGAAGCGCCCTCCTTTTAAAAAGATATTTACCAAAGATGCCAGTGTAAGAAATCCGGCATTAAAATCCTGGTTGAGCAGGATACCTGGTTGGCCTTTTTTGAGATTTTTCCAGGCCTACTTCTTAAATCTTGGTTTCACTGAAGGAACCCCGGGATTTATTTACTGTGCCAACATGGCTTATTACGAATTTCTAATTCAGATTAAAATGAAAGAGCTTAAGAGGGAGAAGCGAAAATTTGACAATTCAAGGGCTGTTTCTGCAAATATGACTTTTGAAAATACTTAGTTCTATTAAAGTTTTTAATTTAAAGCATCAGCACTTATGAAAATTAAGGAAAAGCCTATGTTAGATGTGGTTTCTGAAAATGCGGAAAAACATTATTATGATCTGGATGGTACCTTATCAACACTTAACAGCACATTTGATTTTGCGCATGGTTTTCTTCGATATAAAAAAAAATATGAGAGATTGTTTTTAGGACGTGCTATAGCCATTTTCCTTATTTACACAAAAAAATATCATCCCAGCAAATCAAGAAGGCTGCTCATAAATATTTATTTTAAAGGTCAGAAAAAAGCCGATCTGGAAAACTATTTTGAAAAAGTCTACTGCCCAAAATTTATGGATTCCCTGACTCCCCTTGGACACACTTTAATCGGGAATAGTAACTCTGCCGATGTGCTGCTCACCGGTTGCACCGAAGTGCCGGCAAGGCAAATAGCAGCATTATTTGGATTTAGAAAAATAATATGTACAGAATTTGTTTTTAAAAAGGAAAAGGTAAGAGGAATAAAAACAGATACCTACGGAAATTTTAAGGCGCAATTTATCATTAAGGAAAAGGAGAAAATGATCTATTACACAGATGATCTGGCCTCAGAAGAAGATCTTATTCCCTATATGGATAAGATTGTAGAAGTATAAATTTTAGGTTTACAGAATCCCTACAAACATAAA
>NZ_JAVRHQ010000050.1:0-4579 GCF_031846485.1 Autumnicola tepida
AAAGTAAAAAATTAAATCGGACAAATCCGTATATTCACTACCACAACTGACGAATATACGTGACCGTTGTGGCTAATGCAAGAATATTTTAGAGTACAAATGAACGGAACGGAAATTTTAATTATTTTTGATTTATGAAAATAAATGACAAAAATATTAATCGAATCAAAAAGCTTTGCAAACAGTACAAAGTTAGAACATTTTCCGCTTTTGGTTCAGTAACCCGAGAGGATTTTAGAAGTGATTCAGACATTGATTTTGTTGTTGATTTTGAAGAAAACGATCCTTTTAAGTACACCGATTTATACTTCCAACTTAAAGAAAATTTAGAAAAGTTACTCAAACGGCAAATCGACCTTATTGAAGAAAGAGGCATTAAAAACCAGTACTTTAGGAAAGAACTGGAGAATACAAAAATTCTGATTTATGGACAACAGAATTAATGCTTGGCTTGAAGATATTATAAAATCTATTGATGAAATATTTGATTTCCTTCCAGAAAAAAGAGATTTCTTTGAATACCAACAAGATTTAAAAACCAAAAAAGCAATTGAAAGAAATATCGAGATAATTGGAGAAGCTATTAATAGGATTTATAAACATAAGGATTGGAATCTTGAAATAAAAAATGCTCAAAGAATAATTGGTACTCGGAATAGAATTGCTCACGAATATGATAATATTTCCGATGAAGTAATTTGGACAATTATTCTAAGGGAACTTCCAAAATTGAAAAAAGAAATAACTAACTTAAAAGATGAGCACTAGCCACAACAGCGGTTCATCACAAATTACGGGTATAAAAGAAAAAGTGTAATTTTAGAAACTAGGAAGTAAAATGGTTAATCTGACAAGTCCGTGTCCTTACTCCCGTAACTTGCGATAACCGCAAACCGTTAGGTGCAAGCTATTCCAAGATGATTGAAGAAATAAAATTTAATCTTGACAAAATTTCTGATTTTTGGACTCACTATTTGTGGGATTACCAAAAATGTAGAAATGAAATTAATTTTGATAAAGAGGATATAAAAACAACATCCTTCGGTAATTTAATGAGCTACCTTGGAGATACTTTAGAAGTGATTGAAAACAATACTGAAACAGATAATTTTCAAAGCGCTTTTTCGTACCACATTGGACTTCTACAGGCGATTTATATTCAACAAGATTTAATTCTAGAATTATTAAGAATATTTGGTTGTAACATAACCAAAGGTCAACTGTATGAAGATGGGGATTACAATATAAATCGAAACTTACGAAATGAATTAGTAGGTCATCCTATTCGAAAGAAAAGAATCGAGCATAATGGCAAAAAAATAGAAGTTTTAAAATCTTCGGTTTTAATGGATATTCATTCTAATAGCAATGAAATTGCGTATTCCAGGTACCACATCAATAATAATTACTCCTTTGAAAAACTATCTTATAAAATTGAAGATATAATTAATAGACACTACTCATTTTTAAACACTTATTTAAACGAGGTAATTAAAAAATGTAAAAAGATTTTAAAGGGGTTTAGAAAAAGGGTAGAAAATCTTCAAAAAGTGGCTGAAACGCAATCTTTCGAAACTATTGTCAGATTAACAGAAGTTGATTTTGAGAAGATTTTAGACAGTTACTATATATACGATCCTGAAAATTTATTGGAGTCTTATAGAAGAAGAAATGAACATATAAGATACCAAAATAATGTAGATCAATTTTTGACAGATTTAAATTCTTGGATAGCTGAAACATTGGAAGAGTTTGAGTATGCTTTCAAAGAAAGAATATTCGATTCCAAAATGACTAAACCTAACGACACAGTTTTAAAGCTTTTTGCAGAAAATGACGAGACACTAATTAAAACGCTTGCACAAACTGATATTGAGAAAAAAGTGAGCTATCACTATGAGCTCGGTAAACTTGGTCATAAAAGAAGTTACTCTGATTTTCAATTTTTTGGTGGTTTACTAAGAGATAAATGCATAGAAAATTCAAAGGTAATATCTGAGATTAACCACATGGAAAAAAATCTACAAAACGATTTAGAATATCATAGTTCACTAAAATTAATTAGAAAGTTTTTGAATGAGAAATAGCCAGCACCTAACAACGGTTCATCGCCAATAAGCGGCACCGTTAGAAAGAAAATAATTAACTTGACCAACAAACCAATACTAAGCCGACAAATCCGCGTCCCTTACGCCGCCAACTGGCGATAACCGAGACCGTTACCAACAAGAGCGCGGCTTATTTTTACAGTTTTCATATAATAAAAAAAAAGTTTTATATACATTTCGTTTTCGAACTTGGAAATTAACTTAACGGGAAGTTCAGTTTTTCAGTTCATGTTTTAAAAAGAGCTATTACAAAATTTTGCCCTGGCGCATAAAAAATTTCACGATTAATAAAGAGAACTTTTAATAATGTACCTTTTCCGCGCTCCAGTAGGTAACAACGGTTAAATCAAATTGCGCTGAACCAGTAAAAAGTTATATTTTAGATCTTAACTATTATCCGGCCTAGCTGAAAAATTCAAGTCTTCAATCGCAACTTGCATTAACCGCGGCCGTTATCTCTAACCTTTAAAGAAATATATGTTACAAGGAATAAAGCTGAATGAAACTCTAAAATCAAAATTTACAGGTCCAAAATATTTCGGGATTCTTTCCAATTTAAATCAGCTAAATACTTTTGTAGGAGCAAATAATTCGGGAAAAAGTAGATTTTTAAGAACTGTATTTTCCGATGTTGGTAATATCAAATTTATCTTCGAAATAGAAGATCATCAATTTCAAAGAATCATTAAATATGGAACGGACCTTTTATCTTCATTTAGCGTACTAAAAAGATATGGCTTAGAGTATCAACATGAGCAAACTATAAACAATTTAATAGAACAAATTAAACAAAAAGGCAACTGCTTAAATTCAATTCTTGAGTTTTATAAATTATATAGCACTCTTAGTGTAGATGATTTCAATATCAAAAATAAAACTAACGAATATAAACTAAGTAATTTTCTTTCGAACTCTAAATCACACTCTCAAAGTTTAGGAACATTAATAGACAAATTGGGTGTTGAAAGTTCAAAAACTGATAAAATTTACATTCCAATTTTACGTGGATTAAGACCAATAGCGAGTGATGAAAAATTGTTCTCCAATGAAGATATTTATCTAAAAAGAACTAAACACGATTATTTTAAACAAGGTGTTCCTAAAGGAGATATTTTTACAGGGCTGTCGATATATGAGAAGGTAAAGCGATTGTTATTAGGAGATGAAAGTGAAAGAAATGAAATTAAGAATTTTGAAACATTTCTTACGGATAATGTTTTCAAGAAAAAAGTGAATCTTATTCCTAAATATGATGACGATGTTCTTCATATAAAAATTGGAGAAGAGACACAATTTCCAATTTATAAGCTTGGAGATGGACTACAAACTCTTATTATTATTTTATTTCCCATTTTTATAAATAGAAATGATAGAAATTTAATATTTATAGAAGAACCAGAAACCCATTTACATCCAAAATGGCAAAGATTACTTTATAGAGCAATGTGTCAATTTGATAATCACACGTATCTAATTTCTACTCATTCTTCAGTATTCATAAATTCATCTGACAATTCTATTTTCATCGTTTCTAAACAAAATAGAAAAACGAACTTACATTACTCAGATATAAAAACCGAAAAAATAGCAATTCTTAAGGACTTAGGTTATAAACCAAATGATCTATATCAAACGAATTACTTATTATGGGTTGAAGGACAAAGTGATAAAATCTATTTAAATCATCTTATAAGATTAATTGACGAAAACTTAATTGAGGGAGAAGACTATAGTATAATGTTTTACGGAGGAAGTTCTTACAAACATTTCTTGGAGGATAAGGGTGATTTAAATCTTAAATTTATCGAATCTTTAAACCAGAATTATGCTATAATTATGGATAGTGATAGAAAAAAATCTAGTGAAAGATATAGCCCAAAAAAGAAAAAAATTGTCGATTTATTTGAAGAAAATAATGCTTTTTGCTGGTTAACCAGGTTAAGAGAGATAGAAAATTATATTCCTTATGATGAGTATGAAAAAGCAGTTAAATCTGTTCACAAAGTAAAAAATATTGAGATCGATGATTCTGAATTTGCAGACAGATGTAAATACATAAATCTAGATGCCAAACCAACTTACAAACCTTCAATAAAACTTTCGAATAATTTATTTAGCAAAATTCAGAAAAATAAAAATGGTAGTTTAAAAGGTATACCAGCAAAACTAATAAGAGAGGAGATAGAAAAATCAATTGCAAGTACAAAACGCTCTGTAAATAATATTGATAAAATTAAAGTTGCAGAAAAATTAGTCGAAAATGGTTTTAAAATAGAAAATGAAGAACTAAATAAGAAAATCTCTGAATTAGTAAAAGATATCAAGAAAGCTAATAGCTAAAGGCTAGAGATAACAACGGTTCATCGCCAATAAGCGGTAGCGTTAGAAAGAAAATAATTAACTTGACCAACAAACCAATACTAAGCCGACAAATACGCGTCCCTTACTCCGCCAACTGGCGATAACCGAAA
>NZ_JAVRHQ010000051.1:0-4413 GCF_031846485.1 Autumnicola tepida
GTCTCGGTTATCGCCAGTTGGCGGAGTAATGGACGCGGAGTTGTCGGCTTAGTACTGGTTTGTTGGTCAAGTTAATTATTTTCTTTCTAACGGTGCCGCTTATTGGCGATGAACCGTTGTTGTACACCGTTATTTACCGTGATACTCCATATTAGGTAAGGATTCATCATTTTTTAGATATCGATCAAACCAATTGATAACCTGGTCGGAAACTTCTTTTCTGTGTTCAGAAATACCATGATCACCACCTTCAAACATGATTAGTCTATATGGAATTCTATGCTTCTCAAATTCCAAAGCTAGATTTAAACTTTGTTCTGGTTTTACCCTCCAGTCGGAATTTCCATGCAACATTAGAATTGGAACGTTTTTAGGAAACTCATCAACCCATTTAACTGCAGATCTTTTCTCTAATTCAGCCTCTTTATTTTCCTGGTAATTTGGAATTAGTTGTGCCAAGACATTTTTTTCCATCTCTGGTCTGTCTTCGATAGTACTAAAACTATTTGAAACTGCTCCTCCAACCACGGCAGCTTTTATTTTGTCCATTTTAGTCAAAGCAATATAAGTCATCATTCCGCCGCGACTCCATCCGTACATTCCAATTTTATCAGTATCTGCAGATTCTATTTCTTTTAATACTTCAGGAAGAATAGTTATATCGTTAACTTCTTTCCCTCCAAATTCTTCTTTCCCTTCACCACCTGCATTCCCTCTATACTGACTAGCAATAACAACATAACCTTCTTTAGCAATTTGACCGAGTAGGATAGCACCATGAGCTATTACCAAAGCACCAAAATCTCGATTTCCACCTCGATTAAATATGACAGAAGGATATTTTCCTTCTTTCTTTGGTTTGACTAAAAGACCTTTTACTTTTAATCCGTCGCTTAAATATGTAATTGTATAAATGTCAATTTCATCTAAGTATTTAAAATCATCTTTCCATTCTATTTTACCATTTACTTCTTCTGTTAGTCTGGGATAGATTGGATATTTTGATAAATCAGAAATTAAATCTTTATTGAGAAGTAATTTGTCATTTTCTTGAGATTGACAACTAGTAAAAATTAATAGGAAGGCTAATAATTTGATGTATTTCATATTCTAAATAATGGTGTACAACGGTCTCGGTTATCGCCAGTTGGCGGAGTAAGGGACACGGATTTGTCGGCTTAGTATGGGTTTGTTGGTCAAGTTAATTATTTTCTTATTAATGGTGCCGCTTATTGGCGATGAACCGTTGTTACCTGCTGGTTTTTATAGTGAATCAACGATTAAATTACCTCTACCTTTTAACCTTATCGAAATTCCTTTTCCTTTAGCTTCTGCATGTTTCTTATTAGCCTCTAATACATCATCAACAAATGGCTCTCCTAGATCAAAAGCTTTTGCCATGACTTCTACAATTTTTTCTATGATGAATTCTTTTGTTGAAGTATCATTTGAAATCACTCCTTTGAAAAATGTTATTGTTTTAAAATCTAATTTTATTGGTCTAGGACCAACTCGATTTATTATTTCGCTTAGTGGCACAGGTCTTTCAAAAACTTCTCTTACAAATTCTAGTGCATTTTCAATTTTACCTTTGGACATAAATGATGGAAAAAATGCTATTGCATCAATTTTTGCAAATCCATTTGCAGAGTTCTCGATTCTTAAAAAATAGTAAAGATTTGTAGGAAATCCCATTTCTAACTCACCTTCAAGTTCGTACAAATAATTTTGTGTATAGTTTTCTTTTGAGCTATCTCCATCAAAATTGAAATTATTAGATACATTGTAGTTATTGAACAGCTGCCTTTCTTTCAAATCCTTAAAACAACCATCTATAATAGTTTTAATTTCTTTACCAAGGTCTTCTTGTCTTTTTCTATTTTCTTCTTTGGTTCTTTTAATTTTATCTATTTCAGCAAATTTGTTTTGATGGTTAATCCTTTTATGTAAAATTTGCTGAACGCTTTTATCTACTTTAGTATCTGCATTACTTAAATTTCTTATGGTATCAATACGATTTTTCGTGATTAATTCAAGTCTTTGATTTGGGTTTTTGGTTAGAAGGTCACGCGTAAATTGTAAAAGTTCAAACGGTAAATCATTATTTGAGAGATTTGGGAAGTCTTCCTTAATAGCGAGAACTAAATTTGTATATGGAGATTTTTCTATAAAAAGTTCTTTTTCCATGATTAGATCATGAAGAGTGGCTCCAATTTGATAATAGTTTACAGCTCTCCAACCATCTATTGTGTTTTCTTCTTTTCTCAATAAAAATTCTGGTGGAGCGTAACGCAAAGTTCCTACAAAAGCTTTTTCATCTTGATCACTAAAAGATTCACTTCCAATAAATTTTAAAACTCCTAAATCCATTAGGATAATTTTTCCTGAATCAGTCTTCATTATGTTCTCAGGTTTTATATCTCTATGTACAATTGCAAATTTTGATAATAATGCTTCAGAAACTTTATAAAGTCTTTCAAACACAGTTTTTATAAACTTTAATGATATTTTATAATCTTTATGGTCGATCACTTGTTTTAAGTTTAAACCATCGATCAATTCCATTACAAGAAAATAATATGTTTCATTTCCAATTAGCGTGTTGCCACCTTCATAAATCTTAACCAAATTTGGAATACTATGATTTTTTAAAGAAATCTCTTGCTCTATTCTTTTGCTTTGAATTTCATGGCCAAAACGTTCAATTAAATTGTTATCGAAAATTTTTAGAGCATAACCTTTACCTTCTTTCTCTGCTTTAAATACTGCGGCAGATTTACCATTGTTTATTAACTCAATGATATTATAACCAAAAAAACTTTGATCTTTTAATTTTGTTTGTAATTGAAGAGCTTTTTTTTTGTCCATTATAAACGAATCTTTTTTGAAAAACTTGCAGGTAACGGCTACGTTTAACACAAGTAACGGGATTGGGAACACGTCTTTGTCGGCTACTTGCTATTAAATTGACCTCTAAAATAACAATTTTCAGGATACAACCCGTTATTTGCTGTTAAGCGATGTTGCCTAGAGTAGCGCCCCGCCAGAGTAAGCACGAGAGATTGGCGGTTCTGGTCAGATTGTTTTATCGAATTTTCTTTTTATTCTACTATTCCTTTTGACATTTATTTATCTAGAATGATCAGGATCTTTCAGCTTGCTGAATTTTCAATTTTCCGGTCCATTTTTCTTCTTAGTTTTTCCTGCTGAGTAAATATCCGTGAGGTTTTTTTTGGAATTTTCTGCTAACCGAAATTCTCTATTTTTTCCTTCTGATATTATATTAAATATTGGGGTAGAGTGGGAGTCGGCTTTTTTTCAATAATTGAACAACTCTCTTTAATTTAAATCTGTTTCATCTTCTATCTTCCTGAATTTTTATATCAAAACGAGAATTTATAAAATTCCGTTTAAAAAACTTCTATCACCTAGAATTTACCTTTTTTAAGTGCAGACTTTATAGTTACTTTTTTCCGCTAAATGTGAGCTGGATTTTCAATAAGAAAATGAACAATATTAGCAGGTTAGAATATTTATTTTTGTCGGCGCTATTCTTGGCAACGGTTTGCGGTTATCGCAAGTTGCGGGATTAGGGACGCGGGCTTGTCGGCCAACGCTTTGGTTTATTAGGAATCTAATTTAGTTCTTTTTTGTAAAACCCGTAATTTGAGATGAACCGCTGTTAGCCACAGTACTTTTCCCTTAACTCTTTTGCTTCTTTGTCAGTTCTATATCCATGTAATAATAACCCTTCTGTACAATCAATTCTTTTTTTAACTATTTGATCAATTACATAGTTTTTATAGTTATCAGAGTTCTTAAACCTTTGTGGAATTAGTTTAATGGATTTTTTTGCGTCTAGATTTTCTAACTTTTTGGTAGTTATTATTTCGAACAAGACTTCTTCTAATCTGTTCTTATGGTATTTATTTTCTAGCTTGAAATAGAATTCTTTATTGTCCCTATTAGTTTTAATTTTTATCTGATTTTTAAGTCCGAGGCTTTTTTGTTCTGTCGGAGTTCTATATACGATATTGATTCTTTCATTATAATAAGCATCTATTATTATCCTCAGGTCTTCAATATCAGAGAATAAAATTTCTTCTTTATAATTTAATGTGAACGATTTTTCTCCAATATCGAGATTTCCTTTGTGCAAAATCTCAATATTCTCATAATCAAAAAATTGAAAAACATAAGCGAATCCAATTGGTATGAATGCCAAAATAAAAATCCAAAAAGTTAATTCGTTTAATTGATTGGTAGGAGCAATATTTTTATCAATTAAATATATTAAAAATCCTACACCTAAAATTATCAATCCAATTGTCAAAGATTTACGAGTTATCGACGATCTTTCTTTAAAATTTTTATGTATGGTAGCTGAAAATTTCAATTTGTAGTATTGTGGCT
>NZ_JAVRHQ010000052.1:0-4344 GCF_031846485.1 Autumnicola tepida
GTTTTTCCGGCTGAGTAGGTGTCAGCGTAGTGCTTTTTGAAATTTTTTCCGTTTGAAAACTTTCTGTTTTTGCACATTTTTTTCTTTTTAGATTCTGCGGCAGAGTAGAAGCCGGTTTGATTGATCTTATTTGAAGCAGATTTCTTTCTACAATAAATACTCTTTAATTGAAAAATCTAATTCATTTTTCTGTTTTCCTGGAATTTTAAATTAAAATGTATGTTTATAAGATTCCGCTGAAAAAACTTCTATCAATAAGAATTGCTCTTTTTAAGTGAGATTCTATAATTACTTTTTTCGCTAATTGTGAGCAGCATTTTCAATAAGAACATACACAATATTAGCAGGTTAGAATATTTATTTTTGTCGGCGCTATTCTTGGCAACGGTTACGGTTATCGCAAGTTACGGGAGTAGGGACGCGGACTTGTCGGATTAACCATTTTCTTTCCTGGTTTCTAAAATTACACTTTTTCTGCCATACCCGTTATTTGCGATGAACCGATGTTGTATGCAGTACCGATAACTATATCTTAAAAACTAATTTGGTATTCTGCTCAGAAGTGAATTGTAATTCTTTTTCTTCTTGAAAGGTCAGATACAAAATATGTATAGGATAAATAAGATTAATAATATCACATTTTTCTTTTATAAATTTCACTTGATCTATATCATTATATAAAATTAAAATATCCAGGTCATTAGCTTTTTTTGAATTATTTAATATTGATCCGAATAAATAGACGTGAACATTTTTTAGTTTTTTTTCAAGTTCTTCATAGAGAATTTCAAGTTCTTTATTTATTTCTTCCAGTTCCATTTTAAATTAAGTTTACCCATAAGTTCACCCCATTTTAAAATTTTAAAATTTTTGGATTCAGCAAGTTCATATGCTGATTCTGTGATCTTCCCATTAGGATTAGCTTTTAGAACTGCATCAAATTCTCCATAATTTTCAATTGCGCTTCGAATTGATTCCAAACCTATATCATAATCATCAAGGGCTATAATCGTGACAGAAGGTAGATTGTATCTCTGTATCTCATATCTTTTGTTATCTATCCGAGTTATATCTATGACTTTATCGTGCTGATTTAATCCTCTTATAATAAATTTGGTTTGTGGATGTATGTAATTAGATATATCAGATTCTTTGAGTACTCTAAAAAGATCTCCGAAACTACCAATAATCTTACTTCTCCCTTCTAAAAAAACATACACTGATCCGCAAATAAACGGATCTTTTTTTGTGTGTAAAATGAAGTTTGCATCATTCTTTTCAATTAGATTTTTTATATCGGCAAGGCTTATATTTTTATTAGATATTGTTGTTACTATTATAACCTCGCCGTCATCTCTTGAAATTTGTAAAAGGTTCTGATCTAAAATATCAACTGAATCAATTTCATCATAATTTTCAGTTTTTTCTATTATCCATTCAAAGGTGGATTTTCTAGCCATAGTTAATCTTTAAATATATTATTGAGTTCTTTAGGGAATTGAGTAGCATTGATCTCTACGCTATTAATATGCCTATCTTCTAAATCTAACACATGTTGTCTAAACAATTCTACAGTTTCAATTTCAAATTCTTTTAGTTTAGAGTAATTACCATCGATAATGCCTAATAATTTCCGATTATTAGGTAAAATTATTTGTCTAATTTTTGAAAGCCATATTTTTGGGACGTTACTTTCTGGATTAAAACGTTCTTCCGTGAGAGGTCCATAAGTCTTAAAAATGGTTTTATTTTCATTCAAGATTTTTACTATATTTTTTCTAGTCTCGAATCTATTATCATATTCTCTTATCTTAAATAGATTTTTTATCCTCTCACTATGATTATTTTTCCATTGAATAATAATCTTTTCAGGAAATTCTTTTTCCGCCTTATCAATTTTGGTATGACAAGTTGGACATAAAAGAATTAGGTTGGAAAAAGTACTTCTTTTATCTTTTGATAAATCTTTATCAGATCTGGGACCTGTATCACTATCACTTATTATGTGAGCCATTTCCGCGATATGAATTTCTGATTTACCTATACTTAAGAATAAATTTTCATTACAATTAGGATTTTGACAGTAACCTCCAGAATCTGCAAATAATTTGAGCTTTGTATGTGCATTAGGATTTACTCGACCTTTAGTACATTTCATATTATTCTATTTCTTGAGGTATTGCATACAACGGCTACGGTTAAGGACAAGTTGCCGGAGTAGGGGACACGGATTTGTCGGTTTACCGAATAAATTAATTAGATTCTAAAATAACAATTTTCACGCTTTACCGGCTATTTGCCTTAACCGATGTTGGCATTTGTTGTGAGTTCCGTAAGATGATTTGTAAAACCTCTCGATTTCTCTACTAGGTCTTCCATATGAAAGTCATAATCTATTATTCTAATCGAAGTTTCAATAAGAAGGTTTAGAACCGACATCAAATAGGAATTCATTTTATAAATGTAAATTTTATATTCCTCATCATTTTTAGGCATTTCTTCTCTGGTGTTTGTAAATCCAATTCCGTAGTTCGTACCAAAAAATGTTGCATGTATAATCTCGGAGGCGTGTCTATATATTGAAAACAAGCAAAAATTGAGAACTTTTCCCATATCTTTTCCGTGTACTTTTTCAATTTTCTCAATTCTTTTGTAAACGTTATCTCTTGGTTCACCATACCAATTCCTTATTTCATTTCCTTTTTTGCTTGTAAATTCTTCAAACGCTTTTTTGAGGTTATTTGGAACTTTAAAATCGCTTATTTCTGTTAATCTACTTTTAGCTTCTAGAGTGGAAGGATCAATATCTCGAAATAAATCTCTAAATGATTTTTGATGAGAATATTTAATTGCTTTATCAATCATTTTGTCATCTACGGAATAGTATCCAAGATTTAAAGTCGCATCCAATAAAATTCTTGATAGAGCGTAAGAGTCTCTCACTGAATTTCTGGCTAATAATAAAATTGAACGACTAGTTTCCTTTATTGATATAATGGACATTGCCATTATCATCTTTTTTGAATCTTTTGGATCTAAAAGTCGATCGTGAACTTCTTGTAGAATTTTTGTTTGTTCAAAAAGTGCTACTTGTCCCCATTCTAAATGTTCTTTACTTCCAAAAATTATGGAATCAGGCGGATCGTTATATTTGAAATTTTTCTTCACAATTAATGCCAACGGTTACGGTTATCGCAAGTTGCGGGAGTAGGGACGCGAACTTGTCGGATTAACTATTTTCTTGCCTGGTTTCTAAAATTACACTTTTTTGACAATACCCGTTATTTGCGATTAACCGATGTTGGCATTTCGTTTTTATTCTGGAATTTCTTTTGGTGGAATTGAATGCCTTATTGTTCCTGCATTTATTTCAATTACCTCCGCATATTTTAAACTTGTATTTTCACTTTTAACTTCTTTAGCAAAAGCTTTGACATATTCAAAATTAGGATCAATATCTACCAATTTTAATAGTTCTTTACCTATGGTGGTGAATAATTGTATGCTTATGCTAAACTCCGGTGTATTAGGCTTTCTTTCCATAAAAACTATAAAACTTCCAAAAACCAAGTGTCCGCTACTAGTTTGATTTACCTTTGAATATTTGTAAGATGTGAATCCACCGGAATGCATTAAACCTAATTCTTCAATTAATGCAATATCGCTAAAGGAAACACCAAATTTTTCTAATAATTTGCCATCTTTCCCTTTATAAAGAAAATAATCATTGTTTGTTTGAACCGCGTAATTGGCAACTTTAGTAAATATTTCAGCCTCTCTTTTTGATAAATTTCTTATCAATTCCAACGCTCTTAATGAATATGATTTTGGATTTTTGACTTCGCCTGCTAATATTCTACCCCAAAGACTTTGCATTTCTTCATTTGAAACATCTTGTGCATAATTAAAAAATCTTGTTGTCCAATCATCATCAACTTTTTCCTCGCTAACATCTTTTTCTGTTTCTAATTGCTCAGCTGCAATTTGAGTTACACGCTCTATATTTTGTTGTCTTTTTTGTTCTTGATAAGAAATTCTGTTTTCAGCTCTGTCTGGCAAAGAAGTAACTTCTTGAATTGAATCTTTATTTAGTGATCTTAGACTGACCTTTTTTTCATCATATTCAATATTCTCTAATCCATTCTGGTTTTCTGCAATTGCTTTTGAAACTACATTTATTTCATAAGCTTTTGCATCTGCATTTTTCTTAATTAAATACGGTTGAGTAATTGCACCCGTTCCTTGAGCAATTACTTCAATTAATTTAGTTAGTGGTTTACTTAATCCTAAAACGTCTTTTATTTTATCAAAATCTATTAAAGCCATATAATTTTGTTTAAAAAT
>NZ_JAVRHQ010000053.1:0-4125 GCF_031846485.1 Autumnicola tepida
CTTTCCTCTTTTCCTCATTAACTTTTTCACTCTTCACTTATTTGCATTAGGGATAGGAGCGGCATCCCGCGAAATTTTTTCGCGAATACAGCGGATAGCCCGCCCCGCAATGTAATGTAGGGGAATGCCATAATAATTAAAATTCTGACAACCTGTCATAAGTTTTCCGCTGGCACAAAGATTGACTTTAACTGATCGAGAAATTGAAACAATAACATAAAAATCAACGTATAAAGTTATGAGTAAAATAATTGGAATTGACTTAGGTACTACCAACTCTTGCGTTGCCGTAATGGAAGGTAATGAGCCTACGGTTATACCTAATGCCGAAGGAAAAAGAACCACGCCTTCTGTGATTGCCTTCGTGGAAGGTGGCGAAATAAAAGTAGGAGACCCTGCAAAACGCCAGGCGGTAACCAACCCACAAAAAACTATTTCGTCTATTAAACGTTTTATGGGGAACAAATATTCTGAATCTTCTAAAGAGGCAGATCGTGTTCCTTACAGCGTGGTAAAAGGAGATAATGATACTCCGCGTGTAGAGATAGATGGAAGAAAATATACTCCGCAGGAACTTTCTGCAATGGTGCTTCAGAAAATGAAGAAAACGGCAGAAGATTATCTTGGGCAGGACGTGACTGAAGCGGTAATTACCGTGCCGGCATATTTTAACGATTCTCAGCGCCAGGCTACAAAAGAAGCCGGTGAGATCGCAGGTCTTAAAGTGAGCCGTATCATCAACGAACCAACCGCAGCAGCACTTGCTTACGGACTGGATAAAAAATCCCAGGACCAGAAGATCGCAGTTTATGACCTTGGTGGTGGTACATTTGATATCTCTATCCTCGAATTAGGAGACGGGGTTTTTGAAGTACTTTCTACTAACGGTGATACCCACCTTGGTGGTGATGATTTTGATGAGGTAATTATCGATTATCTTGCAGATACCTTCCAAAAAGCGGAAGATATAGATTTGAGAAAAGACCCAATGGCACTTCAGCGTTTAAAAGAAGCTGCTGAAAAGGCAAAAATTGAGTTGTCGTCTTCTTCTCAAACTGAAGTTAACTTACCTTATGTGACCGCGACTTCAAGCGGGCCAAAACACCTTGTGGAAACACTTACAAGATCTAAATTTGAGCAACTTGCCGATAATCTTGTAAAAAGGTCTATGGATCCTGTGCAAAAAGCACTTAGCGATGCCGGTCTATCAAAAAGCGATATAGATGAGGTAATTTTAGTTGGTGGTTCTACCCGTATTCCTAAAATCCAGGAAGAAGTAGAGGCTTTCTTCGGAAAGAAACCTTCTAAAGGAGTAAACCCAGATGAGGTTGTGGCGATTGGTGCTGCTATCCAGGGTGGTGTACTTACAGGAGATGTGAAAGATGTACTGCTTCTTGACGTTACCCCGCTTTCTCTGGGTATTGAGACTATGGGCGGTGTAAACACTAAACTGATTGAAGCGAACACTACCATCCCAACCAAGAAATCACAAACATTTTCTACCGCGGCCGATAATCAGCCTTCCGTAGAAATCCACGTGTTGCAGGGTGAGCGTCCTATGGCCGCAGATAATAAGACAATTGGTAGGTTCCACTTAGACGGAATTCCACCAGCGCCAAGAGGAACTCCTCAAATTGAAGTGACTTTTGATATTGATGCCAACGGGATCATTAAAGTAAGCGCTACAGATAAGGCTACTGGTAAATCCCAGGATATTCGTATCGAGGCTTCTTCAGGATTAACCGAAGAGGAAATCGAGAAAATGAAGAAAGAGGCTGAAGCGAATGCTGAAACCGATAAAAAAGCCAAGGAGAAAGTTGATAAGCTGAATGAGGCCGATGCAATGATCTTCCAGACTGAAAAGCAGCTGAAAGAATTTGGCGATAAGATCTCTGCCGATAAGAAAAAGCCAGTGGAAGATGCACTTGCCGATCTTAAGAAAGCTTACGAAACCAAAGAGCTTGAGCAAATCACTCCTGCTTTGGATAAACTGAATGAAGCCTGGAAAACAGCTTCTGAAGAAATGTACAAAGCACAGGCCGAAGCACAAGGTGGACAGGCCGGAGGGCCACAACAAGGTGCCACCGGAGCCCAGGGAGGACAAGCCGGAGGCGGTGAAGCCAAAGGTGGAGACGATGTTGAAGACGTAGATTTTGAGGAGGTGAAGTAATATCCCCCTCCTAAATCCTCCCCCGCAGGGGGAGGACCTTTTAAACAAAAGCGCGGTCATTAATTTGGTCGCGCTTTTTTTGTGTTCTGAAGTCAGATTTTAGATAATTTTTTGAAGTTATCAGATATTATATTTCAGAACTCTTCCACGTATTCCAGTCTTGCCAGCGATAACGAGCTTTCCCGGTATCTATAGTATTACAACCAAACACTTCAGGTTTAAAATAGATCATAACTATCTAAAAATGGTGCTTTTTTAAAGGAAATCCCCCATTAGATCTTCCTGAAAATTCCTGTAATTTTAATACGAATTGCATTATAAATAATTCATTTATAGCTGTTTATTAATAATGCCTGCCATTTTCTCTCCTCGGCGAAATCAAAAGACAAACAATTTGATTTTGTAGTGTTTGTTACTAACCAATCAACTCAATAGTTATGAAAATTTCAAGTATTCATCGATTGCTAATGCTGTTTCTGGCAGTGCTGATAGTTTCCTGTAGTAAGGATGAAAAGCCCGTTTTAGACAATCTAGACAATGTGGAGGTAGCTGTAGTTCATTTAGGGCCTGTTCTTAACAATTTTAATCATCACCAAACAAGACAGGCTTTAGAGGCTATTCCAGATTGTAGCGAAGAAGCTCCGGGTTATGCACAGATCTCATTAACTTATGGAGAAGATGAGACACCGGTGGAGGTGATTGTGGAAATTTTTGAGGATGAAAATGGTCTGTTTACAGCATACGATGAAGCTCTGAAAATCCCAGTACCGGCCGGATCTAATACTGTTTCGGTAACATTAAATGAGTTCTTTGTCTGGACCAATTTAGATAATGCGCCCGGAGAGATCATCTGGGCGGCTCCCAAGAGTGGAAGTGATTATGAGAATTTTGTAAAAAATCCGTTGCCGTTTAGCTGGGACCTTAGTGTAGGATCTAAAACTTATATAGATGTAGAGGTACTGTGCTTTGATAACAGATTAGTAAATCTATATGGATATCAGTTCTTTGACATCACTCCAAAGCTTATTAAAGAATTATGTTTCTTCGCCAATTACTGTTCAGATCAAGGAAGGCATTACACTGCCAGTTATAGCCTTGATCTTTATTACGGCACAGATGCCAATGGTACGGCATTATATACAGGCGAAATCCCTGTGACCGGAGAAGAAGAAGATTTTTATGCCGATCCCCTTTGTTTAGCCATTCCGGAGCCGCAAAATGATGAAACTGATGATGAACCTTATCTATTTTATGAAGCTACCTTATTAGATTGGGAAGATAATTATGGCAATGCAGATGAACAATCTGTTACCGGGACCTTGAGCTGGAATGAGATTGAAGCTTTGTTAAATGATGATGGCGAAACTAATGAATACTTCCATTTATTCATCAATTGTGATGAGGAAGTATCAGATTGTGGCGAATTTGAAGCTATCCCGGAATCATCTTTTTATGAAAGTATTACTCCGGAAGATCCTGTTGATTATTTCCAAATTGTAACTTATCTGGATGAAATAATATTTAGTTTTTCCCAGGGAGAATTATGTGCGGATGCTGAAGATATGGCAAATTGCATCAACGAATTTGAAAATCTTATTGCTGAAGATGGTTTTGTTACAAGCTGTTTACCGGCAGGTTGCTATACTTTCATCCGGGAGCAGACAGAGGGGATAAAAGAGCTTGTAACCACAGATGAGGAATTGCTGGAATTTTTAGGAAGTATAGATTCTAAAGGGGATGCTTTATTATGGGCATTGGCAAATGATTATTACTGGAGTGCAAACGATATGGAAAACGGAGCTATTAAGGAAGCTTGTAACGGTTATGAGTTAATAGTGAGCAAAATAGTGAGCTATTGTGTGCCTTTACAAATAGACAGGTTCCATTTAAAGATTACTCCATCTGGACAGATTATTATTTTAAACCAGGAAATGATATATTTTTCGACACTATCC
>NZ_JAVRHQ010000054.1:0-3690 GCF_031846485.1 Autumnicola tepida
GGCATTAATTATTTAGACAAAACTTTGAGTAAAAAAGAAACCAATAAACTATATGATGAGATTATAGAAAGTTTAATCCAAGAGACGAGTCTAGAACTTTCTTTACACAATATCAAAATTGATAATGCCTTCGAAGAATTAAAAGAAAATTTAAGTGAGTCTCGTAAAAATAGATCTAATCAAAGTAGAAAGAACAGTCAGCTATTTAATAATAATTACCATTTTGAAAAAGAATTTTTCGAACTACTCATTTTGCAATATGAAAGCCTTTGGATAATTCTAACTAGGACTATTTATCTTGAAGAATATGATTTAAAAATTAAAGGTTTAAAGAAAAGAAAATTAGTAATGTTTCTTTTCATATTAAACAATCAAATAAATAACCTGAATTCTGTCTTGAAATTATCTAAGAGTGGATATTTTCAAAATTCTGATAGAATATTTAGAAATTTTATTGAGTTATCTGAGAAAAGCCTAGCAATTTTATTTGATGATAAATATTTTTCCCTTTTTCAAGAAGAAACATCTTCAAAAAAAGAAGAATTTGATAAATGGCATAAACAAAAACCTTCCAAAACGTTTGAAATTGTAAAAAAAGCACTGTCTACCTTAGAAAATGATGAATTTTATAGTCTCTTTTACGAAGTAAGAGATAAGCTTTATAATAAGCATTCAAAAGTTGTCCACGGAGATTTTGAATCTATATTAAGAGGCTCTATTTATTACGATAAAAACTCAGAACTACTAAGAATGTATTTATATGGCAATGTGGATGATAATCTTAAACATAATTTGAATGGTTATTTAATTTACCTAAAAATTATGATTCAAGCTCAAACTGTCATTTTAGTAAAAGATTTTAATCTTCATTTCGGACAATTTAGAGAAGATGGAGATTATTACATATTTTTAAATTCTTTAACCGATAAGATTTTTAAAGTTTATCTAAAATTGTTTCAAACTCAAAATAACTAATGCCAACAACGCATACCGCAAATGGCGGGTTTTCTAGAAAAGAACTAAATTAGTTTCCATAACAAGCAAAATCGGTAAGCCGACAAATCCGCATCCAAAAATCCGCGCCACTTGTCGTTATGCGAGACCGTTACCAACAAGAGCGCGGCTTATTTTTACAGTTTTCATATAATAAAAAAAGGATTTATATACATTTCGTTTTCGAACCTGGAAATTAACTCAACGGGAAGTTCAGTTTTTCAGTTCATGTATAAAAAAAGAGCTATTACAAAATTTTGCCCTGGCGCATAAAAAATTTCACGATTAATAAAGAGAACTTTTAATAATGTACCTTTTCCGCGCTCCAGTAGGTAACAACGGTTAAATCAAATTGCGCTGAACCAGTAAAAAGTTATATTTTAGATCTTAACTATTATACGGCCTAGCTGAAAAATTCAAGTCTTCAATCGCAACTTGCATTAACCGCGGCCGTTGTAGAGCATATTTAAACAAGATCCTGAGTTCAATAACTTAACGCAACAAATCATAACTTTTAGATTTGTTGAATGGAACTTAAAAAACATCGGAGACTATCCTATAAGGAAAGGGTTATTATACAGTCTCTTTTAGAAGAAAATAAGTCCAAATCTTTTATTGCCAACAAGCTGAGTAGAACCCGATCTACCATTACCAGAGAAGTCAATAAATGGGTGACAAAACCTACGGAAAAGTACAATGCTGATCTGGCTCAATGGAATGCAAAAGACGATTATCTCAATAAGAGAAATAAGGACAAAATGAGCACTTATAAAAGGCTCTGCATTTATGTTTACAAAGGACTTTTGAAAGACTGGTCTCCGGAACAAATCTCCGGGAGGATCAAAGAAGATTACCCTAATGATCCGGTCATGACTATTTCTCACGAAGCGATTTATCAGCACATCTATAACAAGCCACAAGCCAGGCTTAATTTAAAGCTCATTAAACTCTTGGCCAGGGGAACTCAGCGAAGAAGATCTAGAAAGAAACGCAGGACAAAAGGAAGCAGGATTATCGATCAGGTCAGTATTGACCAGCGGCCAGCGCATATTAACCTTCGAGAAGAAAGCGGCCATTGGGAAGGAGATCTCATGGTGGGAGCCAATCATAAAAGTGTGATAGGGACTATTGTAGAACGAAAATTCAGGTACACCCTAATCGTTAAATTAGACAATAAAAAGGCTAATCACATCAGCAAGAAATTCTCCAAAACATTGAATCAAATGGAACCAATTTTTAAGCGAACGATGACTTACGATAACGGAATTGAAATGGCCGGACATAAAAAAATCACTCAAAAAACAGGAATGAAAATCTACTTTGCTCACCCCTATTCCTCCTGGGAAAGAGGAACCAACGAAAACACAAATGGACTCATCAGAAGGTATCTTCCAAAAGGAACAAACTTTAATAACATCGATGAAAAACAATTGAAAATTATACAGGACAAACTCAATAACAGACCCCGCAAAATCCTGGGCTTTAAAACACCGCAGGAAATGATGGATCTTGAACGAAAAAAATTATATTTGAATACCTAACTTCTAACTACGCTTTGTTGCGTTACAACCTTGAATCCAGCGATAATTTTGCAAAAAAAGAATAAGAAAAAACTAAGTCTATTACTTCTATTATCAATTTTAGTTCAATCCTGTTCCATATTCAATTCCAGGTTAGAAACATCTGAAAACCCAAAAGATTCAAACTTTATAACTTCAGATATTGACAACTTTTATCAAGCATTTGATTTAGCTACGAAAGATTCAACAAACGCTGAAAGTATATTTAATCAATATTATTTCAAAAAAGGTTCTCCAGGATTAGATGATTTCTACAAAACAAAAATCCAATCAAAAGAAAAATTCACAGAATTCGTTCTTGCTTTCGAAGATTATTATCAATCCATAAAAAAAGATATTTCCAATTTAGATGATTTACAAAGTCAGATTGACAACAATTTTCAAGAATTTGAAAATCTATATCCACAAGCTAAATTTCCAGATGTTTATTTCCTAGTTGGAAAATTTCAATCCAATGGAACCATTTCTAATGAAGGATTATTAATCGGCACAGAAATGCTTGCAAAAACATCAGATTCAGACACCGTAAATTGGAATGAAGATATTCTAAGAATTAGTCTGGAAAGAAAACATATTCCAATAACTGTAAGCCACGAAATAGTCCATTTTAATCAAGATAAAATGAAAGATGGTAACACGCTACTTTGGAAAAGTATCCGAGAAGGTTCAGCCGAGTTTATAGCAGAATTAATAAGCGGAGAAACTGATGCTGACTATACAAAATTTAAAGGCAGAGAAATGGAGATATGGAATGATTTCAAAGAAGAAAAAAACAAAAGTATTTGGAGATCATGGCAACAAGAAAGTGAAGAAAGACCAAGAAATGCAGGATATTGGATGGGTTATACAATTTGTAAAGCTTACTACGAACAAATTCAAGATCCAGAAAAAACTGTCCAAGATATTTTAAGTATAAAAGATTATTCAGAGTTTCTAAGAAAAAGTAAAGTTGAACAATATATCCAAACCAATTTTGGAACATAAATACGCTCTACAACATCGGTTAATTGCAAATAACGGGCAGTTTGCTGAAAATGTTTATTTTAGAGATCAATCATTTAAAGTACTAAGCCGACAAATCCGCGTTTCTATTCCCGCAACTTGCGATAACCGGAGA
>NZ_JAVRHQ010000055.1:0-3541 GCF_031846485.1 Autumnicola tepida
AATTGTAAATTACATTATTATCAATTTGCCATTTATAAATTCACACATAAGTTTTATTTTTCCATCAGAATAATATTCTTTTTCTTCTCCATTGCATATACTGTCACAGTTCAAAAAATTCCACTTTTGACAATGCAAAAAATTTCTGTAGCAAACAAAATTTTTGAAGTTCAAATCCTATCAATTTCGTTTAAGTCAATTGTTATAGTTTCTTGTGCAAGCCATTCTCCTCTTTCAATATAGTATGTTAGAATTTTAAAGTTATTGTTTTCTTTACCTGAATTAAATTCATAATGTGGTTGAATAACTTTTCCAGAAAAATTATCTATGAATATGATTGGTAAATCTTCTGTTTGAGCAAAAGTTTGCTGTGTGAAGAAGAAACCGAAAATAATAGCAGAATTTTCATAAAATAATTGTGTACAACATGTTATATCTGGATAAATGCTGGTTATGTTATTAATTAATATTAATCAAATTTTACTATGTTAAATATAAAGGGGGAATAGCAAGACGATAACACGCTGCGCGATGTTATTCATTTACAACATATTGTAATTCAATTTGTTATGCTTAATAAAAAGATGATGCTATTGCGGTTTTTTACTAAAAAACTTCTGAAGCCCTTATAAACAAGCTAATTTTTTAGTAAAATTTTGATTTGAAGCTTAAAATTATAATTTGGTCCTCACCACTTTTCCTTCCATTATATCTCAGGGAAAACGGTTCGTCCTATAGTCTTGGACACGAGCCAAAAAAGAGGATGGTTTGAAATAATAAAGAGAGGCATTAACTTTTTTGGCTCAAGTCCGCAGATTCGAACTAAGAACAGATTTTTTCTTTGGAAGAATATTTTTCAAAATTCACCTTACTCTAATAACTTCAGATGCCTTACCTTTTGATGCGAAAGAAACAGGATTTAAAATTAGCGGCCTGCATAAAGCCGCTTTGCTTCGCGCCGCTTTTTATAAGGCCTTTCCTAATTTCAAATCCTGAAATGTCAAGCCACATCAAAAGGTAATGTGTACGGCTCTGAAAGAAGTAAATGAAAAGGAGAGCAGGCTGTTTTCATTTCGGAAAGATGATGCCAACCTTAATTTAATTGTAATAAAATAATCAAAGGAAAATGCACCGGATAAAAAAAGTAAATGAAATAAAGATTAAAATGACAGCAATGGCGGGACAGAGAAAACTACTCTATACAACTTAATTGAATAATGTGATTTCCGGGGGAAAAAACACTATAACAGCTATTCAATGTCTTTACCAGTAATAATTTATGACGCTTCCAAGCTATAGTGTAATAAAAAATAAGATTGACCCATCTTTATTAAATGAGTCAATCTAGAAATAGGGGAAAACTTTAAAAAGAGTTTAAGGCATTCCCTGCATTATAGGGTTGCTTTTTAAACTTGAATTTTAAAACGATCTCGTGAGAGCCGTCATGATAATTGCTAAAGTCATTTGTTCCATAATCATAGGAATATCCTACCAGCAGATTTTCTAAGATCTGAAAACCAGCGAGACCACTTAAAGCCTCGTTGTACCTGTAGCCAAGACCTAAATGTAAACGTCCAAAGAGTAAAAAATTGGCATTTGCATTTAAAGTAATCGGGTTTCCTTCTATAATATTGGCCAATACCGAAGGTCTAAAAGTTAAATTCCGATTCAGTTCAAACTGATATCCGGCAAGTACATTGAACTGAAGTTTATTAGCGACTACATTTCTTATTTCACTGTCGTAAAAATCCTGTTTGAAAAAATTCGGCACAGAAAAACCTGCAAACCATTTTCTGTTATACACCATTGCGCCGGCTCCAACTTTTGCATAGAATTCATTGTTTAAATTATTCTGTGCAATATCTCCAGGATTCTCAAAATCACCCTCTGTTAAATCGATATCAAGAAGCGATCCCCCGGCATTAATACCTAACGAAATTGTGGTTGTTGAATTTATTCGGAGGTTATAAGCATATAATGCTGAAAAGGATTTATAAGATGATGGCCCCACCTTGTCGTGAATAAGGTTCAAGCCCACACCCATTTTCCCATTCGAAACAGGCCCTAAATAGGACAGAAACTGAGATTCCGGAGCGCCTTCTATTCCCACCCACTGGCTTCTGATTACACCTGTTATCGATCCGTTTGTAACAGCCCCTGCGAATGCAGGGTTAAACTGCTGAACGGTATACATATAATTAGTAAACTGTGGCTCTATCTGCGAGGTTGCTGTAAAGCTTAAAAGCAGGCTAAAGCATAAAATTAATAGTTGAATATATCCGGTTTTCATCTTATCTGTTTTATCTGATTATTTGAACCCACCCTTTAATTAATGGAGTGCCGTCTCCAAGATCCAATACATAAAAATAAGTACCGTTGGGAACCCGCTGATTACTTCCTATTGAAAAGCCGGTATTGGAATTACCATTCCAGCTATTGGAATATCCCCGGGCTTCAAACACTTTGTTTCCATGGCGGTTATATATATCAAGCCGATTGTTAGGGTAATTTTCAATACAGTTGATCTTAAAATAATCATTGGTACCGTCCCCATTTGGTGAGAATTGGTTGAATATGAAAATACATAAAGGATCTATCTGAAGCCAGGACATATTATCATCTGGTTTCATATCTCCAGGTGTGGAACTTTTTAATTGAGCAGTATTTTCATAGTTTCCGTTAGGAAGGACTTCTACTTCAATAATCAATTCTGCCATGCTATTTGCCTCAAGTTCTTCTATAGTCCATTCCCCCGCAACTGGACTATAATTTCCGTGAGTGGCAGCACTTTCCCTGAATTTGAAACCACTCTGAAGCTGCTCATCGATTATAATATCGGTAATGGGGAAATCACTGTTATTTGCAACCCTGATTGTAAATTCAATATTACTACTAACTGTTGGATTACTGCTGCTTGCAGACTTTATGACAGAAAGATTGGCTTCTCCAAAACAATTCTGATTATCCGGATTGGGATCACATGGATTAAGCGGATCAGAACCATTATCTACTTCATCGCCATCACTTATACCATCATCATCGGTATCAGGATCGGTGGGGTCAGTGCCTATATCATTCTCATCCTCATTATCAATTCCATCGTCATCAGTGTCATTGTCTTCTGAAGGACAATTTTCATTATCTGGATTGGGATCACATTGATTAAGCGGATCGGAGCCATTGTCAACTTCATCGGCATCATTTACATCATCATCATCGGTATCAGGATCAGCAGGATCAGTGCCAAGATCAACTTCTTCATCATTAGTGAGCCCATCCTCATCCTGATCACATGACCCGGCTGTTGTATCTGGATCACATGAGTCCAGCGGATCAGAACCATTATCTACTTCATCGCCATCATTTATACCATCATCATCGGTATCAGGATCGGTGGGATCAGTGCCAAGATCAACTTCTTCATCATTGGTCAGCCCATCATCATCAGTGTCATTGTCTCCTGAAGAACAATTTTCATTATCCGGATTAGGATCACATGGATCAAGCGGATCGGAACCATTATCGACTTCATCGCCATCAC
>NZ_JAVRHQ010000056.1:0-3240 GCF_031846485.1 Autumnicola tepida
GCCAGCAATATTCACAATGTCTTTTGGTTTAAGAAAACGGACTAAAAAGTTGAAATAAGAAAAAAATTAAATGAACAAAATTTTAAAAATCTCAATTGGTTCTATTCAAATTATAGGAGGATTATTTTTAATCTATGGAATTATAAATCGGATGAACGAAGTGGGAATGATAAATTTCTTTTCAGTGATTTTGCCATTTATTTTAATAACAGGATTTAGTTTCTATGCAGGAATTCAATTAATAAAAGATAAAAGAATAGGAATAAAACTATCCATTTTAAATTTCGTCCTACAACTATTTCAATTCAGTTATTTGGGATTCTATTGGTACTATTTTATTGGACCTTATGTATCATTTGGATATCAAAAACCATATAATTCAAATTATACACTTTTAACGGACTTTGAATATTTTACTGGAACTTTAATTTCATATATCAGAAATGATACAGAATCTCATTTTTTAGCAATCAATTTAATTTCATTAGTTATCCTGATGGTTCTTTTTTATTTAAAACAAGAAAATAGTAAAGAACCAAAACTAAAGAAGAATATTTAATCTCAAATACAGCAGGCAACAACGCATATTCGCAATTGTGGCCATCGTACGAAAAGAAAGTTTAATAGAAACCAGGAACTAAAAAAACTAAATCGGACAAATCCGTATATTCACTACCACAACTGACGAATATACGAGACCGTTGTGCTTAATGTTTTAATAGTGCTTTTATGTCTATAAGCGTTTGTTTCAAACCGACAAAAGATGATTTATCCCAGATTAAATTGTGGTTGAAAAAAGAAATTGATAAAAATACTTTTGGATTCTACGATAATTGGGATGGAATTGAAGAATCATTTCATAAGGGAAATTTAGTAGCAATTAAAGAGAATAATTTCCCTGTTGGTTTTTTTACATATAGAATATCAGAAAAAGTAGTTCACATTATAATCGCAAGTATAAAAGAAACACATAGAAAGAAAGGATTTGGTAAAATTTTAATCAATGAAGCCAAAGAATATTTCAAGAAAATAAATCAAATAGTAATCGAATTATATTGTCAACCTGTAAGTTCTGAAAGCTTTTGGAAAACAATGAGCTTTAAACATTTCCCAGAAATCGATGGATACCAGAATAAAATTCAAATGTATTTTATTTTAAAACCACATTTGACACCAACTAATGACAAGAACTCTACTGCTAGAATAAAATTATGGGACGTTGAACCACACCAGATTAGAGATTATTTACCGCAATGGATTTGGGAAGTAAAATTTAAATCAAACTCCACAGAACTAGAAAAACCTATAATTTTTCCTGTAGATAGCGATTGGAATATAGAATTAGAGTATCAAGGAAAGCAAATAGAGGAACATAAAGTCAAAAAATGTAGAAATGTAAAACTTCTCAATGGCACCTACATTTTAATAAATAAATTACAAATAACATAAATGGTGAAAAAAAACTAATCAAAAAAACATGAAAAAAAGATATTTAATAATCTTCCTTGTTTCATTTTTACTTACAAGTTGTAAGGAAAATAAAGTAGATAAATACTCTTTTATAACGGATAGAATATGGAGATCCCTTGATTATAATGAAAGTCAATACTATTTCTCATCGTCTGACAGCAGCAAATACATATGGATTCCTTCTAAGAGAGAAGGAACAGAATATTCATTAGCAAAAGGAAATCCACAAACGAATCCATACAACCCTAGTCCTGAGGGATGGTTGAAATCTGCGACATTTAAGATCGCTAATGATACTTTATTCTGGCAAAGTATTAAAGATATAAAAGGAGAAAATGTTCAAAAGAGAGAAATTAAAATAGGGAAAGACACACTAATAGGAATTGTAAATTACAATACTTTAAGAGCAAAATATTATAGTATGTGGATTAGTGAGAGTAAAAAATAGTCTAAACTTTAAAAAAGAACCTAACACAAAACACTAAGCACAACAACGGTTCATCGCCAATAAGCGGCACCGTTATTAAGAAAATAATTGACTTGACCAACAAACCAATAATAAGCCGACAAATCCGCGTCCCTTACTCCGCCAACTGGCGATAACCGAGACCGTTGTGCAGCATTTACCAGAAAAATTTGACTAAAAACTACCTCATATTCGTGTTTCTTTTAATTCCAATTTTAAGTTGGAGTCAATATAAAATTTATGGAGTAGTAATTTCAAAAACCGACAACGATTCAATTCCTGGTGTAACAATTATAGAAAAAGGAACAAAAAATGGAACTCAATCGGATTTTGATGGTCTGTTTGAAATTGACGTATCAGATCCTAATGCAATTTTAGTTTTCTCTTATGTTGGAATGGTAACAAAAGAGTATAAGCTAGAAGGAAAGAATAAAATTACAGTAGAAACTAAATGGGATTGTAACAAAGATTTTTTTGATGCAAACGACATAAAAGTCTACGGTCAGACAGGTTTAATAAATAATCCTATTGGCGGAAAAATTGATGTCTCATCACCTTACTTATTTTTTGGAGGAGTATTAGAAGCTAGTTATAGCTATCAGACAAATTCAAAAGAAAATATTTTCCAAGAAGCTAGTCTAGAATTTAAACATCCGATTTCTAATTGTGATTTTGACATTGACTTTAGAACTAGCTTTCGCGATTTTGAATTTGAAAACAAATTGGATAACAGAAGTTCTTCATTTGAAACAGATTTTAATATTTCGAGATATAGTTTTATAGTTGGATACAGCCATCTAGAATTTAATAATATTAATACTTCAAAAAAGCATAATTCTTCAGGAGTATTAATTGGGTTTGGAACTTCATTCGGACAACCGCTTTATCCAGAGATAGTAGGGAAAATTTCGATTTATAAAGATAATATTGAGTACCAGGGTAAAATTCAAGGAAATTATAAACGTTTTTTGATATTTCTAAAATATTATAAATTAAGTTCCTTTAATGAGTTAAGTCTCGGAATAGGATATAACCTCAATTATTAATTTTAGAGGTAAACGCAGCACAACAACGTGTAACGCAAATGGCGGGTTTCATAGAAAAGAACTAAATTAGTTTCCAAAACAAACAAAACCGTAAGCCGACAAAACCGCGTCCCCTACTCCACACCACTTGTCGTTACACGAGACCGTTGTGGCCAATTATAATCGTGATTTTCCTTTCAATTGAGATAAATTGACTTTACTTTTGATAATATCAAATGATACTATCAAAATGAAACCTCCATACGAGATTACTCCGAC
>NZ_JAVRHQ010000057.1:0-3162 GCF_031846485.1 Autumnicola tepida
TCGGCGCAATTTTTGGTAACGGCTTTGGCTATGGACAAGTTGCGGAGTAGGGGATGCGTCTTTGTCAGCTAATTTCTATTTTAGTTGGTAGTTAAAAATAACAATTTTCAGCACATAAACCGCAATTTGCTATAGCCGATGTTGCCTATTGGAGCGCGTAAACGAATCTTATTAAAAACGTTCATTATTTACTCGTGAATTTCCTAAACGCCAGGGCAAAATTAATGTTATGAGCAGAATTATTCCTGCTAAATTTTTAAAATATGAATTGGAAAAATAATGCTTCCCGTTGAGTTAGAATCTCGTTTAGAACCTTAATTTTTATATTAAAAACCAGTATTAAAAATTGCCAAATTTCAGCAAGCTCTTGTTGGCAACGGTTACGGTTATCGCAAGTTGCGGGAGTTAGAACGCGGATTTGTCGGCTTAGTTCTTTCCATAATTGGTCTTTAAAATTACACTTTTTCCGGCTAAACCCGTTATTTGCGATGAACCGATGTTAGCCACTGGCTTTTTTCTCTTCACACGCTTCTAAGAATTTTGAACCTAATGATGTTATTCGGTAGTCGTAATCATCTGGATCATATTCTGCTTCTATTGGATAGTATTCGCTTCCTTCTTGTTGAAAATGTTCTATTTCAAGTTCATCTATTATAATTTTCGGTGGAAGTTGTCTTAATAACCCTAATCTTTCGAGATTGGAATATTCATATTCTTCTATTCCTTCTAAAATAAATCCTTCTTGTTTTACAGTATTTATCCTGCTATATAAATCTCGATATTCAGATGTATAATAGTTTTCTTTTTCATTTTTTAGTTTTGATAATCTCCTAAGGTTAAATATGAAGTTTTCTTCTTTTTTACTAAATTCGGAAAGCTTTTCAAATTCATTTAATGAAATTTGACTCAGTAAATATGGAAATATTTGGTTTTGTAAGTTTTTGTCTGAATCTGCTAGATTCCCAATCATAAAACTCCATTTTTCTTGCATCTCTTCGTTTTCTTCTAAGGATGCATTTTCTAGAAGTGGCACGAGTATTTTTGTTGGAATTTCTTTAATCTTAATATTCTTCTTTTTTACATATTCTTGAGCCTTTATTAAAATGTTAATCTGATTTTTGAATCGAAAGAATTTAATTTTGTCTGATAATAGTAGACCAACTTCTTCAATTGTTGGACCTATTAATTTTGAAGTAAAATCTTTTATAAGTTCAAGTCCTTTTTCAATAGTAGAAGATTTAATATTTAATTCTTTGCTCATTTTAAATTTATTAGTCAATTTGGTTTAACCAATCTCGTTGTGAAGCTTGTGGCTAACGGTCTCGTATATCGACAAGTGGCGCGGAATTATGGATGCGGATTTGTCGGCTTAAAGATTTAGTTTATTATGGAAACTAATTTAGTTCTTTTTTATAAAACCCGCCATTTGCGATATACGTTGTTGTTGCCAGTGGCGATTGCGAAAAATTTATTTAAAGTTCTAATGTCTTTAACTATTCTATTTTTTTTCCGAATTCGCTTTTTAAGTCTTTTTCTAAATTCTTAAACACATAATCGTGTTCTTGTTCAATTCCAATTTTCTCTAGTGGTTGCCAATATAATCTTGGATATAGTTCGCTAGTATAAGTTGTTATTCTTGTCATTTTAGTCTGTCCATCTTCTAATTCATCAAACAGGTAAATTGCTTCTTTAAATCCAAGCCATTTTCTGCCTGTTAATTGATAGTCTATAACATCCATTTTTAATATTTTTCCTTTTTCAAGCTCTGTGATTTTCTCAACGATTTGTCCACCTTCAAAATAGCAAGTTCTGATTCCTCCAATTTTTTCTTCTTCTAGAATACATTTTTGTGGGATTGGTAAATCAAGTTTCATTAAAAATGGCTTTTCTGCATCAAGAGTATCAACTGATTTTATCATATTGTACACCTTCATTGGAGAATAGGGTAAGATTATCTCCGACTTTACTTCAATTATATTATGTTCGTTTTCGACCGACTTTTTTTCTACAAATCCAAAAATTAAGAATAAGCAAAATGGAAGAATAGAACTTTTTGTGAGATTCTCTTTTTTAGTATTGTTAGAATATTTTTTAAACAAGTATTTGACCAGCACACCAAGTGCAATTGCACCAATAATTAATGGCATTGCCATCAAAATACAAATCATTCCTTCAAGTCCACCAGCCAATAGCAAAGTAAAGAAGATTACTAATGAAATAATTAATCCCCATAAACTTATTGTCTTGATAGTTGATTTGCCTAAAATATATCCTAAAGCGAATGGTAGAAATACGAAAAATGAATATCCATAACCAATTAATTCATAATGAAGTAACATAAAACCAAGTGATAAAAATGTTAGGCATATAATAATTGAAAATATGAATTCTTTCTTTCGAATCATTGCAGTTTTATATTTAAATAACTAATTAACAGTCAATTTCGTTCTTTTAGCCATTGGCTACAACGGCTACGGTTAACGCAAGTAACAGGAGTAGGAACACGAACTTGTCGGCTAACCGATTTTAAATTGGTCTCTAAAATAACAATTTTTAGAATACAACCTGTTATGTGCTGTTAACCGATGTTACCTAAAGTTGCGCCCCGCCTGAGTAAGAACCAGAGATTGGCCGTTCTGATCAGCTTTTTTTGTTTTTGAAATTTTCTTTCAGTTCTATAATTTCTTTTGAACTCTTAATTTTCTATGATCATTAGGATTTTTCGGCATGTTGGATTTTTCAATTTTTGGCTTCAATTTTATTTTAAATTTTTCCGGCTGGGTAAGTGTCAGCGTGAGGCTTTTTTTTGAAATTAATTTTCTGCTTGCTGAAATTTTCTATTTTCTGATTTATATTTTTAGATTCTGCGGCAGCGTAAAAGTCGGTTTGTTTTTCTTTTTTAAGCAGATATTTTAATCTTCAATAAATCATCTTTAATTGAAATTCTGGTCCATTTTCTATTTTTCTAGGATTTTTAAATTAAGAGCGATTTTTATAAAATTCCGTTGGAAAAATTTCTAATAGCAGAATTACTCTTTTTAAGTACTGACTTTATAATTACTAATTTTTCCGCTCAATGTGAACAGGATTTTCAATAAAAAAAAAGGACAATATTAGCAGGTTAGATTTTGTATTTCAGTCGGCGCAATTTTTGGTAACGGC
>NZ_JAVRHQ010000058.1:0-3082 GCF_031846485.1 Autumnicola tepida
AAATAGCTGCTAACGGTCTCGCATAACGACAAGTGGCGCGGAGTTATGGATGCGAATTTGTCGGCTTACCGGTTTTGTTTGCTATGGAAACTAAGTTAGTTCTTTTCTATAAAACCCGCCATTTGCGGTATGCGTTGTTAGCCACAGTACCGTTCTATATAATCTCTAAAATTCTCTCTTTTTCTGTCCACTTGATTGGATCTCTTGTAACTTTCTCTTGAAGTAGATCCATCATACTACTTAATTTTTCGGGATGATAGCCGTCAGCCTTATCATTAATAATAGAAACTTTTTCTCTAATAAAATCCTTATACTTTGATCTTTCTGAAATTTCAAAGTTTACTATTGTTTTTCTAAGGTCGTTTGTAAAATAATAGGAACTGCTACCCGTAACGTAAGAAACTAGATATATATCTGAACTTTTTGAAATTAAAGCGTTAAACCTGATATTTTGTAAATCATCTAATGCTTTACGAAGCTTAACATTTTCATTATAGTGAGCTTTCAAGAAATTATTGGCATCCTTTCTAAATGTTTCTCTTTCTTTTTCTTCTTTTTCATCCTTATACCTGATTCCCATAGCATTTACAGCACCAACAATAAAGTTTGCTAAATCATAAACTTTACTTGGAATTTCTACGGGGTTTGAGCAATATTTAAAATAATGGATTGTTCCAGCTTTATCCGTAGTTGTTGAAACGTCAAAACTTTTTTGATAGTAAGCAAAAATACGTTCTATAATGTCATCGGATTCTTCACTTATATTAATGTCATAGTAATTTAAATCCGTCCAACCTGCATCCGAAATCACGTATTTGTTCTTTATTTTTTTTACAAATACTGAGACAAATTTGTTATTTAGAGTTGTAAAAGGAGTAATGATTTCTAAGCTTTCTCCTCTTACTTTGTAATTTGTTAGAGAACAAAAATCATTTTTAATATTTTGGAATATGTCTAATAGTTCATCCATCACGCTAATCTAAAAATTCAATTCCATTTAATGGATCGGTTTGTGACTCTATTTCAAATAACTCTGGGTTCTCAGTAGTTAGTCCAGGAAATTCATCTTTTCCATTTAGCTTAATATTAGTTTCTTGAAAAAAGTGGCTTATTCCAAACTCAATATTTTCTGCTATAGCTTTTGCTTCTTTATCATTTCGTAGTATATCGCTTTTATAAGCAAATTCCTGCCCTTTTTCATCATATGTGTTGAAATGAGGTGTAGTTATTGGCTGTTCTGCCAGTGAATTTTCTATTTTATTTCTATGTGTTGGACCATCAGAATCAAATCGAAAAAAAGGTTTTTCCGTGAAATTCGGACAATGTAGTTTGATTCCATATTTATATGGGAATAACTTTTTCTCAATTATTAGAGACATTTCATCTTTCGCAGTTGAGTGTTCAACTTTTACGGAATTCTTGAGCCAATCTTTTCTATTGTTTTTCTCTTTTAAAAAAATTGTATCTTCTTGAATATTCTTTTCTGAGAATGATAATTCTTCCAGATATTCATAATTCTGTTTTACTTTTAAATTTATCTCACTCATTAGTTACATTTTGGTCGGTATTGTGGCTAACGGCTACGTTTAACGCAAGTAACGGGACTGAAAACGCGTCTTTGTCGGCTACTTGATTTTAAATTGATCTCTAAAATAACAATTTTCAGGATACAACCCGTAATTTGCCGTTAAGCGATGTTACCTAAAGTTGCGCCCCGCAAGAGTAAGCAAGAGAGATTGGCCATTCTGGTCGGTTTATTTTTTAAAATTTTCTTCTTTTCCCAAATTATTTCTTTGAACTTCTGATTTTCTATAATGATAAGGATTTTTCCGCTTGTTGAATTTTTCAATTTTTTGGTTTAATTTTTATTCTAAGTTTTCCGGCTGAGAAATGTCAGGGTGATGCTTTTTTTGGAATTTTTCTGCTTGCTGAAATTCTCTATTTTTTCCTTCTGATTTTATTTTTAGATCTCGGGGCAGAGTGGAAGTCGGTTTAATTTTTTCTTTAAATGAACAACTCTCTTTAATTGAAAATCCGATTCATTTTCTATTTTCCTGGGTTTTTAAATAAACGAATATTTATAAGATTCCGCTGAAAAAACTTCTATCAGTCAGAATTTGCCTTTTTAAGTGCAGACTTTATAATTACTTTTTTCCGCTAAATGTGAGCAGGATTTTCAATAAGAAAATGAACAATATTAGCAGGTTAAAATTTATATTTCAGTCGGCGCAATTTTTGGTAACGGTTACGGTTATGGACAAGTAGCGGGAATAGGGACGCGGATTTGTCGGCTTAACCTTTTGTTTATTGGTTTTCTAAATTACACTTTTTCGGCAAAACCCGCTATTTGCTATAACCGATGTTGGGCTTAGTACTTTATGTCCGTCACTTCATATTTTTCTAAAATTCCAGGTAAATTTTCTTCCCAACTTATAACTTCTAATGGAAATAAATTTTGGTAATATTTTGGAAGATTAATATATGAATGCGCTGGCAAATTCAATTTATCGGTTACATACATTTCATAAATAGTATTTCCTAAGTCGCTAAATTGTTGTTTTATGATCAGCTTGATTTTGAAAGCATCTAATCCATTAATAATTTTTTTATCCTCTTTATTTTCTAATTTTTCAATATTAATTTGGTTTTCAAATAGATCATATTTTCTGTAATTCGTAGACTTATCTTTTGAATAATAATTTAAAACTCCTTTTCCTTTTTCAATCATTATATAATCTCCGATCATTATTTCCTTTTCTACTTGATACCGCCAAATGGAATCATTTTCTATTTCCAATATAATCTTTGATTCTGGAGTATTTTTTATGAACTCATTCATTTGTCCTAAAACATTTTTAGCTTTAGAAACTTGATCAGTATCCGAGATTTCTTTTACTATTAGAGTGTCTTGTTTTTTCTCTAAATTTTTAAATCCTGAATCAGTGATTACAAAAGTTTTACTTATTATTATTTCGCTTGGAATAGAATCGAAATGCTGGGCATATGAATAAAAATGAAAGATTAATAATGCTACTAGAATCAAAGTGTTTTTCATTAAATCACGTTTAAAAGTATTAAGCCC
>NZ_JAVRHQ010000059.1:0-2973 GCF_031846485.1 Autumnicola tepida
CGAAAAAAGCGCTTTATTAAAATTTGCCATTATTAATCGTGAATATTTTTCAGCGCCAGGGAAAAATTTTTCATTTGAAAATCCATAAAATCACGAACTGAAAAAATACGCTTCCCGTTGAGTTAATTTCCATGTTGAAACGCAGAATTTTTATAAAAATCGGAGAAAAATAGTAATGAGAAATTTAAAAATTCCAGCGCACTCTTGTTGGTAACGGTTTCGCTTATCGCAAGTTGCGGGAGTAGGGATGCGGACTTGTCGGCTTAATTGTTTTGTTTCCTGGTTACTAAAATTACACTTTTTCGACAATACCCGTTATTTGCGATGAAGCGGTGTTGTGCCAAGTATTTTTAGATAAAATATTTTAACTGTTAGTTTTTATATTTCTCTAAAAGTAAATCTCTTTCTCTCTTTTTTCTTTTGGATACGAATAAAAGCGGAATTCCAATACCTCCTTCAATAGCTCCACTGGCAAGTATGAAACCTCCCATTAAATTACGATAGGCATTTTCCTCGCCTGTAGATTCTATTGGGTTCGCTATAATTCCTATCCCTGTCCCAATACTTAATACTGACAATGATGATAAGATTATCCCAGCTGTTTTGTTTGATTGGTCTCAGGGTTAGTTCAAACTATGCACTTTAGTGCATTTCGCTTTAGCTTCTAAAAAAACTTACCTTTGTTTAATGTCAGAACAAAGATCAAATGGACATAGCGTTTCGCAACTTACCGCGCATCTAGTTTGGAGCACAAAATACAGATATCCTGTTTTAACGGGTGATATTAAGCTACGTTGCCGTAAGCTGCTAATACAAATTTGTGAAGCAGAGGATGTGGAAATATTAAAAGGTGTCATCTCCAAAGATCACGTTCATATGCACATAGATTATCGTCCCTCGCAAAACATTAGCGATTTGGTCAAGAAGTTTAAGGGTAGAAGTTCAAGGAAGCTTCAACAGGAATTTCCTGAATTAAAAAAGCGGTATTGGGGTCGGCATTTTTGGGCTATCGGATATGGATGTTGGAGTACTGGAAATATTACGGATGAGATGGTAAATGAATATCTAGAGCACCATAGAAAACCAGACGATAGGGGAGGCACAAACTTTAGTATTGAGTAATGTCCATAGCGGTGACTTTAAGTCACCAGCCCGAAACTATGGACTTCAAGTCCATAGTGGTTCATTTTCTTTCTAAGAATAAAATTCTATTAAAGTCACTATTAATCTTATTCCTGATTGAATCGGAATTGGAGATTTCTATTCCTAAATGAGAAAGCCTCTTTATTTCTTTCTTATTGAAATTTTGTCCATTTATAATTAATGTGACTAAAGAAAATAGTGTGAATATTACTAACTTTTTCATTTATAGATCGAATCCTAAATTTAACTGGAACATAATGGGGAAAATATTTGCGTTTCCTTCTGTGTCAAAATAATATTGAGGTCCAACGTCAAATAATAAATGAAATTTTTCTCCGTATTTTCTTTGTATTCCCCAAGTTGGTTGAAAAGCGAAATCGAAGTTAGAAGTTCGAATAACATTCTCTGCAATTGAATTTCCTCTTGTTATAAATCTTACTGAAATAAAATTTCCTGAGTTATTTTCAACCGTTTTATTTTTTCCAATTCTTTTATTCAAGTTATAATACCATTTTTGCTGTAAATCTAAAAATGGAGCAATTATGTAAATAATTCCATTGTTAGCATAAGTCAGATCCGGATATCCTCCACCATATCCAATTCCTAATTCTGTTGAAAAAGTTGAGTAATTTCCAGTTGGAATTTCTAATTCAGCACCTGGATTTAAAAAGTTAATTCTCCAAACTTTTTCTGTATTATAAGTTTTTTCTTGACCATAAGTTGTAATAGTAAATAAAGCTAAAAAAGCTACAATTGATAATTTTCGCATTAAATTTTGATTTTTAGGTTTTTAAGTTCGGATTTCGATTAAATATTTGGCACAACGGTCCCGGTTAACGACAAGTGGCGCGGAATTATGGATGCGGGTTTGTCGGCTTACGGTTTGGTTTATTATGGAAACTAATTTAGTTCTTTTCTGGAAAACCCGCCATTTGCGGTAACCGTTGTTGTTGCGCGTTTTTATGTTGGGATTTCTAAATAGAAGCTGAAACCATTCTAAATGCAAAATATAAAAATGGAATTGAACCAATTAAAATCCATAGCAGCTTCTTTTTAGGGGTAATTTTCTTGTCTGTTATGATAACTAAGGCATGATAAAATGAATAACTAATTGATCCGAAAACCATTACTAAATTGAGATAACTTCCATACTGGTAAATCCATCTGTAATCTGAGATTCTAAATCTTTGTACATAAAAGCCTAGCATTATTCCTGTAACAAAAGTCACTATTATTAAAGTACTGGCTATTCCTGGTTTATATTTCAAACCTGTTTTTTATTTTATAGAATCTACAGTAGTAATTAAATCATATAATTCATTAGTGGGATCTATTTTATGCATCATTCTGTAGTATTCCGCAATAAAGTTATTACTATCTACGAGTCCATCAGTGTAATATTTTAAAGTATCTGTTTTATTAAAAACTACCATTCTTGGAGAAGAATCAGAATCATTAGTTTTCAACCTGTTCTCATTGTTTTTTAAGAAGTTACCAATCTTCCAAACTGAATCATTTTCTTCTATTTTGAAAAATTGATGTTGAACTTCAAAATCTGAATCTTCTACAATCAAATTAATCTTCAAACTATCATTTGATTTTGTAAGCTGAATTTTCTCTATTCTTTCCCAAGTACAAATTGATAAATCAACTGAAATATTTACTGTATCAAAATTTGTAAGTTTTGATGATAATTGTGCAAAGTCATTTTTTAGTTTAAAATCTGATTGATTTATTTCTACATTTTTATCAGAATTGACTTCTTCTTTACAACTAAGAAATACTAACATCAGAACTATTAAACAAGGTAATTTTCTCATCTTTAAAAAT
>NZ_JAVRHQ010000006.1:0-181155 GCF_031846485.1 Autumnicola tepida
TTTTTTAGGATCAACGCTCCAATTACCTGTTCAAGAAATAAAAAAGCCCCGTAAAACAGGGCTTTTTGTTGCTCCGGTGATCGCGACAGGATTCGAACCTGTGACCGTCTGCTTAGAAGGCGAAAAAAAGTACACCAAGTAATCGTATTAAATTTTATATCGTACTATAAATCAGCATTATAATGAAATTTGATTTCAATTGATTTTATCTGAGTTCAACAAAAAGTGTGCGCAAAGTGTGCGTAAAATTACCTAACTTTAAAAGCAAATCTTAAGCTATGGCACGTGCAAGACTCACATTAGACACTCGAGAAAAGTCAAAAAATTCTAATGGACTTTATCCCATCATCTTACGAATTTTTCACAGGAAACCTCGAATGGTTCGTATGGATAAATATACATCAAAAGATGGTTGGGATGATTCCAGAATGGAATTAAAAAAATCCGCAGTCGCTAATAAGGAACTTGATATCACTGCAATAAATCTTGAACTATATGACAAGTTGCATATTGCAAAATCCATTATCCACGGTCTCGGGAAAACCCTTAACGATATTACGGTTGATATACTCATCGAAAATATCAAAAAAGCTTGGGATGATATTCTTGAATCAGAGTTAAAGAAAAATTTTTCTAATTCATTAACCATAAATGACTGGTGTAAAGTACTTGTTGAGCGGAAACTAAAAGAACAGGAACCTGGTACTGCCAAATGGTATGCAGATTCGATTCGGGCTGTTACAAAATTTAATAATGAGCAGCCAATCAAGTTTTTCCACCTAAATGTTACTTTTTTGAAAGAATTTGAAGCGGAGCATAGGGCCAAGGGCAATTCGAATAATACTATTAGTGCATATTTGCGTGGCTTAAGTGCAGTCTATAATAGCGCTATTAAGGAAGATAAGTTTGAGCCTGAAAAAAATCCTTTTCATTTTTACAAAATTCCATCTTCAAAAAGAACCAAGAAAAAAGCTCTACCGAAAGAAAATTTTACAACGATTCGTAAGCTTAATTATCCAGTTGGAAGCAATCTTTTTCACGTAAAAAACTATTTATTGAGTATGTTCAACTGTCGGGGGATGAATTTGATTGATCTCGCTAAGTTGCGCGTTAAGGATATACAAAACGATAGAATTTTTTATGGAAGAAGCAAAACCGATGACCCGCTTTCGGTCAAAATCACGAAGGAATTCCACGATATTTTGGTTTATTATGTTTCTGGGAAAGAGCCTTGTGATTTTATATTTCCTATAGGCTATGATGGCTCGGTTACAAATTTTAAGAAATATCGTTCGGATCGAAGATTAGTTAATAAGCTTTGCAAAATTATAGCGAAAGATGCTAAACTGAATGTTCCATTGACTTCATATTATGTCAGGCATTCCTGGGCAACGATTGCTAAAAATATGGGAATACCAACGGAGATTATTAGTGAAGGCTTGGGGCATCATTCTTTGAAAACAACCGAAATCTATCTCAGAAGTTTTGATAACAGAGTGTTGGATGATGCAAATGATTTAGTTGTAGCTTAATAATTATTATAAGTCAAAAAAACATAATCTTTTTCAATTTTTCAAACACTTCCAAGGCAGGACAGTTGGAACTGGAATCTAATATAGAAATCTTTATAAAATCTTAATTTCTGGTATTTCAGGTTAAAAAAAATTAAAACTGTAAGAACTTAGCAGAATTTTATAAGTCATCTTTTCATCTCATTTCTATATTTATCATATAACCATAAAAATCAATAAGTTATGAGAAATGAAAAATTGATTCATGCACTCGGCAATTGCATTAATCATTGTAATTATTGTGCAGATTCTTGTCTGGATGAAGACGATGTGAAGAAAATGGTAGACTGCATTAGAACCGATAAAGTTTGCGCTGAGGTGTGTTCAGCGTTGAGCCAGGTTATGGCTACCAGTTATTCAGATGTGAGGGATCTGGTAAAATATTGTAAAAAAGTTTGCCAGGCCTGTGCAGATGAATGCGGAAAGCATGACGCTCAGCATTGTAAAGACTGTGCAAAGGCCTGCCAAGAATGCGTAAAAGCATGTGAAGCCTATTTGGCATAATTTAAAAAAGCATCTGAAGAATCTTTAGTTATTCAAAATTAATCTATTTGACCCTTCAGATGGTTTTTCTTTTGTACATACAGGTTTTTTAAAAAACTCCTTTTTAAAAACTAACCCAACCAAAATAAGTAGATTATGGAAAATAACCATAAAGATCACAACGAGGAACATGAGAATGGAGGAATGGGTAGTCGGGGAGTTACTCGGCCCATGGCGGAAAAAGAAGTAAAAGGTCATTCACATGATCATGGTGATGATAATGGTGGGATGGACCGCATGAAAATGCTTTATATGCACCATAAACAGACGCTTTGGATTTACTGGATGCTGATAATTCTGGGTGCCTGGTTAGTGATTTCTCCATTTACTTTTGATTATGGGAAGGATATCGTTCAACCTTCAGGGGGCAGGTCCCTATGGATAAGTGATTCAATGAGGGTACTGGTGATGAAGTGGAGCGATATTATTAGTGGTTTGCTTCTTATGTTCTTTGGGTGGAGATCTCTTACACCCAACCGGCCGGTAAGCCTTTGGATAGCCTGTTTTATAGGGATCTGGTTGAACTTCGCACCCGTGATCTTCTGGGCACCAAATGCCTATATATATAATAATGATACCATTGTAGGAGTCATGGTTATAGCCTTAACCATTTTAATCCCGGGTATGCCTAACATGATCACATATATGAAGATGGGATCGGTGGTTCCTCCGGGATGGAGTTATAATCCGTCTAGTTGGCCACAGCGATGGATCATGATCGTTCTTGCATTTTTTGGCTGGATAGTTTCTCGTTATCTGGGAACGTTTCAGCTGGGTTACACCGATTATGCTTGGGATCCGTTTTTTGGAGAAAGTACAATGAAGGTACTTAATTCTAATATGTCTCATTCTCTTCCAATTTCAGATGGTGCTTTTGGCGCGCTAGCTTATACGTTCGAATTCCTAATGGGTTGGATGGGAAGTCCTTCACGATGGCGAACCATGCCGTGGATGGTCACATTTTTTGGTATCCTGGTGATTCCTTTGGGATTAGTACATATTTTCCTCGTAATATCTCAACCCATTGTAGTAGGAGAATGGTGTACCTTTTGTCTTCTTGCAGCTGCAATAATGCTGCCCATGATTCCCTTAGAGTTTGATGAGGTTATAGCGATGGGACAACATATGGTTCAGGCTAAAAAGCGTGGTGATAATATGTGGAAAGTATTTTGGAAGGGTGGTGAGGCATTCGAAGAAAATAAAGATGAGCGTACTACCGAACTTATAGAATTCCCGAAAAAGCCTATGGGCGTTTTTAAATCTTCGGTCTGGGGTATGAGCGTACCATGGACTTTAGGAGTGTCTACGGCACTGGGTGTTTTCGCCATGTTTGCTCCTGCAACGTTTGGGGTTGATATCACAACCATGTCTGCTCACGCATTTCATTTGGGCGGATCGTTAATTGTGGTTACCTCCGTTATTTGTATGGGTGAGATTGTACGACGAGGTAGATATTTGAACATACTGCTCGGGTTAGGCGTGGCCATTATACCATGGATTGCAGGGGATGGAAGCTTAGGTTTAAGTATTGTTGGAACAATAGTGGGTCTGGCTGTAGCAGCGCTTTCTTTCCCACGAGGACCGAAAAAGGAAGAATATGGATTATGGGATAAATATGTTAAATAAAGTAGAGCCTTCTATTTAATTAAGGAATGACAGACGAGGAACTTTTTAAAAAAGTTAGAGAAATTATCTATGAGAATATGGAAAAAGCCAGTAAAGATGGTAGTCCTCCTTATCATTATACCCGACCTGCGCCCGAACGATATCCGTATCAATTTTTCTGGGATACGTGTTTTCATGTTTTCATTCTGGTTTCCTTAGGTGAAATTGAAATGGCCAAAGAGCATATTAAGAGTTTACTTCGTCTTCAAAGAGAGGATGGGTTTATAGGACATATGATTTATTGGGATCGGTTAAAACCTGGTAGATGGGCTGACTTTTTTCAGTCTAAATTCTACTATAAGAATCTATATAGAAGTCATATGAGTTCTCTCATCCAGCCACCTTTACTTGCTCAAGCAGTGAGCAGAATTGTAAAGAATTCTGAGAATCTAAATTTTCTAAAAGAGGTACTGCCAAATTTAAAGGCTTATTATGACTGGTTAGATAAGAACAGAGATTTTGATGGCGACGGTTTACTAACGATAATTTCTCCGTTTGAATCGGGAATGGACTGGAAACCTACTTACGATGTTCCTTTGGGATTTACAGAAGGGAAAGCCAATACCAAGCTTTATTATAAAGTGATCTGGACAGACTTTCTCAATTTCATAAACAACTATAATTTGAAGAAGATATACAGGAAAGGACATTTCCTGGTAAAGGATGCCGGATTAAATACTTTCTATGCACAAAACCTTTTTTGTCTTGGTGAATTATGCGAGATGTTGCAGGATCAGGATGCAAAAGTATACTATTCCCGAGCAAAAGAAGTAAGTAGAAATATTGTGAAGGTTCTATATGATGAACAGGATGCTGCCTTTTATGACGTATATGGAAAGGAGAATTTAAAAATTAAGGTAGAAACTCCCACGATCTTTTATCCGCTGGCATTATCTTCTGTTCCGGAAGTTATAAAAGTTAAGGTCCTGGAAAGACATTTTCTCAGTAGTGAGAAATTTGATACCTATTATCCCATACCCTCAGTAGCAAAAGATTCATCGGCCTTTAATCCTAAAGAATCGATCTATATATGGAGAGGCCCTACCTGGATCGTTAATAATTGGTTTCTTCATCAAATACTGGAGAAAAATAATTATACAGAAAGTTCACAAAAATTAACTCGGATTATAATTCAGTTAATCGAAAAAAGCGGATTTAGAGAGTACTATAATCCTTTTACCGGGGAAGGTTATGGAGCAAAAGATTTTACCTGGGCAGGTTTAGTTTTAGATATGATGAATACGAATGATAAAAACCTAATTTAAATGAATTTAAAAATCTGGTTTAAAAATCTATGGAGAGGTAGTAAGCAGGATTCACATCAAGAATTAAAAGATAAAACATATTGTAGTAAAAATAAGTTTTCAACGAATGAAATAGCCAAAGTGAATTTCAAACGCTCAAAAGAAAAACTTTTTAACGTAAATCAATGGTCCATGCTACCTGAGCTGTCTGCGGAATTCCAACTCTATAATTCGAATGGAGATAAAACCGATCAGCTGGCGGTTCATAATTATATAAATATAAATTTACCGATTCCGTCTCCTAAGAATTGGGTATATATTACTGATTTACGTAATGAAGAAGAGTTTGCAGAATTTACTGTGAGTCCTAGTGAAAGTCCACTTGTAAAAGATAAATTAAACAAGGAAATAAAACATTTTTTTATAGATGAGGCTACAAGTACTTTTAGAGTATCTATAAAAGGACTGACTATAAAAGGTTATGAAATTGGTAAAAATGAAGGAATAAATAATGAAGGTGTTTCTGCGGGTAAACGAAAATTAATCAATACCCTTTTGGCTAACGGTGCCTGGGCTGGGTTTCAGAAACTACAATGGCAGAAATTGACAAAATATTTGGTTCACAAAATCGAAATAAAATAAGCAAGTAATGAGCTCAGAAAATGCTAAAAAGAAATCCAAAGGTTGTGTGATAATAACAGGGGCCTCTGCAGGTGTGGGAAGAGCCTGTGCTAGACGCTTCGCCAAGGATGGTTACGACGTAGGTCTTATTGCGCGGGGGAAGGAGGGACTTGAAGCTGCAGTTAAAGAAGCTTTAGAGTTCGGGGTGAATGCTGCTTATTACGAGGCAGATGTTGCAAATTATGAAGAAGTTGAATCTGCAGCCTTATTTTTTCAGGAAAAACTTGGACTGGTAAAATTTTGGGTTAATAATGCTATGACGAGTGTTTTTAGTCCAGTTCGTAAAATGGAACCTCAGGAATATAAAAGAGTTACCGACGTGACTTATTTGGGACAGGTACATGGAGCTCTAGTAGCACTTAAATTGATGAATGAGCAGAATAAAGGTTCTATTGTATTTGTAGGATCGGCATTAGCTTATCGAGGTATACCCCTTCAATCTGCTTATTGCGCTGCTAAACATGCCACTAAAGGCTTTGTGGATTCTTTGCGTACGGAACTATTGCATGATAAAAGTAATATAAATATTTCCATGGTACAGCTTCCGGCTCTAAATACTACTCAGTTCGGGTTTGTTAAAACCAGATTACCTAAAAAGCCCAGACCTATGGGAAAAATTTATCAGCCTGAAGTAGCAGCCGAAGCTATTTTATATGCCGCTGAAAATACTCCCAGGGAAATTAAGGTTGGAGTATCAACCATAAAAACCATTATTGGTAATAAGATTGCGCCGTGGTACGCTGATCGTGTATTAGCCAAAAGTGGAATTGAGGGACAGCAAACTAATGAGCCTGAAGATCCTAATAGGTCCAACAATCTGTGGAAGCCCATACCTGGCGATCATGGGGCGCATGGGACCTTTAATGACCAAGCAGTAGTTTCAAGTATAGTATTACGGTTAAGAATGCATGGAAAATTAATTATTTGGATTGCATTAATTGTAATAATAGTAGTTTTTGTTTTAATTTTTCTATAACTAATCTTCTAGAATTGAAAATAATTTAATTTACAGGGAAAAAATATAATCCAAGAAGATATCGTACTCGGATATAAACATAATGAGATAATAAAAATAAAAATATTCGATATCTTCCAGTAGAATAGGTCTATTGGCGATAAATGCTATAATCTCCTTTAGATCTCAACCAGCAACTCTTCTTACTTGGAGGCCTTTTCTTTTATATGTACTCAGTACTACCTTCAAAGTTTTGTTTAAAAATTTTAAATAAAGAATTCGATAGATTTTACTGGATATATACTTCAAAATTAGTTCGTTTGAGATAGTAGATGCCTCACGGATGTTAAATTATTCTTTCATCTACTAAGTTCAGGAGGCTAATGAAAATCCTTGAACAATTTTATTCTATCGCAGTATTTTCAATCTGATTCTATTTATTGGTAGTCTAATAAAACAACCTTTTTGAATTTTCTTCTAAATTGCATAGTATCATTTTATGTTTTACTGTTTCTGTAATTTATTTATTTAATCAATTCTTTTTGTTCGTAATCGTAAAGCATTCGCAATTACCGATACCGAACTAAAACTCATAGCCAAGGCAGCTATCATGGGTGAGAGTAACAATCCGAATACAGGGTATAGCACACCTGCCGCTATTGGAACTCCCAAAGTGTTATAGATAAACGCAAAGAATAAATTCTGTTTAATATTGACCATTACAGCATCGCTTAGGTTTCGAGCTTTGACTATGCCTTGCAAATCCCCTTTGACCAGTGTAATCGCCGCACTTTCAATTGCGACGTCCGTCCCCGTTCCCATTGCGATGCCCACATCGCTTTTTGCCAAAGCCGGGGCATCATTAATTCCATCTCCAGCCATTGCAATGGATTTACCCTCAGATTGTAACTTTTCTACCGCTTTTAATTTATCTTCTGGCAGCATACTCGCCTTAAAATCGGCAAGATTGAGTTCGCTCGCCACGGCCTGTGCCGTATCGTGGTTATCACCCGTAAGCATTATGACGTCGATTCCTTTCTCCTGCAATTCCTTGATAGCATTGGCGCTAGTTTTTTTAATCTTGTCGCCTATCACGACATAGCCTGAAACCATCCCGTCAATAGATAAGTATGAAACTGTTTTCCCTTGCTTTTGAAAAGATTGGGCTTCTCGTTCCATTTCAGATGAAATAAATGCGTTAGCATATTCCATCATTTTCGCATTTCCCAAGTCAAGTCTTTTCCCGTTTACTGTCCCTTCTACCCCTTTTCCAGTTACTGCGCTGAAGTTTTCGGTTTTGGAAATTTCGGTTTTCTGCTGTTTTCCGTATTTCACTGTAGCTTCAGCAAGTGGATGCTCGCTGGCACTGTTTAGGGATGCAATAAAATGTAGAATTTCGCTTTCGCTAAATTGTTTATCATCAAAAGACCCTACCTTCTCCACCGTGGGTTTTCCTTCCGTAATCGTTCCAGTTTTATCAACAATAAGAGTATCTACCTTGTCCATTTTTTCCAGGGCTTCGGCATTCTTGATAAGTACGCCATTTTGTGCACCCTTACCAACACCGACCATAATAGACATTGGTGTGGCCAAACCCAACGCACACGGGCAAGCTATAATCAATACAGCAATGGCATTGACCAAAGCATAAACATAAGCTGGGTCCGGGCCCCAGATGGACCAAACACCAAAAGTTATTATCGATATAATAACAACAATGGGGACAAAATATCCAGAAACTTTATCTGCCAGTTTTTGGATTGGCGCACGGCTACGGCTAGCATCGTTGACCATCTGGATGATTTGAGAAAGTAAAGTATCGGCACCCACTTTTTCCGCTTTCATCAAGAAAGACTGGTTACCATTAATCGTTCCGCTACTGACCTTATCATCGGCGGATTTGTTCACGGGTATGGGCTCGCCAGTGATCATCGATTCATCTACGGTAGTTTCACCTTCTGTAATCTTACCGTCCACGGGAATTTTATCGCCAGGTTTCACTCTAAGAATATCTCCTTTCCCTATTTGGTCGATAGAAACTTCCTCTTCAGTTCCATCTACCACCTTAATTGCTTTATTAGGAGCAAGTTTTAAGAGTTCCTTGACCGCAGAATTGGTTTTACTATGTGCCCGGGCTTCCAAAACTTGACCCAGCATTACCAGGGTAAGAATTACGGTAGTAGCTTCATAATAAACAAAGACGGTACCTGTTTCTGTCCTAAATTGTTCAGGAAAAATATCGGGAAGAAGCATTCCAAACACACTAAATAGCCATGCCACCCCAGTACCTATACCAATTAGGGTGAACATATTCAGGTTCCAAGTTACAATACTGCGATAGGCACGTACAAAGAACATCCAGGTGGCATAGAAAACAACCGGCAGTGAAAGAGCCAGTTGAACCCAATTCCAATATCTTTGTGGCATCAAGTTGAAAAGGGGATTATCAGAAAGAAATTCACTCATTGCTATGAGGAAAATGGGCAGTGTAAATGCGACAGCTATCCAGAACTTTTTGAGCAGTTTCTTATAGGTTTTTTCTTCTGAGGAAATATCGGGTTCCATCGGCACCAGGTCCATTCCGCAAATAGGGCAGTCTCCTGGCCCGTCCTTAACAATTTCAGGGTGCATTGGGCAGGTCCATTGTTCGGACGTTGTAGCAACGAGTTTTTGTTCCTCAACCAAATCCATTCCGCAGACTGGGCAATCGCCTGGCTGCTCGTAAGTCTTGTCGCCCTCACAGTGCATCGGGCAATAGAACGTTCCTGCTCCCTTTCCTTTGGGTTTTTGCTTTTTCGCGGAAGCGGAATCATTTTTATGATGATGCTCGCCCGGTTTGTGGATGGAATAAGTGTCCCCATCGTTTTTAAGGGCATCCTGGAACTTTTGCATAGGAATATGTGATTCCATTTCTATGGTGGCTTCTCCCTTCTCCAAATTGACCGATGCACTGGTTACTCCCTCAACATTGGCAAGTGTTTTTTTGACGTGATTCTGGCAACCTTTGCAGGTCATTCCGTGTATGTGGTAGGTATGTTTCATTTTATTTATAATTTCTGTTAATCATTCTTTGGTGAGTGTGCTAAACAAAACCTCAGTTAATTATTTAATTTGGTTTTTCAACTACATCCATTCCCCGGAGGTGCTTTCTATTTTAAAAAGTAAATAATCCATTAGTATTTCTGCTTGATTTTTATCTATTACTTCAAAAAAAATATCGCCTCCCGCAGAATGGAAAATTAGGTTTGCCAGACCTTGTTTTTCATGCCAGAGTGGCTGTGATATTGAAACAGATTGTAATTTCCACATTTCCAAATATTGTTTCTTCCTTCTCCATACCCCGGAATATTTTACGATAATTTCTTTTGAGATAGACAATTTTAAGGAACGAAAAAAGAGGAATTGATACCCTCCCAACAGGATAAGGTATCCTGTTATCCCCATAATTATCCATTCTAACCTGAAATTTAAATCATAATATTCTATGATAAAAGGAATGGGCACTAAGGGAAAAAGACCACGGATAATTTTTCTAAATAAAAACATTCTATTTGGAACGATCTGAAAGATTTGTCTGATTTGGTCATTATATACGTATTGTTTAATTCTTGAAACAATTGTTTGTGAAATCCCGGGAATTGTAATTACACTTTTACCAGGATCATCTGCGCTCGTAGCTAATAATATTTTTACCTTGTTAAGGTCAAGACGTTTTTGAATTGGGTTGCTCAAAATTTCCATAGATTGTACTCTTTTCCCTTTCAGACTTACCTTTTTATTCTTTCTGAGCCCCATTTCCACCTGCAGCCCCAGATCTGTTTTTATTAAATTAAGCTTAAAATATTTTATAAAAGTATCTGCTACAGTAACAATCACAACCGCTAACAGTAATAGTAAAATTGTCCACGGAGTAATGCCAAAATCATTATTCCTCACTACATCCATTTCGGATGGAAAAAACTGTTCTAAAAAAAGCTGATCCTTCAGAGTGAGATAAAATGTCATCAACAATAGTAGGCCGCGAATGTAATTGCTACTTATGCCTAGTTTTAAAAGCTGGGAAATATTTAAAGAATATTGCCAATTGAGGGCAGCCTCCTCTTTATTATCCTGAGAGATTTTTTGATCTACTTTATCTTCTGTTTTGGTGTGGTTCATGAGGATTTCAGAGAGCTCTTCTGCCTTAGCCTTAGATAGCGCTTTAATCTCTACTTCCTCTTCTTTACTCCCGGCAGTATCAATTAAAATACTATAAACACCAATTATTCGCTGGAGCAGATTTCTCTTAAAATTTACCCGCTGGATTTTATCAAAAGGGAGACTTATAGTTTCTGAACTAAGAACCCCTTTTTGGAGTACAAATTCTTCTCTTTCTGGGTCAATGAAAAACGTAAATTTTAAGTAGTAAAGAATGCTATAACCAAGAGCAAGGACAAGAAGGATCAAGGCTCCAACTATAGATAGCATGATTGTTTGAGGGGTCTGTTCTTTCATGAAAAAGTAAATTCCCAGAAACCATAAATTTTTAACCAACTTATAGAGGCTGTTACCGAAAACTAGTATCATCCCTGCTTTTGATTGTCGGTGCGGTTTATAGAAGTTACTGCTATTCATCGGAGGATATTCTTTTCGAAATTTCTTCCTTCATATTGTTTGCAATTTGCGGGATCAAACCGGGAATCGAAATGTCACTTCCAGAGCCACCGGCGGTAAAAAGCCTTAAAGTTGAAATTCCTAAAATTTTATCCGGGAAATCTCTTTCAATAGAAACATGTTGTACACGGTTAAAAGGAACTATAGTAGTTTTTTTGTATATAAATCCACGTTTAAAGATAATATCCCTCTCCCGTATAGCATAACCATTTCTTTTTTGTACTTGAAAGTTGCGATAGTAGGAACCCAAAAATATTAGCAAAACCAAAATCGCCAAAAATGGAAATAAATCCTTGTAGGTTTCCATAAGCGAATATGTAATACCAAGCCCAATAAAAAATAGTATTGCGCCAGCACTTGTGATTATATTTAGTTTAATTAAATACTTCTGATTAAGTGATGAAAGCTCTACCCCTCTGTACCTTGGGAGTGAATCTATATCCAATTGCCTGTTTTCAAAATTTACTGGATTAATAAAGGCCATTTTATTGAAATTTAGTTTCCATTAATATTGGCTTGTACCTTCTTCGAATTGACCAATGTACTGGTTACATTTCTATATTGGAAAATGTTTTTCGAAGTGTCTTTACCCACCGTTGCAGGTAATTTTTGTATATGATATTTGTCTATTATTTATGCATTTATGTTTTTGTGCCTGAATAGGGGAAGGGTTTTTAACTAACTAATCACATCAATGAAAAGACACCCTTCCTCCCTCAGGACTTATAATTCTTTATCATGAAGCAACAGGGGAATATCCTGGATTAGTTTATCGACTTCTTCCGGGTTAGTACCATCGTAATATCCCCTGATCCTTTTTTGTTCATCAATTAAAATAAAGGCTCCACTGTGAAGCACCCCATCTGGAACCGTCGAATCTTCCAAGGCGGAAACCATATAATGCTTTTGGGCCATTTCAAAAATTGCTTCTTGATCTCCTGTTACAAAATGCCATTGATCATTGTTTATTTCCAGATTTTTGGCATATGCTTTTAGAACAGGAACGCTGTCATGACTGGGATCAATACTGTGGGATAAAAATGCCACCTTGGGATTTCCTTTATATTTATTATAAACCTTTTGCATCTCGTTCTTCATAATAGGACATATGGTTGTACAGGAGGTAAAGAAAAAATCTGCTATATAAATTTTATTTGCAAATGTATTTGACGTAATTAAAAGGCTGTCCTGATTGATGAAACTAAAATCAGGTATGGTTTGATAAAGAGTATCTTTTTCATTACTGGAAATCTCTTTATTGCCTAGAATTGGTAGTTTTTTACCGCTATTTTCACAAGAACTATAAAGACCTGCCAGTATTAAAATAATAATAATTGTAAATTTTAATTTCATTTCTTCTAAGTTTCAAAGATTATTATAGGTAGCCGAATATGTAGAATTTAACCCCATCATAGTCGCGTATTTTCATTGATAAAAACCTTTGCGTTTTCCTTGGAAGCGAAATAATACACCTCTGTAATTTCGTTCTCTGTGGGATGAAGAATATAAGCTAAAGCTTTATCGACTTTTGTTTCACTTACAGGGTCTACCGCATACCGCTCTTCTGGATGTTTTTGTATATAATCGGTACAACTTTCACAACATCCATAATAGGATCTATTTTCAATTGAAATCGATGGTATTAGTTCAGCTCTATAGCTATTATTTCGCATACAGACCTCTTCATTTGCCACAAATTCATAATCAATGTCACTTTTTTCGTGAACGTCCGAATGGCCAAAGAAGAGCATGTAAAAAGCTAAAAAAACTGCTGCTGAGAAAATTCCAATAAAAGATAGTAAAGCAATAATCTTATCCTTTTTTGTAATCCTGTTCTTTTGAGGTTTATGTTTCTCTTTTATTCTTTTTCTATTTGGTTTTTTTTTATACACATCAAAAAGTTTTATATTATTTAAGCTTAGTGACAGTAAGCGTTCGTCCAATTACAAAAACAAAAATGGGTAAAACGGTAAACTGTAATAGCGGTGTAAGCCCTACCTCTAACCATGGCACGATGGGCATACTTTGAGCATATTCCCAATGTCCCGTTGCTATGTGCCATCTTTCCAGTAAAATGGTCCCGGTTCCTCCCGTAACAATTATCAGTAATATCTTACTTAAATTTAATTTGAGAGGCCAAAATATATTCCGATAAAACAATCCGAGTCCAAAGAGCATAATTAACGTGGTTAACATATCTGTAACTGCTGCTATCAGGCACATCGAAATGTGATCCCAGGTATATTCATACCCTTCATATAAAGGACCATGTAGCAGTTCCCATGTAGTGTTGATTACTAGTGCAGTTAAGGCTATGTTCACCACAAAGGCCGTATAACCAAACTTATTATCTAACTCATTTCTAAAATAGAAATACATTAAACCAACACCAAGTATTGAGATAACAGGTAAAATAAGTATCACCCATTGAAACTGCTCCATATTAGGCTTTCCTGTTTTTTCTGAGCAGTTTAATAATTAGATAAATTATCAAGGCGACCAATAGTATTCCGCCTATCCATACTGCCCAGCACATCCAGCAAAAACCATCCATTTCCATATCTCCCATAATTTTTATTTTAGTTATTACTCTATTTTATAGTTCCGCATCATCCCCATGTCCTCGTGTTCCAGATTGTGGCAGTGATACAGGAACAAGCCCTTAAAGTTCTCAAAGCGCATAATTATCTTTATTTTCATTCCGGGCATGAGCAATACCGTATCCTGCCAGCCGTCATCTATAAATCCTTCCTTTACGGAATTCCACACGTCGGGATCCATATCAGATACATCCCTTTCCAGAATATTAAACTGGACCTGGTGTATATGAATGGGATGCGGCATTTGCATCATACCACCCTTCATCATTCCGCCATTTCCCATCATTCCTTTTCCGCCCATCATACCACCATCACCCATCATTCCACCGCCACTATTCACCAATTGCCATATTTCGGTGGTATTTAATTTTACGGTTTCTTCATCTACGATTCCTGTCTCTTCCCAGGTCCTGCCATTGATCGTCCATTGCATGCGCCGCATAAAAAATTTGAAGGTCCTTGGATTATTTTTGTTTATGGCTTCTGAAGGGTCTATCTTATTGAGAGTAAGAAGTTTTTCCGGAAGTTCAATGTTGTTGTTTCCTAATGTGTCCAAAGTAATCTTTAGCACATCATATTCACTTCCCAGAGGAAGCGTAGTTCCCATGTTGCCCATCATCCCCGTATTCATCATCCCTGCGGAGAAGGGAAGGCTTTTCAAGGTCAGTTCGGTTCCTTTGGGCATATCTTTTAAATCAAGCCATATATCCACACGTTCGGCTACTCCCAACATTATATAGGGCACTGAACGAGGCTTTTCCAAAAGACTGCCGTCCATCCCAATAACGGTAAGGGGAGTGCCATCAGACCAACCAAGTTTATAAAAACGTGAATTCGAAGCATTGAGGAACCTTAACCGATAAGTAGCAACGGCTTTTAAGTTTAAATTTTTCTCAGGCTTGCCATTGATAAAAATCTGGTTGCCCAAAAAGCCCATCATTTTATCCATTCTCCCCCTGTTCAGATAAAGCAGCTGATTTTCCTGATCAAACGCCCTGTCCTGTATTACAACAGGGATATCAAATTCACCTTTGGGCAGGTTCAGTCTCTCTTCCTCATCGTCAGTAACTATGAGCATTCCCGCCAGTCCGTTGTAAACCTGTGGGCCTGTGCGTCCGTGAGGATGGGGATGAAACCAATAGGTGCCGGCGCGGTTCATGATCTCAAACTCATAGATGTAAGTCTCCCCGTTTTCTATAACATCTTTGGGATGGCCGTCATATTCTTCCGGCACGTGCATCCCGTGCCAGTGCACAATACTTTTTTCAGGCAACTGGTTTTTAAAACGGATCCTTACTTTTTGACCTTTGCGCACACGCAATGTGGGGCCAAAATAACTATCATTTAATTGTTGTATTGCATCGTCGGCACCGGTATTTATTTTCGTCTCAAACATCCAAACCTTAGTAGAACTCCCTTGAAATAGGGGTATTTGACTTTCCTTTGCGGTAAGATCAATATCCAGGTCCGGTTCAAAATCAGGATCTGAACTTTCATTTTTTTTGGATGAAAGGCCTTCGCAAGCGTTGAGAAATGGCCATGACAGGAGAACAGCAGAACCCGTGCTTCCCAACCTTATAAACTTTCTGCGATCAAGCCCTTTCATATCTATATTTGTTTAACTTTTCTACTTAATATACTTATCCCATAAGCCATATCTTTCTCTAATAGTGCCTTTAGGGAATGAAAGCAGCATTATGATAAGTCCATTTATGCTACTGCTCATACTTAGGGATATATTTCCGTCATCAATAAACCAGGGCAAAACCATAAGGAATAAGCCCACCAACACATTTAGATAACGGAAAGATCTCAAAACCTCAGCCATTGCTACTACGGCAATTACTACCACCAAGGCTCCCCCTAAATGATTCAGATCTGCCGCTTGGGTTTCTATTCCCACACCAAACACAGTGGGGGAGAACATTAGCCATAATCCCAGTAGTGTGGCAAGTGTCAATTGCCAGGGAGCGGTCATCCCCCAAATAGAAGATTTGAATACTTTCCAGGGACTTTCATGAAGTTCGACAAGTTCGGGGGAACGTTGATCCATTTTAGTGGTTATGGCATCACCACCTTTCCAAAATACTTTCCACATAGAATCTCCCTTGCGTTTTCTTTGTACCATATGTTGCCCCATGGCAATCACTTCATCGATCTGCAAAGGTATCATGGGCAACATTACGGCTGCGGTAAAGAGACAGAGCGTACACCAAGCACCCACGGTCAGGGGTTGTGATATCACCAAAAAGATACTTACAAATCCCAGGGGAATGACCAGAAAGCCAAAAAAAGTGACCATCCACGGCATGGTTCGCCACCGCGACGTTGCTCCCATAAAGCCCATTAAAAATTCTAAAGTGTATGCGAAAGATCCTAAAGCAGCATCGGATATCGGCCAGGAATGTGACATATCCGAGTTTAAAACATTTAAGGTGCCATCCCCGAAGAATGGGTCCCAGGCATAGTCAACGTAGCCTAACTGAAATGCTGCCAAATAACGGGAACCTATCCATCCCATAAATGCAAGAACGATCATGATCCATCGCTGGGGCCAACTGGAAGGATTGTAAGACCACCCCGGTGGCAAATCACCACCCATTTTCATATACATAATCATATTGGGCATTCCCGGGATAAGTATGGTCAGGGCGATCACCAAAGCACCAACCATAGTGCCATTATAATAAGCTACGGCCGTAGGGGCCCAAAAAATCAATGGTGCCATGCTTATCCAAATTCCTATGAAACACGCGATCCAGACGCTGTAAGGTCTATTCGGTTTTAGAGAACGCCAGCCAAAAAGGACCAATAACAACCCGCTTATGATGTCACTCCAGTGCATTGCGGCAATACGGTCTGCAAGGGAAAGCCACACATCTCTGCCGCCGCTGGGCGATACCATATTGCTTCCGTAATCAAAGGTAAGTGGGGAAAAAATCATCCATACCCCTAAAAGTATAACCGCCCAATATACCCAAAGGGTTTGTTTATGGTGGTCGATCAACATTTGCTTACGCTGCCCTGAATCCATCTTCATTTCATCCCCCTCATCCATTTCCATATCCGCCATGGGCCGTGAGACCCCGCGTTTTCCCATTTGTCCATGTTTCTTTTCGCCTTTTTGGAAATTCTTATGTTTGGGGTTTTGTTCGTCAGTTGGCATAATGATTTATTTTGGTGGGTTAATTTTATATCATTTTTTGGAGTCCTTTTCTTTTAAACCGGAAGGAGGTTTAAGGTCGTTTTCCTTGTACCATTTTTTAGGATCAGATTTTAAGTTATCGATTATCTTGGGAAGTGTGGTTCGCAGACGATGTTGTGGCTCCCAATCCAGCAATTTTTTGGCACGGGAGATATCCAGTTCCATGTGATCATCGGTCAAATCGACCATCCAGGGTTTGATAAAGGAATCCCCAAAAATTCCCTGTACCCACGCCCCAAATTTTGCAACAAATTTAGGGATCTTGTACGTTTTCCATTCTTTATCAAAAAGCAGTTGGGAGATTTGCTGCTGCAACTCGATAAAACCCATGGTATCGGGTTCACCCAGATTAATCGTTATTTCCTCCGGGACATCCTTTCGTTTTTCGATGGCTTTTATCATGGCATCTAACAAATCATCCAGATGGATATAAGGATTGCCATGCTCGAATTTGCCAGGGTAGAGGTGACTGGTCAACTGGTTTTCATAAATTCGCTGAATCTGGTTGGTTACCGGTATCGAATGACCTTCATCATTATAAACTCCTGCAATACGAAGGTTCATAATAGGAATATCCCCTTTTTTATTATGCAGGATCTTTTCAGTATCTACTTTTGATTGAGGATAGTCCCATTTAGGTTCCACGGGGGAATCTTCATCTATTTTCACCCCAGGGGTGGTGGGCTTGTAAACCAATAGGCTACTGGAAAATATAAACTGTTCGACCTCAAAATTCTGCAATACCCTTAATAAACGTTCAGTACCTTCTACGGTTATTTTCTGGTAGAGAGGACTCGGTTCTCCGGAAAAATCATAGTACGCCGCAAGGTGCACTACGGATGCAATCCTATTTCCATAAGCGAAGCGGATACGCTCAAATGCGTTCTCCATACTTTCCTCGGAAGTAATATCGATACAAACACATTCGGCTGTAATAGGGGGAAAGGGGTATCCTATGTTATCCAACCCTATTAATAGATATTTCTTTGCTAGTTCATTTATAAGTGTGGTGCCTATTAGTCCACTGCTGCCACTTACTACAATAATATCTTTGGTGGTTTTTATAGCGGGTCCGTCCATATATTTATTGTTAAATATCCTCTTTACTTAACTCACCCGTTCTTACTTTGTAAATTTCAAGCACTTCGGATACATAAATAAGGCCTTCGCCCTTCTCGCCATTCCCACCATGTTCATGAATCACCTGAATGATGCTTTTCACGTCTTCTTTCTTACATACGATTTCCAGTTTGGACATTTTACTGTGGGCCAATGGAAAGCGAAGTGAAGGCGAATCCTCTTTTTTGGTATAGCGCCCGGTACCTTCTGCCTCAGAAACCGTTAAGCTTTTAAATCCCTCGGCCCGCAAAGCCTGCATGACTTCGTTTGCCCTTTTTTCACGTATAAATGCTTTAACTTCCCTCATGATTATTTATCTTGATTATTTTTATTCATAGTAAGCATTGGTAAAATACAAACAACCAATAAAAAAATACTCCCAAAGAAGAGCCAGTCACCGTAGCCCCGGATATCTAAAAATGGCCAAATAAAATAGAAAATTATGGCGAGCAAGCAGCCCAAGATCATCCATTTCATCATCCGGTTCATTTTCATTGATTATTGTTTTGATGCATCTCCATATTATGATCCTTCTCAACCGACTTTTCATTCTTATTCATAGAGTCCATTGATTTCTTATCTTTCATTTTATCCATCATATTCATCATCTTATCATTATCCATCATCATCATACACATCTTTTTACACATACCGTCATCTTTTGCAGCTCCGTCCATCATTTTTCCCATCATCATCTCCTGCATATGACCGTCCTTCATCATCATCTCACCCATCATATTACAGGATGTGGAATCCTTCTTTGCGTCCTTCATCATATGTTGCATCATTTCCTTTTTTAATTCTGGGTCCTGCATGATTGCAGTAAACACTTGTTCTTTCTTTTCTTCGTTCTCCATCATTTTGGAGATTTTTTTATTGTCCTGTGCATACAGGCTTGTTGACGTCGTTACCGCCAAAACCAGTACTGTGATGATGTTCTTCATTAAATTTTTCATTTTGTTATAATTTATTAAGTGTTCATATTGAATTATTTGAGTTTTCCCAGATTAAATTAATCTGATTTAAAATCTTTTACATTCAACCCAAGATCATATACTTGAGTGTCCGGAAGCAGGTTTTTTATCAGGCTTGCGGCTATGGCAGATCGATAGCCACTAGAACAATGAACTACTACGGGTGTTTTAGGGACAATCTCACGAAAACGATCTTCCAGTTCGGGAAGAGGGATGTGAATAGCATCTGTGAAGATTTTTCCGTTTTCCAGTTCCGATTCATTTCGTACGTCCAGGATCTGATAATCCCGTTTGTTTGATTTGAAATGATTCATATCCAGTTGCGGTTCCCTGATTGTTGTCTTTGCAGACTTTATCAAAGTCCCTTGAATGTTTTTTTCATATCCAATCTTCGCGGCCCTCTTCAATAGTTCCTTCAGGGTATCTTTGTTTTCGGCCACCAGGTAGAAAGGTTCATTGGGCGGCATAATTGTACCCAACCAAGTTTCAAACTTACCACCGGCGGCTATATTTACTGCGCCCTGGTGATGACCTGATTTGAACTCTTGCTGGGAACGGGCATCGATGATCGCGATACCACCCTGAAATGATTCATTTTCAGCTAAGGGTATGGAATTTATGCTTTCTTCAAATGAATCAGCACCATTTCTATTTAAGGAAACATCATGTTTGAAATATTTTGGGATGAAAGGCTGATCTTCCAGTAGAAAATCAACGAAAGTAACTTCATCCATAGGCTGTAATGCAGAGTTTTCCTCCAATTCCCGTCCAATCGTACTGGATAAGTCACTACTTATATTTTTGCCACAAAGCGACCCGGCACCATGAGCAGGATATACTTCCACGTCTTTACCTAATTTCATCAAAACGTTACGAGTTGAGAAATACATTTGACGGGCCATTTCTTTTTCCTGTGTGGCCAAATCCCCATCTTCTTCGCGAAGGTCAGGCCGGCCTACGTCCCCAACGAATAATGTATCTCCTGTAAAAACGGCCTGTTGAGTATCCTTTGCATCTAAAAGTAAAATGCAAATGCTGTCGGGCGAATGTCCCGGGGTGTTCAGAGCTTTCAATTCAATCTTTCCTACTGCCAGAATATCATCCTGGTCGAAGCTAATGTGGGGGTATTTGGCTTCAGCAAACCTACTGGCGTAAATAACTGCTTCCTTCTCTTTCTGAATTTGCAAGTGACAACTTACAAAATCGGCATGCAAGTGAGTTTCGATAACCGCAATAATGTTAGCTTTGTTCTTTTTCGCAAAATTATAGTAGGGTTGAGGGTTTCTTGCGGGGTCGATCAATACTATTTCATCATCGCTTAAAACGGCGTAGGATGCGTGGGCTAAATCTTCATCGTAAAATCTTTCTATTATAGCATTCATAATTACTCTACTTAGATAGTGCCTGAAGAAAGGGCAAGAAATCCTAATGAACCTCTTACCCTTCAACAGGACTTCCTATTACTTTTTAAGAGTTTCCTTTACAGAACCACATCCGGGCATTTTCTGCCCCATATATGGGTTTTGAATCTTTTCCTGCATACTTAACCAATTGGCACCTTCGCCTCCCATTGCCATGGGGCACCAATTCCAATAAAGTGTGGTATTAATTTCATTATCATTGACATCTTTATAAATTGCAGCCGACAATTTTTTGAAATTTTTTCGCTGTTCCACTAAATCAGATGAACTCGCTATGGCATTGGCCATGGTGGCGAATTCTTTATCATTTTTCACCATGATTTTGGCGGCATCCCGGGTTGCTTGAAAATCATCTGCTACCAAAGCATTCTTAATTTTCATATAATATCCTATTCGGGCAGGAACGTCTTTTTGTTGGGATTGATTCTCCATATTATTTTCATTCATCATATTATTCATTCTATTATTTTCCATCTGATTCATGGTGTTTTCGTCACAGGCAGTAGTAAAACTGAAAAGGCTAAATGCTGCAACAGCTGCTAAACTTAATTTTATAAATTTCATTTTGTTAATGTTTAATGTTTAAAATTATACTGCAAAATACTGATAATCAGAATTTTCAATTTCCAAAATTTTGGATTTTTCTTATAAAATTCTGTCTAAAGAATTCCTAAAATTTAAACCCTTGGATTTATAGTGCGAAAGGCTTTCACCGGTTTCATTTTTAAATTGCATACTTAAATGGCCAAGGTTGCTATACCCAAGTATATGGGCGATTTCTGTAAAATTATAATTTTGACTATGGATTAATTCTTTCACTTTTTCGATCTTTAATTTTATAAAGTATTTTTCGATGGTAATTTCCTGGATATAAGAGAAAATTTTGCTCATACTCGCGTAATCCTGAGCCAGCTTATCCGATAAATATTTAGACATTTTTATCTCAATAGGATTTTCAGGCACATTCCCTACTAATTGAATAAGTAAAATTTTAATTTGTTCCACCAGTTTCTCCTCAGGGTTTTCTATTAAATCAAAATCATTGTTTTTCAATATTTCTCGTAGTTGATGTTTTACCACATCAGGGTTTTCGGTTTCAATTACCAAAATTCCCAGTTCCAGTGATACGATATTAAAACCCTCATCATTCAGTTTTTTCCTTATCAGTTTTATACAACTCCTACATACCATCTTTTTTATATAGAATTCTTTTTCCATGATTTTTTGAGTGTTAGTAAGGAGTTTAATTATTTGAATCTATTACCTGTTTCACTTCTCCACAGGATCGCATTGCCTCTTTCATAAAAGGGTTTCTTATTTCCTCGGTTTGACTTAACCAGAAGGCACCCTTATTATTATTGGCCATTGGGCAATAATCCACATACAGGGTCTCATCGCCAGGTCCAAAGGATTCAACTATTTTAATTAAAGGCTGTGACAGGTAGATGAAATTTTCCCGTTTTCCATCTATGGAAGGGGCCTCCTGGCAAAGTTTCGCATGTTGCATGAGGAAATCCTTTTTTTCATCCCAAAATGTTTTGGCATCTCCTTTAAGTAGATTTCCGTCCAACTTTTTCAGGGATTCCATCAGTTCTGAACTGTACTTTTTGGTTGCATTAGCATCTGCCAGAACCAAACCTTCCTTTAAGGCAAGATAGGCTTCAATAACATCATCTAATTGCTGTCTAAAGGCTTTGGGTGTTTCCTTACGAAAATCATAAGCCTTACCTTCTAGGAACTTCTCCGTGCTTACTTGACCCTTCTTGATCATTTCTTTGTCATCCAATTGGCCTTTGGCATCACCGCCCATATTCATCCCGGGCATTGATCCGCCTGGCGTACCACCTTCAGGGCTCATCATGGATTTTTTACCTTTCAGTTGAGCGGCAGCATCCACTGTAAAAGTTCCCTGGGTTACTATTTCATCTCCGTTTTGTAAACCTCCCAATATTTCATATTGATCGCCGCGGGACCTGCCCAGCTTCACTTCCCGCAATTCAAATACAGGCTCTTCACCCTGAGCCCTGATATAAACAACAGAGCGTTCCCCGGTCCAAAGTACGGCGCTTTTTGGTACCGTTATGGTTTCGTTTCCATCTTCGCTTACTCCCATTACCTTTCCTTGAACGAACATCCCAGGCTTAAACAGGCCTTTTTTGTTCGGTAATACAGCACGAATCATTACCGTTCTTGATGCAGTATTCAATACGGGATCGATAAAGGTTATTTTAGCATTAAATTCCTTACCAGGGTAAGCATTTGTAGTGATTGAAATCTCCTGTCCTTCTTCAAGGTCGGCGATCTGGTTTTCATATGCATCGAACATTGCCCACACCGAACTTAGATTGGCTATCTCATAGATAGGCTGTCCCTGTTTGACGTAATCGCCCTCTTCAGCCATTTTCATGGTTACGGTGCCTGATACGGTTGCATAAACGGGAAAGTTTTCCTTAATCTTACCTGAGTTTTCTATGCTATTTATTTGTGATTCAGAAAGTTTCCAGTACTTTAATTTATTTCTTACAGCCTTGTACAGTGCTGGCTGGGACTCCTTTAAAGACGCAGCTGTTAGTAATTCTTGTTGTGCGGAAACCAGCTCCGGAGAATAAATAGTCGCCAGTAATTCTCCACGGTTCACCTGTTCCCCGGTGAAATTTATATAAAGCTTTTCTATTCTCCCGCCAAAATGAGAAACCTGTACAGCGTTTAATTCTTCATTTTCCGCTATCTTGCCCGAAAGGACAAGGGAATTATTTTCTATAGTTCCCCCTCCAATAGTGGTTGTTTGAACATTGGCAAGGGCCATAGCGTTTTTGGTCATTTTAAACTGATCAGTTGTCAATCCGCCAGAACCCTCTTCAGCAGGAATAAGATCCATTCCACAAATAGGGCAGTCTCCCGGTTCAGGTAGCATAATTTGCGGGTGCATTGAGCAGGTCCACATTTGAGTTTCTCCATTTTCGGTTCCGTGATCGTGTCCGTCTGGCATTTCTGCCATCTCTGTACTTTCTATTGTTTTATCTGATGAAATTCCGCCGAATATGAAATACCCCAGCACCAATCCAACGATTAATACTCCGATATATATACTATATTTTTTCATTTTATTTTATGTTTTTAATCCTTACAGATTAGTTAGTGTTACTTAGATAATTTATTAGGGCCATTTGTAAATAATAATTCTTGACAGATTCGATATTGCTGATCTGGAATTTCAACTGTAACTCCTGTACATCCAGTACGTCATTAAAATTAATAATGGCACTTTCGTAGCTTTTAATCAAAATTTCCTCAGCATCATTGGCCTGCTTTAAATTGTCCAGTTGTATCCTGTAGGCTATTCTTGCAGCTTCCCGGTTACTGACCGCTGTTTCCAGCATTGTTTCCAGCTCATTTCTGCGATTTGTCTTTTGAGACGTAATTTCCTTTTGCCTAAGGTCGTTCTGCCGGGAAATTGATTTATACCTGTTGTTGAATATGGGAATGGATAGGGATAGCATGGGCATAAAAATATCCTTTCCGTTCTCGCTGAAATCCATATTCGGCCGTTTTGTAACAGCCACATAATCCAGTCCAAAACCAAGGTCGGGAAGTGATTGTTTTTGATTCAATGATTCTGCATCTTCTACAGATTCATATAATTCATCATACTTTAACAATTCAGGGTGCACCCCCAGTTCTTGTGGGGATGCTACAATATCTGCAATGGGAAGTATGAGGGAATCATATACCTTAACCTCCATATTTTCATTACGATTCAAAAGGTTATTGAATGTACTTTGCTCAGCCATGAAATCCTGTTCCAAGACTTCCCTCCGTTCTGCAATTTCATTTTGCCTTATTTGGAGGCGCAGTACATCAACAGCGGAAGCATTGCCAACCTCCAGAGAGGTTAGCGCAAGTTTTTCGTAGGTTTCCAAAAGATCAATATTATCCTGAAGTACCCGTTGCTTTGCCCTAATGGAGTATAACCTGTAATAGGACTGGGATACGGATAGGGCAAGTTTTCTCTTGGCAATTGTTATTTCCACATATTCGGCATCCGCCAGAGAACTCGCATAGTTTTCCCTGGCTGTAATGGTCCCAAACCAGGGTATCATCTGTCTTACAGAAAACCTGGCAGTCTGGGCACCCGTACGCGTCTCGGGCTCACTCAGAAAATAACCGCCGCTAATCTCAGTATCGGGCAACCAGTTTGCCTCGTTTACTTTCTCATTTGCGATATCAAATCTCAATTCAAAAGCCTGAATTAGAGGGTTGTTTGATTCTGCCTCCTGTAGATAGGATTGCAAATCCTGGGCGTTGGTTTTAACATATAGTAATAATATGCTTATTAAAATTAAATTCTTCATTTCTTATTTCTTTTGAGTGCAAATTCTTTTTTCCAGCTGAATAGAACAGGAACCACAAATAAAGTCATGAGCGCTATTGCCATTCCTCCAAAACTTGGTATAGCCATGGGTATCATGATATCACTACCGCGACCGGTTGAAGTAAGTACAGGTAGTAACGCCAAAATGGTGGTTGCGGTTGTCATTAAACAGGGACGTATCCTTTTTTCCCCGGCTTCCACTATGGAATCCCGTATCTCCTTTTTGTTATCCGGACTGTTTCGATCAAAGGTCTGAGTAAGATATGTTGCCATCACCACACCATCATCGGTGGCAATACCAAACAAGGCAATAAAACCTACCCAGACCGCCACACTTAAATTAATGGTATGGATCTGAAATAAATCTCGAAGATTTTCTCCAAATAAACTGAAATTTAGGAACCAATCCTGCCCATAGAACCAGATCATTAGAAAACCACCGGCAAATGCCACCGCAATACCCGTAAAAACCATTAATGAGGTGGAAACAGATTTAAACTGAAAATACAGGATCAAAAAGATGATAATCAAAGCTAAAGGCACTACAATAGAAAGTGTCTTTTCAGCACGTAACTGATTTTCATAAGTACCCGTAAAACGATAGGTTATACCTTTAGGCACTTGAAGTTCTCCCGAATCGATTTTTTCCTGTATGACTTCCTGGGCGTTTTCTACCACATCTACCTCGGCAAAACCGTCCATTTTATCAAATAAAACGTAACCAATTAAAAAAGTATCTTCACTTTTAATTATTTGTGGCCCCTGTTCGTATCGAATATCAACCACTTCATTAAGCGGAACCGGATTTCCCCCTTCAACAGGTACATAAATCTTTTCCAAATCCTCTGGATCTTCTCTGAGTTCACGAGGATACCTTACTCTTACTCCGTATCGTTCCCGACCCTCAACAGTTTCAGTAATCTGCATTCCTCCAATTGCAACTTTTAAAGTTCGCTGAACATCTTCTATGGAAATACCGTATCGATCTAAACGCTCCCGTTTTATGTCAATAAGAAGATATGGTTTCCCTACAATCCGGTCGGCAAATACAGCTTCATCCTTGACTCCATCAGCCTCTTTAATTATTTCCTCCAGTTTGAGGCCAAATGCTTCAATCTCCCTTAAATCCTGTCCTTTCACCTTAATTCCCATTGGTGCCCTCATTCCTGTTTGTAACATTACAAGCCTAGTTTCAATGGGTTGTAGTTTAGGGGCCGAAGTAATTCCTGGTATTTTTGTAACCCGGACTATTTCATTCCAAATATCATCGGGAGATTCTATTTCCGGTCTCCAGTTTCTGTAATATTCGCCATCTTCATCTTCAATTAAATCATCGGCAGAAAGACTATAAGGATCAACCAGGTCCTCCTCAGAATATTTTTCATTTTCAATTTCGGCTTCAGAGTTAGGATTAATTGCAAACTGATTATTTTTTAAAATAAAAGCACCATTTTCATCCACCCTGTAACGTTGGCGCTCCCTTTCCGTATTCAGCAGAAATTCAGATTTGTATTGAATAATATTTTCATACATGGAAAGTGGTGCAGGATCCAGCGCAGATTCAGTCCTTCCTGCCTTACCAACTGCTGTTTTCACCTCGGGGATGTTGGCTACAGCCATATCCAGTTGTTGCAGAATACGTTTGTTTTCTTCCACTCCGGCGTGGGGCATTGATGTGGGCATTAACAGAAAAGATCCTTCATTGAGGGAAGGCATGAATTCCTTACCTGTATTCTGCATGATCAATACTCCGAGAATAACTATGACCGTTGGTACCGAAAGAAATAAAATTTTATTACGCAATGCCCATCGTAAAATACGGGTATAAAATCTTCTAAAGAGGGCGAAAGTACCCAGTAATCCAAATGCAATAACACTTACGAAAATGAGATTCCAAAAGATACTTTTTTCTACACCTAAGGGTCGCCAATATGCCGCCAGTAAATAAACAATAGCGGTTGCAGAAATTACTATATTTATCAGATTAGAACGTTTCGGTGATATTTTCTTTTTTAATAGTAGAACGCCTGTAAGACCAAACGCAATAAGTACTATCCCTAACATATATCCAAAGAAAAGCGCTATTATTCCCAGGGCTATTATTACGCCATTTACGGTTAAGCCTGCCATATTCTTAACATTTCTCTTTTTATAAAATACTGCGGCGAAAGGGGGAATTAAAAATAATGCAACCACAAGTGAAGCCGTCAATGCCATGGTTTTGGTAAAAGCCAGGGGTCTAAATAATTTTCCTTCGGCACCGATCATTGTAAAAACAGGTATGAAACTAATAATAGTAGTTAAAACAGCTGTCAGTATAGCACCTGAAACTTCAGCGGTGGCATTGTAAACAATTTCATTTATTGACAGTTTCTCCCTGTCTTCCTCAAGATGCCGAATGATATTCTCCGACAAAATAACCCCGACATCCACCATAGTACCAATGGCAATTGCAATCCCCGATAAGGCAACGATGTTGGCCGGAACGCCAAAAAGCTTCATTGAGATAAATACCATTAATACAGCTACCGGTAGAAGCCCCGATATTAGTATAGAAGCACGAAGATTAAAGACCATGATAATGATCACCAACACTGTGATAAGGATTTCCATGGTAAGAGCTTCATTTAAGGTGCCAATGGTCTCCTGAATTAGCTCGGTACGATCATAAAAAGGAACTATAGTTACCTGGGATGTCCTTCCGTCAGCTAATTCCTTCGTCGGCAATCCGGAGCTAATTTCATTAATTTGGTCTTTAACATTATTGATCACCTCTAAGGGATTTGCTCCGTACCGGGCTACCACAACCCCGCCTACAACTTCTGCTCCTTCTTTATCCAGAATCCCACGACGCGTCTTAGGACCTAAATTTACCTTAGCGATGTCCTTTATTCTAACAGAGACATAATCTTCAGACGTTATAACAGTATTCTCTATGTCCTGAATGGATTTTATATAGCCCAATCCCCGAACCAAATATTCAGCCTTATTTATTTCCAGTGTCTGGGCACCAATATCTTCGTTACTCTGTCTGGTGGCTTTTACAACCTGCTCCAGGCTGATATTGTATTGACGCATTAGTTCAGGATCTACATCTATCTGGTATTCCTGTACAAATCCCCCAACTGAAGAAACTTCTGATACGCCGCTGGCACCGGAAAGAGCATATTTAACATAGAAATCCTGTATATTTCTTAGTTCATTTAAATCCCAACCTCCGGTTACGTTACCATCCTGGTCACGACCTTCCAGAGTATACCAGAATATTTGACCTAAACCGGTAGCATCAGGTCCTAGAGAAGGATTGACGCCATCTGGCAATAAACCACTGGGAAGGGAATTTAGCTTTTCCAGAATTCGACTACGACTCCAATAGAATTCTATATCTTCCTCAAAAATGATATAAATAGCTGAAAAGCCAAACATGGAAGAACTTCGAATGGTTTTCACGCCTGGTATTCCCAGCAGGGAGGTAGTGAGAGGGTAAGTTATTTGGTCTTCAATATCCTGGGGTGACCTACCATCCCATTTTGTATAAACAATTTGTTGATTTTCACCAATATCTGGAATAGCATCGACAGCTACAGGATCACTGGGCAATATTCCGGTGTCCCAATTAAAAGGAGAATTTACAATTCCCCAACCTACGAATAAGGCTAGCAGCAAAACAGCAACAAGCTTATTCTCAATTAAAAACTTAATACTTTTATTGAGCATATTATTGATTGTTAAGTAATTACGGTAATCGCGCTTAAAATTATAAGCAAAAAAAGATTAGCCCAATGCAGAAAATTCTGAAGGGCATGATGTAGTATTACTTAATAATCAAATTAGGAAAGTCTGGTCAAGTAAAAGAATATCCCTCACCAGAAGTGGTGGAGTATAATTAGCAAAAGGAATAGTCTCCTTATCCCCAACTTCAAATAGGTTTACAAAAGAATAAGTAAAAGTTGCAACAAAAAGTTGTTGATCAAAAGTCAAAGATTCAACAGAATTCATTTGTAGATCATCCTGACCTTCAACAACAAATTGATCACTACTGCAACATGGAACTTCTGAAATTTCACAAATTTTAGAGAAGGAATCATCCGGCATTTCATTACACCATGAAGCATTATCAAAAAAAGAATAATCCACTAAATTATCAGCACAATAATTGCTTACCACAGTAAAAGACATAGTGGAAAGAAATACAATTAGTGCCAGACTAATGGATAATATTTTTTGAAAAAATTTTTTCATTATGAAATGCAAATATACATAAAGTAGGTATTCAAACAAAAGATCAGACGAGCAGGTTTGTTAAACCTTTCAAAAAACATTTTCAAATTTCAGAAAAGGATGTAATATATACATACAATTTTAAATCTGGCTTGTATGAAAAAAACAAATGATACTATATGGTTGATCGCCGGTTTGAGAACACCTTTCGCTAAGGTGGATAAAGAGTTCAAAGAAAAGGACGCCCTTCAGTTGTCAATTCCTGTGGTGCAGGAAATGGTCAAGAGAGATCTTATATCTCCTGATTTTTTTGTGTGGGGTTCTGTAGCACCGAATCTTGGTTATAGCAATCTTGCCCGCGAGATTCTTATGGATGCTGAATTAGATCAAAGTATTCCAGCATATACCACGATTATGGCCTGTAGTACCAGTATGATGGCAGCCATAGAAGCCGCCGGATTGATAACCGAAGAGGAAGTTGCCTTGGTGGGAGGGGTAGAAAGTATGAGCCGGGTCCAATTAGGACTGAACCAGAATTTTTCCGATTGGCTGCGGAGGTTCTTCCAAAGCAGGACCCTTGCAGATAAATTTTCAAAATTAAAAGATTTGAGTTTTGGGGATATTAAATTGTTTATTCCTAGTGTTACCAATAGGACAACTGGTTTGAGTATGGGTGAACATTCCGAAATTACTACAAAACGCCTTCAAATCGATAGAGAGCGACAAGACGAAATAGCCCTAAAAAGCCATCAAAATTATATAAAAGGAAGGAATAAAGGTTTTTTTAATGACTTGGTTTTACCCCTCAATGGTATTGAAGATGATAAAATTCCCAGAGAAAATACCAGTTTAGAACAGTTAACCAAACTAAATCCCGTATTTGATAAGGAATCAGGGAAAGGGTCTATAACTGCGGGTAATTCTTCCTTGTTGACGGATGGTGCCGCAGGCTTATGGGTATGTGGTTCTAAGGTAAAAGATAAATTTTCTGCCAACTCCTATGCTGCTCAATTAATAGACTGGGAAATTGCCGCGGTAAATATTGAAAAAGAAGGACTCTTGATGGCTACTACTTTTGCCATTCCCAGATTGTTAGAAAGACATCAACTTCGTTATGATGATATCGACCTATGGGAAATTCACGAAGCCTTTGGGGCCCAGGTGGCGGCTAACATTAAATTGCTTAAGGATAAAAACCACCTAAAGAAGGTGGGGGTTTCATTCGATTTTGGAGCGTTCCCTTGGGACCATCTCAATCCAAATGGTGGGAGTATTGCAATTGGCCATCCTTTCGGCGCGACTGGTGCAAGGATTATAAATCAGGCTATTAAGGAATTGACATTAATGGGACCCGGCAAGAAAGCAGTCGTCAGTGTCTGTGCAGATGGTGGACTGGGAACGGTGATGTTATTGGAATCTTAACTGGAATTCCTGAGTGATAACTATAAACTAGGTTTACCACTTTGTATTATCATACTAAAGGTTGGATTTTACACTATTTTAGTCGATTTATTATTATAAATTAAATTTTTCCAACTTTTCTTAATCTCTGCAAATTGTTGAATAACCTGAAACTGGTATTGCATCAATGGCAGCCTAACTTAAGTTTTAAACCGATAATGTTACCATTTCATTTGAATTTATTCCCATAATTTTTTTATTGAATTAGCACACAAGTCTTTTGCACACCCTGTGCATCCCTATTTTCTTATCTTTGTTGTGTGAAAATAATCGCATTCATATTATCATTATATGTGTTCGGGCTCAATTTACTAGCCTGTAACGATAACGACTCTTCAGAAATCTCTTCAGATTCTGAAATAACAGCTGTTAGTTTTCAGGAGATGGATGTTGATCACTCCCACAATCAGACAGCAGATTTATGTCCACCATTTTGTAGTTGTCATTGCTGCCATGTACACACCGTAGATTTTGGTTCTTCAAATTTTGAACCTTTGATTACGGACATTCCATCCAAAGCATTTGTTCATTTCGATAATTTAGGAGATGAACCTATTCTTTCCTTTTTAGATCCCCCAAGGGTTTAATTCAGTTTTTTAATAGGATAACTATATCCTTTTTTTGGCCTTTATTCTCGGTTTTTATAGAGACAAAGGCAATATCGATTTTCCTTCCTAGGAACTATCGAGATGTTTAACTGAATTAATTTTTCTTATATGATTAATAAAATCATTTCATTTTCCATTAACAATAAATTTATTATTGGCCTACTTACTTTGGCACTTATAGGCGTGGGTATCTGGTCCATGTCTACCGTAAACCTGGGATCGGTACCAGATATTACCAACAATCAGGTGCAGGTGATTACCCAATCCCCTAATCTGGCTACCGAAGATATTGAACAGTTTGTAACCTATCCTGTAGAACTTTCCATGGGGAATTTACCCGGAGTTACAGAAATACGATCGGTTTCCCGGTTTGGCCTTTCGGTAGTTACTATCGTCTTTGAAGATGATATGGGGATATATAAACCCCGTCAACTAGTACAGGAAAAACTTAACGAAGTCAGAGGGCAGATCCCAGAAAAATTTGGAAGTCCATCCATGGGCCCAATTACTACCGGACTAGGTGAGATTTATCAGTACACCATTAAACCTCAAATGGGGTATGATACAGTTTACTCACCCACAGAATTACGTACCATTCAGGATTGGATTGTAAAGCGTCAAATGACCCTCGTGGATGGTGTAGTAGAGGTTAATTCTTTCGGGGGTAATATTAAACAATATGAAATAGCCATTAATCCGGAAAAGTTAAATGCTCTGAACGTCTCTATTTCTCAGGTTTTTGATGCCCTTCAAAGAAATAATGTCAATACCGGTGGAGCTTATATTGAAAAAAATAAGATGGCTAATTTTATCCGCGGTGAAGGTTTGGTTAGATCGCTTAATGATATACGAACAATTGTAATCAAGACTGAAAATGGTGTACCAGTAACAATTGGTGATGCAGCAGAAGAAGTTCAGTTTGGTAGTCAGGTACGTTATGGGGCTTTTACCCAGGATGGCCGCGAGGCTGTTGGAGGAATGGTTTTGATGTTAAAAGGAGCCAATCCCAATAAAGTAATTGCCAATGTTCAGGAGCGCATGGAAACGGTAGAACAATCCCTACCGGAAGGATTATCTATAGAACCCTTTTTGGATAGAAGTGTTTTAATTGAGAGGACAACCAGTACGGTAACTCAAAATCTGATAGAAGGCGCATTAATCGTGATTTTTGCCCTAGTCATATTATTGGGAAGTTTAAGAGGAGGCCTCATTACTGCAACTACCATTCCTTTATCACTTCTTTTCGCATTTATATTAATGAAGCAATTCAATGTCTGGGCCAATCTTATGAGTCTGGGTGCTATTGACTTCGGAATAATTATCGATGGAGCAGTTATTATAATTGAAGGTACGGTGTATGAAATACAAAAACGGATTCGATCCGGCAAAGTAAAATTTAATCAGGGGGTAATGGATGAGGTGGCCTATGATGCCGGAAGTACGATGATGGGTTCTGCCTTCTTCGGCCAAATTATTATCCTTATAGTTTTTGCCCCAATTCTTTTTCTTACAGGAGTGGAAGGGAAAATGTTCCGGCCAATGGCCTTTACCTTTGGTTTTGCGATGATTGGGGCAATTTTCTTATGCCTTACCTATGTGCCAATGATGTCTGCACTATTCATGAAACCTATTCAAAATAAAAAGAATTGGTTTGGTAAGTTCGAACGGTGGTTGGAGAAAGTTAGTGATAAAATTATTGGAGGTATTCAAAAAGGATATATGCCTTTGTTAAAAGGAGCTTTAAGATTAAAGTTCATAGTATTAGGGGCTGCGGTAGTCTTACTTATTGTTGCTGGTTTAATCTTTTCCAGAATGGGCGGGGAATTTGTTCCACAACTCGATGAAGGTGATATAGCTATGCAGGCGTTAATCAGGCCTGGAAGTGGGTTGAGTGAAACAATCGATGTTTCCACAAAAATAGAAGATATCTTACTGCAAAATTTTCCAGAAATTAAAACTGCCGTAGCCAGAATTGGAGTTGCGGATATTCCTACCGACCCCATGCCTATGGATATTGCCGATATGTTTATAGTCTTGGAAAAGGATATGGATAAGTGGACTTCAGCTGATTCAAAGGAAGCATTGATTGAAAAGATAAAAGAAAAACTCAATGATGACCTTACCGGGGTAAACCTTGTTTTTAGTCAGCCAGTAGAACTGCGATTCAATGAATTGCTCACCGGTGTCCGGGAAGATGTAGCGGTAAAATTATACGGCGAAGACCTTGATGTCCTTGCCGAAAAAGCCAATCAGATGGGCGAAATTATTCAAACAGTGCCCGGTGTGGGAGATGTAAACCCTGAAAGGACTTCTGGCTTACCGCAAATGACGGTCCGATTTAATCGTGATAAAATTGCCCAATACGGATTGGATATTGAAAAGATTAATGATTACATAAGCGCTGCCTTTGCCGGAGGTACTGCAGGGGTCATTTTTGAGGGGGAAAAACGTTTTGATATGGTTATTCGTTTTGATGAGGCCCACCGTCAAAACATTGATGATTTAAGAACACTTTATATAGACCTCCCTGATGGTACACAGGTACCAATCAAGGAAGTGGCAGACATTAGTTATGTTCCCGGCCCTATGCAAATTTCCCGGGACAATACTTTCCGCAGGACCTATGTAGGGGTAAATGCCCGGGGAAGGGATGTGGAATCTGTAGTGAATGACATTCAGCAAAAACTGGATGAAGAATTAGATTTACCTCCGGGCTACTATATAACCTATGGAGGAGAATTCGAGAACCTTCAAAGGGCAAAAGGTCGTTTGCAAATCGTAGTACCCATCGCCTTGTTCCTAATTTTTGTACTGCTATACTTTGCGCTTCAGTCTTTTTCCCAGTCCATCATGATTTATATAGCAATTCCATTAGCGGCAATTGGGGGAATATTTGCCCTTTGGTTAAGGGATATGCCCTTTAGTATTTCAGCAGGGGTAGGCTTTATTGTTTTATTTGGTGTAGCAGTTTTAAACGGTTTGGTACTCATTAACCGGTTTAATTCCTTAAAAGAAGAAGGAGTGACCAGTATAAGAGAGAGGATTTTTACAGGAACCAAAGAACGAATTAGACCTATTATGTTAACAGCGACAACAGATATTTTTGGCTTTTTGCCCATGGCCTTTTCATCATCTGCGGGGGCTGAGGTTCAACGACCTTTGGCTACAGTGGTAATTGGGGGAATGCTTACAGCGACTTTACTCACTCTCGTTGTACTGCCTGTACTGTATACCTTTGTAGAGAAAAGAAGGGAGAAGAAAGAACAAAACAAAAGCGGTTCTTCCAATTCGCGATCATTTGTTACAATTTTAGTGGTAGGGTTAGTACTAAGCGCAACCCTTACCGCTAACGCACAAACTGATACAACTTCCTATGAATACCCTCTACAGGATACCCTGCAAACTATCAGTTTGGAGGAAGCTAAAGAGTTAGCTATTAAAAACTATCCGCAATTGAAAGCAGCCCAACTGGAAATAAAAAGTGAAGAGGTGTTGCGTAAAACAGCCTATGAATTGGGAAATACCCAGATTTTTACCGGAAAGGAAGAAGTTGGAAATGGATCTGATGGTGTTTATACAAAAGTAGGGGTCCAACAACAGGGGATTGATATCTTCGGAATCGTTCCCAGATTGAAATTACAAGAGGAACGGGTAGCTCTGGCAGAAAATGCGTTAGACCTTACCAGTATTGGGATAGAAAGGGAAGTAAGCCGTGCCTGGGCTGCTGTTTATGCTCAGAAGAGAACCTTTCAGGTCTATAAAAAGATGGATTCTATTTTTGAAGATATTGAAAGGGCTGCCCGGATCAGGTATGAGACAGAAGCCACTTCTAAATTGGAATATCTGGCCACCTCAAACCAGGCAAATGAGGTGAAGATCCAGCTGGAACAGGCTTTTCGGGATTACGTGACCGCTCTGCAACGCTTAAATCTATGGTTTGTGTCCGACACCTTGTACGATATACCCAATTTACCTGCCGAAGCATTGGATACACCCTTAAATTTCCTACTGGAATCCCTGGAAAACCATCCCTTGCTAAGAGTATCGGAACAAAGGGTAGAAGTGGCGAAAGCCGTTACCAGGGAAAGAAAATCAGAATTCCTGCCCAAACTTCAGGGACAATATTCCAGGCAGGAAGTGAATGGGCAGCCTGGTTTTTACCAATATCAGTTTGGAATACAGATTCCCGTCTTCTTTGGTCCTGAATTGGGCCGCACTCAGGAAGCAAAAGTGAATCGCAGGATTGCAGAACAAAATTTTTATCAGGACAAACTCGAATTGGAAACGGCATATAAAAATATGCGTGAAGAATATATTAAATGGCGAAACTCGTGGAACTACTATAAGGAGGAAGCACTTCCCCTAGCTAAAGAACAACAGGATGGAGCTGTGCTGGCCTTTAAGGAAGGGGCTATAGATTATGTGACCTTCCTGCAGAACATAAGGGATGCAATCCGTATTGAAGTAAACTCCTGGAGTGCTTTTAACGATTATCTCGATAGCCGTTATCAACTCGAATATTACCTGAAAAATTCAAACTAAAAAATACCTAAGAAAAACGATATGAAAACAAGATCAGTAAAATTTATAATGCTTGCCCTAATACTAAGCATGGTGTATGCATGTAAAGAAAACCCAGATACAGGCGAAGTCACTTCTCAGGATACAGCATCTTCAAATACTGAGACAGGGGAAGATCACAACGAGGAAGAGGAAGGAGAAGAAGGCCACTCGGAAGAAGAGGGAGGGATGCGTTCGGTTCACCTTTCAGAATTGAAATTCAATAGTTTGGGGATAAAGGTGGATACCTTACCCAAAAAAGCGCTTTCGGGAATTGTGGAGGCTAATGGTCAGCTGGAAGTTCCCCCGCAGTACGAAGCTACCGTTACCGCTATTCTGGGCGGTAATGTTACCTCTATAAAAGTTATTGAAGGGGATAAGGTAAATAAAGGGCAGGTACTGGCTTACCTCTCCCATCCCGATCTAACCAGGATTCAAACAGATTATATTAATGCATTTAACCGAATGCAATTTTTAGAAGATGAGTTTAACAGGCAAAAACGGTTATATGAAGCTGAAGTGGGTTCAGGTAAGACTTTTCAGCAAACCCGGTCAGATTACCAATCGGTTAAAGGGGAAGTAACCGGCTATGAGTCCCAAATTCGGCAATTAAACTTAAGTCCGACACAGGTAAGGAATGGGGACCTTTATGAAAAGGTCCCGGTAACCAGCCCTATTGCCGGGTATGTAGAAAAAGTGAAAGTTCAGGTGGGTCAATATGTAGAACCCCAAACCGGAATGTTTATGATAGTAGATAATGAGCACGTACATGCCGATCTAATGGTTTTTGAAAAAGATATTTACAAGGTGAAAGAAGGGCAAAAGATTTCTTTTAGCCTGGAATCCGTTCCCGATAGCGACCTTACCGGTAAAATCTATTCAGTAGGCAAACAATTTGAACAGAATCCAAAAGCCGTTCATGTACATGCTGAAATCGATAATAAGGAAGATTACCTTATTCCGGGAATGTATATAAATGGGAAAATCCGTACCGGGGAAGCAGCAGTACCCGCCTTACCTGAAGACGCATTAATAGAAGAAGAGGGAAATCCTTACATCTTTATAGCTGAAAAACATCAGGAAGACGGTAAAACCGAGTGGGAACTAAAACCAGTGCAGGTAAGAACTGGGATAAACGAAGATGGCTGGGTTGAAATTAAATTGCTGGAACCCTTACCAGAAGGGGCTTTGGTTGCTTATAACAATGCCTATTACCTGATTTCTGAAATGCAAAAGAGCCAAACTTCCCATGGACATTAATAAATAAAATATGATGGATGGACTCTTTGTAAAATGTTTGTCTTGATTAAAATTACAAAGGGTTCATCCTTAATACGGAACCTAAATAATATAAAAATGAAAGAAATCAAAGCATTTATAAAACCAAAAAGGGTTCAGAAGGTAATTGAAGCCTTAAGTGAAATGGGATTTAAAAGTATGACCATTTCACAGGCAGAAGGCACCGGGGCGTTCAAGGCCAAGGGGGCCAAACCCTCTCTTGATTTTCACGTGACTGACAGCCCGGTGGTAAAACTGGAACTCGTCTGCCAGAACGAAGAGGCGCAATCCGCAATCGATATCATCACGGAAAACGGCAAGACCCCTGACCCAGGGGACGGGATCATTTATCTTTCCGATGTTGAAGATGCTTTTCGAATAAAAAACGGAGAATCCCTGAAGCGTTTCGGGCCAAGTCATAATGAAAATGAATGATGTAGAAATAATTTTAGAAGCTCAAAATATCCGGCCTACAGCCATGCGTATCCTAATCTATAAATTTATGGCGAGGATGAACCGGGCAATAACCCTTACCGAAATTGAAAACAATTTTGGCAAAGCAAACCGTACTACTATTTCCCGAACCATGCGCACCTTTGAAGCTGGTGAGATTGTCCACCAGATAGATGACGGGACAGGGATACCTAAATATGCGCTTTGTGAAAGTGATTGTCACTGTGAGGTAGAGCAGGATTTACACATCCACTTTCATTGTAACCACTGTAATGAAACTGTTTGTTTGACTGATCATAAAATACCGTCAATTAATCTGCCCCAAGGGTACCTGGCGGAAGATATCAATCTGGTGGTAAAAGGAGTGTGCCATAAATGTAATGGTTTTAAAAATAGTCCTGGAAATAAATAACTTTTTAAAATATGGTCAATGATAGCAATATATAAAAAAGACCAAATCATATATACCATTGCAGACTCAGGGCTCAATGCAGAAGATGCAGCCACTCTGGTCAACTCCCTGCGGGACCATACGAAAAAGAACAAGCAGGCCAAATGGTATATGGAAATGGGGGATTTCAAAAAAGAGGTGAAAAACACGGATGGAAGTCCTGATTTTTTATTCCCCGAAAGCAACCGGCTAAAAAAAATTGCCCTGGTGGGCGATAAAATATGGCAGGAACGGTTTACCGAATTATTATTACCGTTTAGCGAAGCCCATATAAAATATTTCGGCCCTGAAGATGGAAACATGGCCAGCAACTGGCTCGAACAAGCAAGCAATAGCAATAGTAATAGTAACTGAAACATGAATCTTTAAATCTAGAAAATTATGATGGACGATTGGTATTTTGGGGGAATGCACTGGATATGGTGGGGTTTATGGATAATCCTCATCTTCTGGATATTTTTAATTCCCTACCCCACACCGGGACAGAAAAACAGAAAGGACAGGGCAATTGAAGCCCTGAGGGAGCGGTACGCCCGCGGCGAAATCGACGAAAAGGAGTTCGAAAAACGCAGGGCGTTCCTGCTAAAGGATAAAAAATAAAATTTATCTATTTGCCCTAGGAGAACTCGCTCTGCTAGCAGCTCTGGGATTTATACATAGTATAAAGGCTCAGTATAATTTAAAGTAACTTCATAGGGGGCTTTCGGGAATAACTGTGGCACTTACGTTGCACGTTTGTTCAAATTACATTTAATATATGTTGCAGATTACAGATATAAAAAGAGAGAATGTGGTTGTCACGGTCGCCAGTGGTAAATTAAATCAACACGATCTTGAAAAAATACATCCCCTTATCCATAGTATTCTTGAAAAAGGATTAAAGATTCGGTGGTATTTAGAGATGAACGATTTTCAAGGCTGGCATATAGAAGGCCTATGGGAAGATTTTACTAAAGATGTTGACCACGAAAAGGAGTATGAAAAAATAGCATTGGTTGGTGAAAAAAAGTGGCAGAGTTGGGCTGTCTGGTTTATGAGTCCTTTTAGCAATGCCCACATTAAATACTTCACTTTAAACCAAAAGAAAGAAGCTGAAAAATGGATTGAAAGTGACTGATGACAGGTCATTGAATGAGTAATCAAAGATTAAACTAAAAATATATTGATATGGGATTATTAAAATATTTGTTTCGAGGCTCCGGATATAGAGACCATCATTCCCTTGGGCATCACAATAAACGTGGTTATGGAAATAGGGAAGATAATTCAGGTTCAAAAGTAATGATATGTTGCACTGCCTGTGGTGAAAAAAACGATGAAAATGCAGCCTTTTGTCAAAAATGCGGTTCACCTTTAGGCAAGTCCACGTGTAGTAACTGTAAGGAGAGCGTGCCGATCGGGGCAAAATTTTGCCCAAACTGCGGGACAGGATTAAACTAATGAATAGCTACAAATGAAATTTTTTGTTTTACTCATTCTGCTGTTTGGTATGCCAAAAGCGAACGCCCAAAACGTTTACAGGACCAAAGAAGGCCACATTGAGATGATGGCACTGGTAACTGGCAAAACCTATAAGGCCGAAAGCCATAAATTGGCTTTAAACCTGGACTATGGTTCAAAAGTGGTGAATGGAGTACTTGACCTAAAAACGCTAGTTACCAACAACCCCATAATCAAAGCTACGCTGGAAAGACAGGAAGAACCCTTATTGATAGAGTTTACAGGATCTGTTCCTTCCGAAGACTTTTTGTCCAGGCGGCACGATCCCATTTCATTTAACTGGCCAATCAGGGTTAATTACAGGGATAGGTCGTTTAAATCCAATTTAAAGGGGACTATAACACATATTGACCAGTCTATGGCAATGTCTTGTTTGATAAGCGCCAGGGGTGAAATTGACGCAGCGGGCACCGGCCTGGACGTTTTGCTGAAAGGAATCGAGGGAGGGCTTCAAATTGAATTTGCACAGATGGTCCTCAAACTGGATAATTAATTTTTAAAAAAATGCCAATCATGGAAATGCTACAAAAACTATTTTCCCATAAAATTTCAACTAATACGGGAACAAGGACCTTCATTGATTATAGGTATTTCCATTTTTCAGTTTTCCTGGGAATAGAATATGGTTTAAAAGCCGACATACGATCAAAATATTTTCAATCGAACTGGCATTCAAGCCTCAACCAACAGTTATGCTCCTAAATAAACGAATATCGATATTTTCCTTTTTAAAATATATAAAATTCGACATTGTCTTAATTGTGATCTATGCCGTTGCAGTAGGCATTTTGGACCAGTATGGGTTTTTATCCAGGATATCCATTCCAATAGGTATAACTGCGGTTTTTGGGACAGCCGTAGCCTTGTTACTAGGGTTTCGGACAAACCAGGCCTATGAACGCTGGTGGGAAGCCAGGATTATCTGGGGAGCCATTGTTAACGACTCTCGTACTTTGGTACGACAGAGCATTACCTTTTATGATAAGAAGGATGACCAGTATGAATTTAGGATCAAAGAAATAGTTTTACGACAAATTGTGTGGTGCTATGCACTGGGTGAGTCCTTAAGGAAAGTGGACTTTTCCCCTAAGGTAGCTGGCTATCTAAAAGTTCAGGACATTAATGATCAAAATGTGCCGAATGCCATTCTGCTAAAACATTCTGTAGCCTTATCAGGAGCCCTTAACGATAAGGTGATCAATAAATTCCAACAGGTGCAAATTGATAGCACGATAGCGCGCCTCTGCGATTCAATGGGCAAATGTGAAAGGATCAAAAACACAGTTTTTCCTAAGGCACATAGCCTTTTGATACACCTGATCATTTATGTATTTGCAACAATGTTGCCTTTCGGCCTGTCAGACAACTACCTCTCTGTGGAAATTGGTCTTACCATCGCTATCCCTTTGATCTTTATAGCTATTGAAAAAACATCAATTTTAATGCAGGACCCCTTCGAAAATAATCCAATGGATACGCCTATGACCGATCTGGCACAAACAATAGAAATTAATTTGAAGGAAATGACGGGCGATAAGGATATACCCGAGAAAAAGAAACCTGAAACATATTACGTTTTATGATATGGATTTGCAAACTGAAATAACGCTGATTCCCAGATTATTGGTTGCCTTGTTACTAGGTTTCTTGATTGGGCTTGACCGTGAAATTCATGGTCACGACGCTGGCATAAGAACCTATGCTTCCGTTTGTTTGGGAGCGGCACTATTAACCATCATCAATACGCATATTGAAGTGGCAGACCAAACCAGGATTGTCGCAAATATTGTTTCGGGGATTGGGTTTTTGGGAGCAGGTATCATTTTTAGGGACAGCGTCAAGCATTCTATATCGGGGTTAACAACCGCAGCTACCATCTGGGCCACTGCCGGAATAGGTATTGCAATAGGATACGGAATGTACCTAATCGGCATAACTGGTGCCTTTCTGATTATACTCCTGCTGGTTTCCCATCATTTTCCATTTTTTAAAAAGAAAAAACGATGAAATGAATAGTAAAAACCATACGGGGTGTATTTTATGCCAACCTTGTAATGGGACACAATACAATTAAACGTGGTCCAGTGTGTGGGGGCGTTCGCACCGGGATAATTGCACACCCTTTGCACGGTTATTTTATTTAGATTGACTAAAATTTATAAAAATGCTACAGATAATAAACTTAGAAGAGGAAAATCTTATTGCCGCTAAAATCAGCGGAAAACTTACGGAACAGGATATGCGCAAGCTGCACCCGCTCATTCATAATATCATAGAAAAAGGCCATAAAGTGGATTTTTATTTTGAAATAGAAGATTTTGTAGGTTATACCCTTAAAGGATTCTGGGAAGACCTAAAGATTGATTCAGCACACTTGGGAGATTACGGTAAGATGGCCTTTGTGGGCAATAAAAAATGGCAGGAATGGGCCGCGAAGGCAACTGATTTTTTTACCGGTTCGGAAGTAAAATTTTTTGAAAAGACCAATAAAGAAAATGCACTTGAATGGATTAAACGCCCTCATCAAAAAAGTATTTAATTATGGAAGAAAACAACGAACAAGGCAAAAAGGACGGCCACGGGCATAGCCACGGTGGTATCCTCGGCAAAAACACAGAACTCTATTTTGCCATTTTGAGTGGGGCCACGCTAATTACAGGTTTCCTGTTGGAAAAATTCACCGGAATTTCGGACAATATTCCCTTTGGCCTGTATCTGGCCGCCTACTTTTTTGGTGGCTTTTTCACCTTGAAGGAGGCTGTTACCAAAGTGGCCAAGGGCGAGTTTGAAATCGATTTCCTAATGCTGGTCGCGGCAGCGGGTGCAGCCTATCTGGGCGAATGGGCAGAGGGGGCTTTGCTGCTCTTTCTGTTCAGCCTAGGGCACGCCCTGGAACACTACGCGATGGCTAAAGCCCAAAAATCCATTGCCGCATTAACGGACCTCGCCCCCAAAACGGCCCTGCTTAAAAAGGATGACGATACCGTGGAGGTGAGCATAGAAGAACTACAGGTGGGTGACATTATCATGGTGAGGCCTAACAGCAAGATTTCCGCCGATGGAGTCATCATAAAGGGTAAAAGTAGTGTGGACCAGTCGCCCATTACCGGGGAGAGCGTTCCGGTGGACAAAACACCGATAGAGAATACCGGTAAAGAATATACCGCAAAGAGCGATATACCCGATGAAAGCCGTGTGTTCTCAGGGACTATCAACGGCAACAATACCCTGGAGATAAAGGTAATCAAAGAGGCCAAGGACTCGACCCTTAACCGCCTGGTCACGATGGTGCAGGAGGCTCAAGAGCAAAAATCGCCTACCCAGTTGTTGACCGATAAATTTGAGCGGTACTATGTGCCGGCGGTCATCATACTGGTCATTCTCTTGAACTTCGCCTTTTTGGTCATCGATGAGACCTGGAGCGAGAGCCTCTACCGTTCTCTGGCGGTATTGGTAGCTGCAAGTCCGTGCGCGCTGGCCATTTCTACGCCTTCTGCAGTATTGAGTGGTGTGGCAAGGGCTGCAAAGGGCGGGGTTTTGATAAAAGGTGGTCGCCCATTGGAAGACCTAGGGGTACTTACCGCACTGGCTTTTGACAAGACGGGTACCCTTACCGAGGGAAAACCAAAACTCACCGATGTGAAAACTATAGGCAACATTGAGGAAAAGGAGTTTTTGGAAATTGCTGTCGCGGTGGAAGAACTCAGCGACCATCCCTTGGCGAAAGCCGTGGTACGGGACGGTATGGAACTGCTGGGAAAGGACAACAAGATACCTGATGCCAATGACCTGGAAGCCATACAGGGCAAGGGTATAAAGGCGAGCTATCAGGGAAGCCCGGTCTTTATAGGCAATCTGGAACTCTTTGAGGATATAGATGATGGTGTCCCCGATAAAGTCTCAGAAAAGGTAAGAAACCTTGAAGGCCAAGGAAAGACCACGATGCTAATAAAAAGGGGCGATGAATTTATAGGAATGTTGGGCCTTATGGACACCCCACGGGAAAAGGCCAGAGAAACCCTTTCGCAACTAAAGGAAATAGGTATCAAGAAGATGATCATGCTTACGGGCGACAACCAGAAAGTTGCCGATGCAGTAGCGGAGGAAATCGGGCTGACAGAAGCCCGTGGTAGCCTGCTGCCCGAAGAAAAAGTGGAGGCCATCAAAAAATTATCTGAACAGGAGAACAAACTGGCTATGGTGGGGGATGGGGTAAACGATGCCCCGGCTATGGCAAACAGTACGGTAGGTATCGCCATGGGTGCTGCAGGCAGCGACGTAGCCCTGGAGACTGCAGATATAGCGCTGATGGCGGACAAACTGGAAACACTACCCTTTGCCATAGGGCTGAGCAGAAAAGCCAAGTCCGTTATTAGGCAGAACCTGTGGGTAAGCCTTGGCGTGGTAGCGTTGCTCATACCGGCCACGATAATGAGCTGGGCCAGTATTGGTATCGCGGTGGCCATCCACGAAGGTTCTACATTGGTAGTGGTAGGTAATGCGCTTCGGCTTTTAGCATTCAAGAAATAAACTTAGTAAAGGAGGCTACCTTTGAATCAACATTAAAAATGAACAAAACGGAAAAAATATTATCCAGTCACGGTATTCGCCCTACTCAAATGAGGTCCAAGATATACAGGTATCTGAGAAGGAAGCAAAGTGCCGTGTCCTTTTCCGATTTAAAAAAGGTCTTTGCTAAAAAGAGCGAAACCAATAAAACAGCAAACAGAACGACTTTTTATCGCAGCCTTAAAATCTATGAGGATAAAGGACTAATTCATCAGATTAATGATGGAACCGGAGTAGCAAAATTTGCGATTTCCGGTGAAAATACAAAAAGTAAATACGGTACGGATTTACATCTGCACTTTCATTGTACCGAATGTAAGAAAACAATCTGTTTGCCAAATAAAATACCGGAAGAAAGTTTACCAAGTGATTATAAAATAAACGATGTCAACCTGGTATTAAAAGGAATATGTGTAAAATGTAAGGAAAAATAAGAGGTGGGAGATCCAGAACCTTGAACCCTTGCTCCCAAGAGTCAAGTTCAAGGTTCTTCCACCTTATTTAACCAAAAAAATATAACAATGGAAAAATATGATATATCAATTATTGGTTCCGGTCCCGGTGGCTATGTGTGTGCCATACGTGCGGCACAACTGGGCTTTAAGGTGGCTATAATCGAAAGGTACAGCACCCTCGGCGGCACTTGCCTTAACGTGGGTTGCATCCCTTCAAAAGCCTGGCTGGAAGCCTCGGAACATTACCACAAGCTCAAACACCAATTCGAGGATTTTGGCATTGGTGTCAAGGAGGCGAATATAGATATTGCAAAAATGAACCAAAGGGTTCAGGATGTCGTGGGGGAAATCATCAACGGGGTAGCCTACCTGATGAAAAAGAACAAGGTTACCGTTTATGAAGGCCACGGAACTATCAAGGATAAGAACACCATTGAAATTAAGGGCGAGGACGAAACACAAACCATAGAAACCGATAAGATGGTCATCGCCACGGGGTCAAAACCCGCATCACTGCCCAACATAGAAATAGATAAAAAAAGGATTATTTCCTCTACGGAAGCCCTTGCCCTCAAAGAAATCCCCAAACAATTGATGGTCGTTGGAGGTGGTGTCATTGGGGTCGAAATAGGTTCGGTCTTCGCCAGGTTGGGCTCAAAGGTTTCCATCGTAGAGTATTTCGATGGGCTTATCTATACAATGGACAAATCTGTAGGGCATCAATTGTACAGGTCCCTAAGGAAACAGGATATTGATTTCTATCTGGAGCACAAGGTCACAAAAGCTGTGGCAGCAGAAGGTAAAGTAAGCCTTACCGCACAGAACAGGAAAGACGACAAGGAAATGCAGTTGGAAGGAGACCTTTGCCTAATGGCCATAGGCAGAAAACCATATACCGACAATCTGGGCCTCGAAAACCTGGAAGTGGCAACCAACGACAAAGGACAAATAAAGGTAGATGACAACCTGGAAACCAATATAAAAGGGGTCTATGCCATAGGAGATGTAGTCCGTGGGGCGATGCTCGCCCATAAGGCCAGTGAAGAAGGTGTTTTTGTAGCCGAACGCATTGCGGGACAAAAGCCGCATATCAATTATTCCCTCATACCAAACATTGTCTATACACAACCGGAAGTGGCCGGCGTGGGCCTTACCGAGGAGGAACTTAAGGAAGCAGGTAGAGCAATAAAAACGGGCTCATTTCCTTTCAAGGCCAATGCAAGGGCCAAGATAAGTATGGACACGGACGGCTTTATAAAAGTGATTGCGGACAAGGAAACCGATGAGATTTTGGGCGTTCATATGATAGGTCCGCGCATAGCCGATAGTTATACGGAAGCTGTCGTAGCGATGGAATTCAGGGCAGCGGCAGAAGATATTGCACGGATGTCCCACGGACACCCCACATTTTCAGAAACCTTTAAGGAAGCCTGCTTGGCCGCTACCGAAGACCGGGCGTTGCATATATAAATTTTGGAATGGAGAATAAGGAAAAAGATGTTACTATGAATGAACCCCAAAAAGCACAGTCAGCGTTGGCTTATGTGAGGGAAACCGCACAGAAGTTTCTCGATAGGGAAACGGCGGGCGGCATCCTTTTGATTATTGCTACTATCGTAGCCCTTTTTTTGGGCAATTCCCAATTTTCGGAGATGTACCACCATTATCTTAAAGATGAGTTTGTAATTGAATTCTCAGAACATTTTAATTTTGGGCTAACTATTGAAGAATGGATCAATGATGGCCTGATGGCAATTTTCTTTCTGGTTGCTGGTTTGGAATTGAAAAGGGAAGTCCTGGTAGGGGAATTATCATCCTTTAAAAAAGCGTCTTCTCCACTTCTGGCAGCATTAGGAGGTATGATAGTTCCTGCCCTGATATTCGCAAGTTTTAATTCAGGAACAGCTTATATAAGGGGATGGGGAATACCAATGGCTACGGATATAGCCTATTCCCTTGGCATTATTGGTCTTTTGGGAAAAAAAATACCTTCTCAGTTGAAAATATTTTTGGTGGCATTGGCAATAGCAGATGATGTGGGTGCCATTCTGGTTATAGCCCTTTTTTACAGCAGTCAAATAAGCTGGTTTTATCTGGTTGGTGGCCTCGGAATATTTGTTGGCCTTTTGGTACTAAATAAAATTAGGGTTAAGAACCTGTTATGGTATATTACAGGTGGAATTGTACTATGGTACTTTTTTCTGAATTCAGGTGTCCATCCCACCATTGCGGGAGTGTTATTTGCTATTACCATTCCCGTAAGGCCTAAACTGGACAGTAAACACCTTAAGGATAGAACCACCCGGAATCTGGGTCAGTTGGAAGAAGCAGATATTGAAACTAAAAATCCCCTTCAGGATATAAAGCAACGCCTAATTCTAAAAGCAATCAAAAAAGATACTGAGAATTCAAGGCCTCCGTTGCTAAAATTAGAGAACTCCCTTATCGACTTTAATGCTTTTTTTATTATCCCAATATTTGCGATTGCCAACGCCGGGGTAAAGTTAGATGTAAGTTTTTTAGAAGTTGTTTCCAGTTCCTTGGGTTTAGGGGTAATCGCCGGGCTTGCCGTTGGGAAAGTAACTGGTATTAGTCTCTTCACCTGGCTTGGACAGAAAATAGGTGTTTCTTCCATTCATAGTTCTTTAAAATGGAAACATATTTTGGGGGTTGGAATGATTGCCGGGATTGGTTTTACCATGTCCCTGTTTATAACCAACCTGGCTTTTACCAATCCAGAGCTGGTAAAGGTTTCAAAAATAAGCATTTTGATCGCTTCCTCTATCGCGGCCTTAATAGGCGTACTTATTTTATTTTTAAGCTCGCCGGTAAAACAAAAAAATAAAAATATTAAAACTCTGCATAGGATACGGTAAATAAGGAAATATGAATAAAAGCACTTTTAAGGTTACCCAAATGGACTGCCCTTCTGAAGAACAGATGATAAGGATGAAACTTGAGTCAAACCCTCAAATCAAATATCTGGATTTTGACATTCCAAATAGGAAATTAGATGTATACCATAAGGGGAATGCTCAGGAAGTAAACACCGTATTGGGGGAATTAAAGCTGGGGGAAAAACTTTTGGGAACAGAAAAGGCGGAAACACCTATTGCCGAAGACGAGACCAAACAAAAGAAGATACTCTGGTGGGTCTTGTACATTAATTTTGGTTTTTTCGTTATCGAAATGACCACGGGTTGGATTTCTTCCTCGATGGGTCTTATTGCCGATTCACTGGATATGTTGGCTGATTCCATTGTATATGCCTTGAGCCTTTTTGCCGTAGGCGGTGCTATTACCAGAAAAAAGGAAGTGGCGAAATTCAGTGGCTATTTTCAGATGGCGTTGGCCCTGCTGGGATTTTCTGAGGTGTTGAGAAGGTTTTTGAGCAGTAGTGAGACCCCTTTGTTTCAGTGGATGATTGTCGTTTCTATTTTCGCCCTTATTGGTAATCTGGTCTCTCTATGGCTAATAAACAAGGCCAAGAGTAAGGAGGCGCATATGCAGGCAAGTGCCATCTTTACCTCAAACGACATTATTGTGAACGGCGGGGTAATACTGGCAGGGGTGCTGGTTTATTTTTTGGACAGTAAATGGCCCGATTTGGTCATAGGGGGTGTTGTGTTTGCCTTTGTGATGCGCGGGGCCATTAGAATTTTAAAATTGTCGAAATAATTTGAATGTACAACATCAAATAGTATCAAATGGCAACAAACCAATTGTGGAGAAAAGAACTATAATCCTGCTGATTTTACTATTGTTGGCCATAGACCAGACAATAAAAATATTGGTTAAGACTAATTTTTATTATGGAGAGGAATATTATGTGTTTGGCCAGGATTGGTTTCGGTTACATTTTTTGGAAAACTCCGGGATGGCCTGGGGATTCAAGTTTGGCGATGGTTATCTGGCCAAAGTTGTTTTAATTTTATTCCGGTTGGCAGCGATCATATTGGGAACTTTTTATATCCATAAGATGATTAAGAAGGGATATGCCCAGTTTTTTTTAATCAGTGCAGCATTTATATACGCAGGTGCGCTAGGCAATTTGATTGATGGAGCTTTCTACGGAATGATTTTTGAAAAAAGTGACCCGGCACTTCAAAATATTGCGGGAATATTCCCGTCGGGCGGTGGTTATTCGGGATTTTTAAACGGTAATGTGGTCGATATGTGGTTCTTTCCGATTATAGACACCAGGCTTCCGGAATGGTTGCCATTTTGGGGCGGGGATCATTTTACGTTTTTCGACCCTGTATTCAATACAGCGGATGTTTGGATCAGTACGGGAGTTCTTTTACTCCTGGTTTTTCATAAAAAACATCACAAGACAAAAAAACTCAAATAATAAACATTTGAATATACGAATGCTAACAGAACAATTTTAAACAACTATATACGATGAATGTCTGGCTTTGGGTAGTAATATTGGGATTAGCGGCCTGGGCCGCCCACTGGGGTGCGGACCGATTGTTGACCCCTTTGAAGTTGCTCCGCAAGCAATGGGGCCTTACCGCTTCTGCAGGTGCCGCATTCCTTGCCATTGTCACGGCAAGCCCTGAAGTTGCCATAAACATTGCAAGTGCGGCACGGGACGTTTCCGATATTGGCCTGGGCAATTTGTTGGGTTCCAATATTATTTCCATTCCCTTGATGGTGACCATAGCTTATTTTGCTTCAAGGAAACAGTTCAAGAACAACAAGGAACATCAAGAACATCGTGATAAAAACATTTTGGCGTTAAACAAACGTTCGGTTGCAGTATTGTCCCTTCCCTATCTGGGCATTATCGCCCTTGTTGCCATTTTGACCTTGCCAAAGCCCTGGCGCGGGCTACAACCAATAGACGGGTGGATTATGCTGGGTGCATATATTGCATTCCTGGCCCACGCCATAGTAAAAGGCAAGGAAAAGGGCAAAAATGTAGAATGGAACAAAAAACAGGTCTTGTTATCGATTGCCGGGGCCATTGCCATTGCGACCGGTGCCTTTTTTATTGTTAAGGCAACTGAAAATATCGTTTCTGTCTTGGGCATTTCTGAAATCGTGGGTGGCCTTTTTATCACGGGCATAATGACCACGGCACCGGAAATTTTTAAGACCTGGAGCGTGGTAAAAGGGGGCGAGGTGACAGCGGGCACCACCAGTGTGATTGCAGATAATGCCGTAACTATGACACTGGCCTTTTTTCCGCTTGCTTTAGTAACCACCCCGATTGAGGATTTTCAACTTTATTGGGTAAACCTGGCTTTTGTGGGTTTAATGCCCTTGTTATATTCATTATTTATTCATCAGAGCAAGGAACAGCACGGATTTACCCGCTGGCAAATTTTCGCCTTTGATGCAGCATATATTGTATATTTAATGGTAATGGTTTTTTTCGTATTAAAATTGTTTTAAAAATTATGGAAGATTTGTTCAAAGACTATCAGGAAAGGCTCAATCAATTGGATGAGAATATAAGGGTAGCAGCAGTAAAATATGCAGTAGGTTTTTATTCAAATAAAAACTGCTCCAAAGAAGAAGCTCTTGAACGAGGTATAACGAAGGCTGAAATGCACAATAGAAAAATATGATTCAGCCCAAATGGATAAAATTTATGCAATGGACGTTTGAAGAATTTAATGCTCGTTTGGACGGTCTCCATCCTTTAGTAAAAAAGAAAGCTCTCGAAATTGCTAAAAATCTGGTGATGGAAGAGGATTACACCAGGGAGGACGCCATAAAAAAAGGAATTATGAAAGCCGAAGAATGGTTCTATGACCTTGGAGGATAAATAAAAGGTCTCATAGAAATCACATAAATCGATGTCATCATTGAACAATAAGAAAATCCCTATAAATATCGAATGCCAAATTCATTATAATTATTAACATACAAAAACTTTGAAATATGAAACTTACCAAAATTTTAATTCCAATAGATTTTTCGCAGGCTGCTGCAACAGCTATTAGTTATGCGTTGATGTTAGCCCGCAAGCTTAATGTAGAAATGATTATCGCTCATGCCTACACTGCTCCCATACCTTCCAACGGGTTTGTGGGGGTGGGAACCATGACTTATCCGGTACCAGATAATTTTCCCTCGTATGAAGAATATTATCGTAATAAAATAAAAGAATTCCTTGAAAATTATCCGGAATTCCAAACTGAAAATTATAAATTGATTATGGGAGTAGGTGCCATTGAAAAATTTATCTGTCAAACGGCAAAAGATGAAAATGTCGATATGATACTTATGGGCACTGAAGGTATTGATTCTTCCATTGAAGAATTTTTTATGGGCACCCTTAGTGAAAAAGTTAGTCGTAATGCCCCTTGTCCGGTATTGGTTATTCCTGAAACGATAGAGTCATATAATATTAAGAATATTGGCTTGGCCCTGGATAAGGACAATTTTTTTGAAATTTCTTTTAAACCGGATTTCTTTGCCAAACTTTTAAAAACTTTGGATGCCTGTATTTCCCTGATTCATTTTTCAGAAAACGATGAAAAGGAAATTAATGAAAAGGAAGTTAATGAATATTACTCGAAAATCCTCAATACGGAGATCGTTGCATTCCATTGTTTTAACGATGCTGATCCTCAAGAAAAGATTTCCAAATTTTATTGGCAAAATTCAATCGATGTTTTGACGCTGATTTATCGCGACCACGGATTTTTTGAAAAGTTGTTTAATAAAGGATTCAGGAAAGAGTTGGTTTTTCATTCAAACCTTCCTCTGTTAATTTTGAAGTAAGATTGCACCGTTTTAAAACACCTGTAAGCACAAGTCTTTTTAGAGGCTAAATTGTTGCCCTATTTGAATGAAAAAGTAATGACTAAAGCCTGAGCCTGAAAGAGATTCGATAGTTAAGCATTGTAATGTAAATAGTCCTGCAGGCAAAGTACAGAAGAGTTTGAAGAGGAACACTATAAGCATAAATTTAATAGGTGTTTGCAGGGACTACAAACCTTTTCGAGATGATAGAATTGAAACCACAAAGAAATTTAAATACAGTTTAATTATCTGCACCCTGGATATGGTGTAGAACGCGATCTTAGTAATTTTAAGACCTAAACTAAAATTGTCACAGACAACCGGGATATTGGGATACTTGCAAAATTTTCTACCTATAAGTTAGCGCTATTTATTATGAATTTACGCCAGGGATAAGGGATGCTTTGCAAAAAATTTTCTCGTAGATAGATGTAGGATTTTGAGATTTCTGTTGTAGCAGGATCTTGTTCAACCCTGGCAATCGGATTCAAACAACAAAGGGAGAAATTTCTTAAAGTTTTGATACAGGGAAATTGGTTAGGTAAACCTCGATCAACGATGATTTTCAGTTTTAGGTTGTTTCTAATGAGTTAGTCATACTTAGTAAAGAAATAGGTTACAATACCCGGGTATTATTTGAGTTTTCTAAATGTTCGTCTCCTGAAGGATGTGAGGTCCCATTAAAATTTTGTTAAACCGAGTAGTTACTGTTAAAATTTCGTAATTTTACATTTGTGAAAAAAGTTTTTTACAAAATAATATCTGTTTTGATGGCATTTGTGGTTGTATCAACTATAATGTCCTTTACGCTAAATATACATTATTGCGGAAACTCTTTGATTGATTTTAGTTTCTTTTCCAAGGCGGAAAGCTGTGGAATGGAGGTCGATAGCTATCGTAACCAGCTTAGTAAGCCTTGTCAGAACCCTTCTATTGATAAAAAATCATGTTGCTCTGACCAAAAAATCGTGAAGGAAGGCAGCGATGACCTTAAAATAGCATTCAACAACCTTATTTTTGAGCAACAGACCTTTTTTGCCACATTCTTCTATACTTATGTAAATCTTTTCGAGGGACTTGATGAAAACATCGTTCCCTTCAAGGATTACTCGCCCCCCTTTATTGAACGGGACGTTCAGATACTCTACGAGACTTATTTAATTTGATTTTTAGAAAAGAGCCCGAAAACTATCTGGGTTTTTTAAGCACTTCTGGATTTCCGGGATGTGCTTATATTACTGTATTCTCGTAATAGAATCCACTAAACCAATCTCTTTATTTAACAATCTAATTATATCATAGAGGAGATAATCTCGCTCCAATCAATTCACACCTTTTTTGGTTTGGATTATTCTAAAAGCTGTCCAAGATTTTCTAATTAATATTCTTTGATAAATTCAAATAAATGAAAACACAATATACCAGTATAAAAAAAGTATGTAAAATACTTAAATGTATGAGGATTAATCACAATAAGCTACTAAATCAATAAAAATGCACTTTATGATTAGACAAATCACTTTGCTTGTTGTGTTTCTGACTACAAGTTTAGGAATAGCCCAAACTGAACCTTCGTTAGAAGGGAATGTAGATAACCTACCCATAAGGGAATATACCCTTACACTGCGGGAAGAAGCCGTAAACAAGGCGGGCAAAGAGGTTATGGGAATGACCATAAATGGTCAGATACCAGGGCCGACACTTGAATTTAATGAAGGTGAATACGCAGTAATCTATGTCAAGAACGAGATGAGCGTAGAATCATCGATACACTGGCACGGCCTTCTTTTGCCCAATTTCTACGATGGGGTGCCTTATCTGTCCACACCCCCCATTGAAGCCGGAGAAACCCTGAAATATGAATTTGAAATTAAGCAAAACGGTACTTATTGGTACCATTCCCATACCATGCTTCAGGAACAAAGTGGTGTTTATGGCCCTATTGTTATCCAGCCAAAGGAAGAAACAGATTTGGAGTATGACAAGGAACTGGTACTACTTCTTTCAGATTGGACCAATGAGAAACCCAGGGATGTAATGCGATTTTTAAAACGTGGCACGGAATGGTACAACATCAGGAAGGGAACGGCCACACCGTTGAACCAGGTCATCAAAAGAGGTGCTCTGGGCGCCCAATTTAATTTCTGGAGGCAACGCATGGAAAGTGCGGATATAGCGGATATTTACTATCCCGCGTTTCTGATCAATGGAAAGGAAAAGGTCGAATATCCCGAGTTCAAGCCCGGGGAGAAAGTCCGTCTGCGCATTATCGATGGTTCTGCATCCACCTCGTTCTGGATGACCTTTGGTGGGGAAGACCCACAATTGGTTTCAGCCGATGGCAAGGACGTTGTTCCCTTAAGAAAGAACAAAACTTTTATTGCGGTTGCAGAAACCTACGATTATATCGTGACCATACCGGAAACTGGCAAGTTGGAATTCAAGATTATGGCCCAGGATGGTTCCGGTACCGCAACCGCCTATCTGGGTCAGGGCCCGATCGTTGCTGCCCCGGACGTTCCCAAGCCGGATAAAATAGGGATGATGCAGCAAATGGCAAAGATGAAGATGAGAATGGGCGCCCCGGCATTAAAATTTAGGCCCGGTAAGATAGACCCCTATAAAATGGCCGAGGATTGGGGAATGCAAATGGACGGTACCATGAAGATGGAAGGTATGAACGATATGGCTCCCAATGCCGGATCGGAAGGTATGGGCAATATGAACAGGGAGAAGTCAAATATAATGGGTATGGAAAAGGATTCCATGCAGATGGACCATTCCAAAATGGCAAAAATGGATATGGAAAAGGATTCCGAAATGAAGAAACAGACTGGAATGGATGGTATGAAAATGGATAAAAAGAACGGTATGCAGGGCATGGGTATGTTTTCAGAATACAACTATGATTACCTAAAATCACCTGAAAAGACTAACTATGATCCCGATGTGCCGGTAACCGAAATCCTGTTGAATCTTACAGGGAATATGCAACGGTATGTCTGGAGTATGAACGGTGTGCCCCTTTCCGAAGCGGATAAAATCAAGATAAAGGGGGACGAGGTAACCCGGATTACCTTCAATAACCTGACCATGATGCACCACCCTATGCACCTGCATGGGCATTTCTTTAGGGTCATCAACGAGAACGGTGAATATTCCCCCCTGAAACACACGGTGAATGTACCGCCTATGCAAAGGATAACCATTGAATTCTATGGCAATGAATACGGCGACTGGTTTTTCCATTGCCATATTCTATACCATTTGGTGGGCGGAATGTCCCGCATAGTAAGCTATGGTACGCCACGTGACCCTAGGATGGAAGAATATCCTGTGTCCAAACTTATTGATGAGACCGATCAGTACTACTCTTGGGGGATGGTGGATGCCGCATCCAATATGACCGCATTGAACTTGGTAAGTTCAAACATACGCAACCAGTTTTCCCTGAGAGCTGAATACGGATGGAACAAAAATTTGGAAGTAGAAGCGGCTTATGACAGGTATCTATATGATTATTTGACCGTTTTTGGTGGTGTGAATATTGAAAATGGAATGGAGGACAGCCTGGAGGAAATAAATACGACCGCCATTGCAGGTATACGCTACCTTACCCCTTACCTTTTTACCCTTGATGTTCGTATGGACAGTAAGTTGCGGCCACAGATAAGTTTAAGTCGTGCCATAGCGATCTTCCCAAGGACCATTCTGTTTGGAACCTACGAGTACCAGGCCGATTTTGGATGGGTAGATGAGTTGCCACAAGGGGATAATTTTAAAAAAGAAATTACCTGGAGTACCGGTATAGAATATTTCTTATCCAAGAATTTTTCGCTAATGGGAAGTTATGATAACCGCTTTGGTCCGGGTGGTGGGCTTTCTCTAAGATTTTAAAAGTAAAGGGAATGGTTTACAACAAATGGGATTGGCTGATTTTAATTGGGGTTATAGTTCTTTCTATTTTTATTTACGCGGGCAGAAAGAAGAAAAAGCGTAAGGAGGCTATTAAAATTTTGGATGAAAGATATGCCAAAGGAGAAATAAGAGAGGAAGAATATGAGAAAAGTAAAACAATGATATATGATGGAAAACACTAAGAGCGCAAGTATCAAAGCTTGTCTATAACTAATACCATTTTCTAATTTCAACAAAGTAATTTATTATTAATTTAAATATGGAACCTATGAAAAGTTCAAAATTGATTGAAGCATTGAACAACTGCGTATTACATTGCAATTATTGTGCAGATGCCTGTCTGGATGAAGATGACATGTGCTAATAGCATTTAGAGGATGTAAGGAAAAGCAGACTGTCATAATTGATACACCTTAATAGGTGAGGAAAGAAGAAAAAATGACTACCGACTTTGCAGACCAAGATTTTATTGTAGATGTGATGACCGGTAGAACATGGCATAACTATCTGGAAAAAATGGCATTGACAGAAAGCGATAAGAGCCAAGCAAAATCTATTAGCAAGGATATGGCAGGATCGTTTGGGGAGGAACGAATGGAAATGAAAAAGCTCGTACAACAGATAGCCGAAGCTGAAAATATAGAAGAAGTCAGAAAGTTTTTCAGTTTACGGAAAAGGAGGGGCCTATGTTTGAAGACGCCCTGTCTGGAGGTGCGATTTACAAAAAATTCTGCCCGTTGGCCTTTAGCAATGAACTGCCTATTGGTATGCCAATGTCAAAGAAATTTAACCATTATTTTGGCGAAAAAATGCTAAAATGTGGATTGGTAAAGAAAAAAATTAATAAATAACCCAAAAAATAAAACACAATAAAATGAAAACAGAAATGATTAAAAGCACAATGTACACAATCGCACTCGCTGCCGTAATGATGATAACAGTTTCCTGTAAGGACGCAAACAAGAACGACCCCGAAAAGTCAAAGCCAATGAGCAATGAAATGCATCAGGAAAATGAACAGGATCACAATGGATCAGAAAGAATGAGAGGTGAGAATTCAGGTAAGGACGCGTCATCCGCAATTATAAATAACTACCTTAAAATCAAAAATGCACTTGTAGCAGACAACCAAGAAGATGCTGCAGAAGCAGGAGGAATGTTGGTGACCGACTTTGAAAATTTCGATAAGAATGGTTATTCCTCGGAAGAACAACAGGAATTAACTGATATTATTGAGGATGCAAAGGAACACGCAGAACATATAGCAGAAAGCCCTATAGCTCATCAAAGGGAGCATTTCGATATTTTAAGCAAAGATATGATAGATATGATTGCTATAACTGGTACCAATATAAAATTATATCAGGATTATTGTCCGATGTACAACGATAATAAAGGTGCACAATGGTTAAGTAGTACCGAAGAAATCAAAAACCCATATATGGGCAGCAGAATGCCGGGATGTGGAAAAATGCAAAAAGAGATTAACTAATTGAAAATCTTTAAGACAATAGCGTGGATAGCATTGGTGGCTTTATTGGCTATTCAATTTTTTCCTGTGGATTACAACCAGGGCGAAACGGTGCCGCCAACCGATTTTATGTTTGTGAACAATGTACCCGCAACGGTCGAAAAATCGTTGCGGGTTTCCTGCTATGATTGTCATAGTAACAATACCAATTATCCCTGGTACAACAAAATACAGCCAGTGGCCTGGTTTCTAGAAAACCATATTGAAGAAGGAAAAAAGGAATTAAATTTCAATGAATGGGGAGATTTTTCCGACCGAAGAAAAACCAGCAAACTGCGGTCGATCATCAGTCAGATAGAAGATGATCAAATGCCACTGGCCTCCTATACGTTTATTCATAGGGACGCAAAATTTTCAAAATCGGAAAAAAAAGAGATCATAGAATATATGACCCAACTTAAAAAAAGTTTATAAGAAACTTTTACCATGTAGATGCCTACCTGAAAATAGGAAAGGAATTTTTTTCATTGATTGGTTAGTTGGTTAATCTTTTCCAATTGAAGGTAGTATAAAAGTCCTGTAAGGGAAGGGTCTTCTTAATTAAGTTAGTTGAAAAAACCCCTTCCCTTGACAGGCACAAAAAAAAGTAAGCCTATGAAAGATTGCTGCAAAATAAGAAATGAAAAAGAACAAAAAAAAAGTGGTTTTAAAAAATGGTTCAACTATATCATTTATGGAATTATAGCCCTTATAATTATGGCGGCTTTATGGCTGCAATTAACCGGAAACTAATTAAAAACTATAGGAATGAAACCAACACAACTATTTTTCACTTTATTAATTTTTGCGTACACTGGCATTTTATCGATTGCGTTTGCCGCAAATAATTCTACAAGTTCTAATACAACGACAGAAATAAAAAATGAGGAAGCCGATGTAACTGTGGCTGCAAGTAACTCTGTTCCCACCTTACAAGCTAATACTAAAGCTAATTTCGATGAATTTCCAAACCTGCACCCAATGGTCGTGCATTTCCCTATTGTGCTGTTGCTGTTCGCTGTCATATTGCAACTGATTCAATTATTTGTGTTGAAACGTTCGCTGGACTGGGTCATATTATTGGTTATAGGTTCAGGCTTCATTGGCGCTTATGCGGCGGGTACGTTGGTCCATCCACATACCGAGGGACTTACCGAAATGGCCAAAAAAGTATTGGAACAGCACGATAAATACGCCAACTGGACGATCTGGTCGAGTGCATTGGCAGCAGTTTTGAAAGTTATTAGCCTGTTCTGGTTAAAACTAAAACGGGGCTTTGAGATTGCTGTGTTGTTGGTGATGGCTTTTTCGGCCTTTTCCGTCTCTCAGGCCGGTCATTATGGTGCACAACTGGTGTATATTGAAGGGGTTGGCCCACAAGGGAAATATTTGGGTAATGAAGCCGAAGAAGGGCATAATGAAAGTGGTGGACACTCACATTAAAAATAAAATGAGAAATGGATTTGTTATTACGAGCATCATATTGGTTTTGGCGTTAGCCGCCATAATCATGCTATACCCACATTTGTGGTGGTTGGCTTTGATACTACTTCCATTCCTCGTTTTGGGTCTAATTGACTATTTTCAAAAATCCGACAATATTAAAAAAACATATCCGCTTTTAGGAAGGGTTACAAACCTTCTTGAAGAACAGCGCCACGTGGTTCAGGAAACCCTCTTGCTCAACCGTATCGAAGGGCAACCTTTTAATTGGATTCAAAAGGAAATTGTATACAAGCGTGCTGAAGATGCAGTCAAAAACCAACCTTTTGGAACACAAATACCATACGATGAAGTAGGCAGGGAATGGTTTACCCATTCTACGTATCCCGCAAAGGAAATTAAAGATGATTTCAGGGTTACCATAGGCAGTTCAAAATGTTCCAAACCCTATTCTGCAAGCATATTGAATGTAGCTGGAATGAGCTATGGTTCTATAAGCAAAAATGCCACCCTCGCCTTGAACGGTGGGGCCAAAATAGCGGGTTTTGCCCAAAACACGGGCGAAGGTGGTTTTACCCCCTATCACACAAAATATAACGCAGATATTATTTTCCAATTTGGTACAGGGTATTTTGGATGCCGTACCAAAGATGGAAAATTCGATACTAAAAAATTCAAGGAAATCGCCACCGAAGAGGTGGTTAAAATGATTGAGATAAAAATTTCCCAAGGTGCCAAACCTGGCTTTGGGGCCATTTTGCCGGCAAAGAAGAACACTGGGGAAATTGCCGAATTCAGGGAGGTGGAGAAGGGAACAGAAATCCATTCTCCAGCATTTCATTCGGCATTCGCCAATGACATTGAAATGCTGCGCTTCATTAGAAAATTGAGAAAGCTATCCAATGGAAAACCTGTGGGAATAAAATTGTGCATTGGCCAACAAGATGAGTTTAAAAGAATGGTAAAAACCTTTGCCGAAAAGCAAAATTATCCAGATTTTATAGCCATTGACGGCGCTGAAGGCGGCTCTGGCGCTGCTCATATGGAATCTTTACATTGGGCGGGTATGCCCATAATTGAAGCCGTCCATTTCGCAAACGGCATCCTTAAAAAGTATAGGTTGCGCGATGAGATTAAAGTAATGGCAGCAGGAAAAATAATATCGGCTTTTGATATCTATAGAATGTTGGCACTTGGTGCCGATGCCTGCTACAGCGCAAGGGGGATGATGTTTGCCTTGGGATGCGTACAATCCTTAAAATGCAACCTTGATACTTGTCCAACCGGTATTACCACAATGAACCCAACACGGGTAGCATCTCTCGTAATAGATGATAAAAAGATAAAAGTGGCGAATTATCACAAGAATACGATAAAAGCATTTGCTGAATTGTTAAGGTCAATGGGATTAAAAGATAGAACGGCTATCGACAAAAAATATATAATAAAGAAAGTAAGTGAGAACCAAACATTAACCTATGACAAAATATATGTAAATAACCACTAAATGAGCAAGGAAAAAGACATAGAAACAACAACCGCTTTTTACGGGCAGTTATTCAACAGTTCAAATTATGTGATAGCTGTAGTGCTTATTGCCAGTGCAGTGCAACTCTATTTGGTGCCCAAACTTGAGACATCAATTGCCGAAATAATATTGATATGCCTAACAATAACCAAAATCGGGTTTATCATTGCTTTAGCTTTCAATCAACTGATGAAAATCATTGGGCAAAGCCACATCTTAATCCACGTATTAACCCTTTTTGGATACTTAATTGCGCTTATCGTAATTTCTTTTTCAGTTGACTATTGTGCGCTATATCTAATAGAATCGTCCCATTTTAAATACGGTGACAATCCAGCTACTACCCTGTCATTTTTTGATATGTTCTATTTCAGCCTAATTACATTTTCCTCGGTAGGCTATGGTGACATAGTACCTATAAGCATAACCGCAAAAACATTGGTCATCTTGGAGGTCACTGTACGATTTTTTGTATTGGTGTTTGGTATTGCCAATGTAAATAGGATTAAAGTAAATAAATAACCAAAAATCAAATTTTATGAAAACATCAAATCTTAAAACAATCTTAGCACTATTTCTAATTGTAACAGCATTGGGATATGGTCAAAATGAAACGAATATCGAAAAAGAGGCAGTCATAAATGTGATGAAAACCTATAAGGATGCGCTACAAAACCTAACCACCGAAGGTACTTTTGACCTGTTTACAGAAGAATCTGAAGTATTTGAATCTGGTGGTGTTGAAGGAACCTATGCTCATTATATTGAGCATCATTTGGGGCCTGAATTGGGGCATTTCGAAAAATTTGAGTTTTCAGATTATGAAATTGATGCAAGTGTAGATTTACCCTATGCCTTTACTACAGAAACATACATATATACCATAGTCCTCAACCCAGACGAAAATGGTAATACACGAACAATAAAGAAAAAAGGTGTGGCAACCTCAATCCTTAAAAAAATTGACAGCCAATGGAAGATTACCAAAATGCATTCGTCTTCCAGAAACGTAAAATAAAATGAATGTATGAATACGTTTCTTAAAAAAATCGTAGCTGTGAAAACATTTGACACCCTTTTCCAAATAATTAATTATTTGCAAGAGCATGGTTATGCCTATAATTTTAATTTATGTACGGGAAACATTGAATGTAGGGCATTAAAATTAAAGTTGCATACGGAGGATTTCGATGTGGATGAGATTCATTGTTTTGAAGGAATGAGCAATAATGATGATAACAGTAGTCTTTACACCATTTCATCAAAAAAGGAGTTAAGGGATTGTTACTCTCACGATGATAGCTGCACTGGCAATGAGTTTTAGTTCGGTATCTGTAACTCCGAATGCCCTGCAATTACGAACAAAAAAATTGATAGCTAAATGGTCGAAAGAAAAACAGTCCTAAAAATTAGAATGGCACATCGCAATTTGGGCATCTTCCTACGCATACAGTTTTTGATGTGGACAATAAGCGGTATCTATTTCAGTTGGACGGAAATCGATGAAATACACGGTGATCATTTCAAAAAAGAGATTCCTGAACAAAATGCATTTTCAGATTTATTGGGAAGTTCTCAACTAAATATTAGGAACCCATTCAATCATTAGAATTTTTTGAAATAGCGGATACATCCGATTACTGGATTAATGAGCCTGAGCTTTATCATGTGCTTACAGGAGCAAGGAAAAAGAGTTCACAGAACAAGAAGCAATCAAAGTGGAAGAACGCGATATGTTGACCGATTTAGAATTTGACCAAATATAGTGCTAAGAGCTTTCTCGCTTTAGGCTTGATAACGGTTTTAAGTGAATTTCTACTTTGGTACACCAGTTCACCAACTATTAGAAAAATAATTAAAACACGACGCAAATAATTAACTATAAATTAAACTACTATGGAAAATTCAAATGACCACAAAAAGAAAAATCAATACACAAAATTTGTAGGGATGCTCGCTTACTTTTTTTAACGATGTGTATACCACTCATTAACTAAATCTTTAATTTTAAATTTAAACAAAATGGAAAACAAACAGAACAACAAAGGAAAATACGGTAAATTTTTTGCAATGATTGCAACCTCAATGGTCGCAATGTTTTTTTTAATGTACACGCATTCATATCAGATTATAGATCATTTCTGGTACAGCGAGACTAGGTTTTTTATGACACTGATTATGGGCGGGTCAATGGTCATAATTATGCTGCTTTACATGCTACAAATGTACAAGGACCGAAAAAAGAATGTTTTGGTTTTAGGTTTGGGTTTTTTATTGATTGTAAGTGGAATATGGCTAGTCCGAAGCCAAGTAACTGTTACAGGTGTTGACTACATGGAAGGAATGATACCCCATCACTCTATAGCCATTTTAACTAGCGAACGGTCTCAAATAAAAGATGTCAGGGTTAGGAAACTTGCCGACGAAATCATAAAGGCACAGCGTAGGGAAATTATGGAAATGCAGTGGTTGATTAAGGATATACGTAAGAACGGAATTGTTGAAACCGAAAGTGAAAGGCGAAATAGACCTGTGCCAAAATTTGAAGGGAAGTTAGATGAGGAAACCAAGAATATTGAAAATTAACAAATGACTGCATTTGATATAGGCATGCCGCCTTTAAATAAAGGTTACAGGTTATTGGCTGTTTTCGTTTTCAACTGCTTCTACAAATAAAACCAATTTTCCCGTCCGGTTCTTGCAAGGTTTAAAGTTAAACCAATTAAATGCTTACAGTATAGATCAGATGAAGACAATGATACGGTTACATTTTACAGCCATCTAAAAGGTGAAATGGCGGATCTTTAAAACCCGTTAATCAAGAAATTGGGCAGTGACAGTATAGATGCACAGTGTAAGGAAGGCACAGAAATGGAATTGGTTAATAGAAGGATTATAGAATAAAAATGATAATTTATAAATAAGTACATTACATAAATCGCCATCGCAGTCTTTGTCAGACTGCTTGGTGATCTCGCCATCAAATATACCGGCTTAACCTGGATAGATCCTGCGCTAAGTTTAATAATTGTTTTGGTTATTTTATATAGTTCCTAGGGCCTTCTTCGTGATTCGGTTAAAATAGCGATAGACGCGGTTCCAAAAAATATTGATATTGACGAAGTTGAGGAATTTTTAAAAGACCTTGAAGGGGTAGAAGACGTTCACGATTTACATATATGGGCTATGAGTACAACTAAAACTGCCCTCTCTACCCATTTAGTAGTTCCTAACGGATATGAAGATCAATTTCTATATGATATCCGTAATCAGCTACGCGATAAATTTAAAATAACCCATACTACCATTCAGATAGAAAAAGAATTTGGAGATAAAGAATACCAGCCATATCAGGAATTAGATACTAATTAGAAGTTATGAAAGAAAAGAATTCAGTTATCTCAGAAGAAACTTCCTGTTCTATTCAGGAATCAGAAGATTGTTGTGGAAGTATGGCTGGTAATGAGGAAGAATTGGTTGCAAACAAACCGAGTTTTAAGGTTTACATTCCAGCTATTTTTAGCTTCCTGTTTTTAATTATAGGAATTCTATTAGATTACCTGGGAACATTTTCCCGTTTTTCCAGCTGGATCAGAATCCTCTGGTATGCTGTGGCCTATTTACCCGTGGGTTTACCTGTGATGAAGGAAGGTTGGAAAAGTATCAAAAATGGGGATTTCTTTACAGAATTCCTTTTAATGTCCATTGCTACAATTGGTGCTTTTATTATTGGTCAATACCCCGAAGGGGTAGCCGTAATGTTATTCTATACGGTAGGTGAACTTTTCCAGGGTTCAGCTGTAAAAAAAGCAAAGGGAAATATCAAGGCCTTGTTGGATGTAAGACCTAATGAAGCCTTACTGTATCAAAATAATAATTATGTTTCGGTGCCACCTGAATCTGTGAAAATTGGTTCAAAAATTCAAGTTAGGGTAGGGGAGAAAGTTCCATTGGACGGAAAACTGTTATCTGATAAAGCCTCCTTAAATACGGCGGCCCTTACAGGGGAAAGCAAACCAGATACTATCGCAAAAGGCTCAACCGTATTTGCCGGAAGCATTAATCTTAATGATGTTATTCAAATTGAAACCACAAAGGAATTTAAGGACAGTTCAATTGCCCGTATCCTGGATATGGTTCAGAATGCCACAGCCCGTAAGTCAAAAACAGAATTATTCATCCGAAAATTCGCCAGGGTTTATACGCCAATAGTTGTATTCCTTTCGATTGGCCTAACCTTTCTACCCTACTTCTTTGTTGATAATTATATATTCCAGGATTGGTTTTATAAGGCATTAATTTTTCTGGTAATTTCATGTCCGTGTGCCCTCGTAATCTCTATCCCATTAGGTTATTTCGGAGGTTTGGGTGCAGCGTCTCGTAACGGAATCCTCTTTAAAGGCGCATCTTTTCTGGATACCATGACCAAAATAAATACGGTTGTAATGGATAAAACTGGAACCCTTACCAAAGGAGTTTTTAAAATAAAGGAAATTGTAAGTAGCCCTGAAATTACGGAAGAAGAATTAATGAAATACCTCTGGGCGATAGAGGAACAGTCAACTCATCCTATAGCTAAGGCTATCATAGAGTATAAAAAAGATAATTCAGCTTATAAAGCATCCCAGGTAAGTGAGGTTGCAGGAAAGGGATTAACAGGAATAGTTACAGGTAAATCTGTTTTGATTGGCAATAAAGAACTATTGGATTCCCACGATATCATATCTCCTACTGAAATAAATAATATTGTAGAATCTGTGGTATTGGTGGCTATTGATGGTGAATTTGCTGGTTACGTAACTATAGCTGATGAGCTGAAAGAAGATGCACATCAAGCGATCAAAGAAATTCGTAAAACCGGAATATCGAGAATCATAATGCTCTCTGGCGACAAAGATTCTATTACCAGAGAGCTTGGTAGAGAAATAGGATTAGATCAGGCCATAGGTGGATTGTTACCGGAAGATAAACTCGATGAAGTAGAATCTTTAAGAAAACAGGTAGGAGTTAAAGTTGCTTTTGTAGGTGACGGTATTAACGATGCGCCTGTCCTTGCAACAAGTGATGTTGGCATAGCAATGGGTGGTCTGGGAAGCGATGTAGCCATTGAAACTGCAGATGTCATCATTCAAACAGACCAGCCTTCTAAAATCGCACAGGCCATTAAAATAGGCCGATCCACTAGAAAAATTGTGTGGCAGAATATTGCTTTGGCATTTGGTGTTAAATTAGCCGTTATGGTCTTAGGTGCTTTCGGAATGGCAACAATGTGGGAGGCCGTATTTGCCGATGTTGGAGTTGCGATGTTAGCTATCCTCAACGCAATTCGTTTGCAGAATATGGACTAGAAATAAAATTAGATCTTATTTTGAGGATTTTTTTTAAGCGCGAAAATATATAGATAATTTATTCCTTAAGGATGAATTAGACTGCTTGTATTATAATATCAAAAATATAAATAGGCATAAGTGTTTTAATATCAGTACCTAAGATATATATATCTTCTCGTTTCGATAAAAATTCCAACAATTTACTATTCCCGGATTTACGAGATGTAATTAATGGGTAGGATATTTTTAATTTCTTCTCCTTCCGGTTTTGTTTTTCATTTTCCCGTTCTCCATTTACTTCTCAACCGTTACTGTTTTTTCCTTTTTATAAATGCAAAATACCAGCATATAGAAGTTAGCCGGACTGCATAAGCCGGTTGACTTCGTCTGCCCTTTTATAAGTCCTCTCTAATTCTATATGCCGAAAATGAATCAGCATCAAAAAGGAAACAGCATACGGCTCTATAGGAAGTAAATCAAAATAAGAACGTGATGAAATCAATAAAAACAAAATTATCCGGAAGTAGAACAAAAAAATCAAAAAAGAAAAGCTCCGGATATAATAAGTAAATCAATTTTTAATCTTTAAATCTTTTAATTATGAAAACGCTTAGAAACAAAGTTCAGTTAATCGGAAATGTGGGACAAACCCCGGAAATCAAAAATCTTGAAAGTGGTAAAAAAGTAGCCAGTTTCTCCATTGCTACTAATGAAATTTATAAAAATTCAAAGGGAGAAAAAATACAGGATACTCAATGGCATAACATCGTAGCCTGGGGCAAAACCGCTGCAATCGTAGAAAGTTATGTGGCCAAAGGTAAAGAAATTGCCATTGAAGGTAAACTAACCAATCGCTCCTATGAAAATAAGGAAGGAGAAAAAAGATACATAACCGAAGTGGTAGCCAGTGAAATTCTTTTGCTGGGTGGCGGGAATGCTAATAACGATACTCATTAGCAGTTAAATAAAAGAGGGCTGGAACTTGCTCATGGTAACGCCCTCTTTTTTCATTTCAACGCTTTAAATCAAATTAAAATGAAAGCACAAGTTAATGAAATATCGATAAAATATCAGGGTAATTTTAAAATCTCGCAGGCACCAAAAATAACATCTTCAGTAAATGCCGCAGAGTTATTATTTGATATGTGGAATAAAGACCAGATAGGACTGCAGGAATGTTTTAAAGTTATGCTCTTAAATAATGCCAATAGAGTGAAGGGTATTTTTGAAGTTTCTACCGGTGGGATTACCGGCACCCTCGTAGATCTGCGAATTCTGTTTGCAGTTGTTCTTAAGAGCCTTAGCTGCTCTATGATTCTTTCCCATAATCACCCTTCAGGAACTTTAAAACCCAGTGAGGCGGATAAACGCCTGACCGAAAAAATTAAAAAGGCAGGGGAACTTTTAGATATTAAAATCCTCGATCATTTAATACTGACCCCCGATGGTGATTATTTTAGTTTTGCAGATGAAGGCATGCTTTAAATGCTATTATATATTTAAAAAAATTAGCTAAAGAACATCTCTGAAATTCCAGAGATGTTTTTTTATGTTTTGAAAATTTCAATTGGTAAAAAATCCTTATCTTTAAGATGCTGATCTTCAGCGTTTATATTTACGTATAGTGAGCCTACTATTTTGACTTTCGCTGCTCCCTATACCCATCAATTTATTTTATAAGGAATCTTGAATTCTAAGAAAAAGGCAATTGGCGTTTAGCCAGATTGTATAATTTTTTTGTCCGCCTGGCGGGACAAAAAGGAATAGCAAGAGGGTAACACGCGATGCGATGTTAGACATTGCCTTTTCATTTTAAAACGTTGTAAATCAGTTGTTTAAAATCGTTCAAGAATTCCTGAAAATTGAAATTTGCGGCAAATGGGCTGGAAACCCTAATAAACAGGCAGGTATTTGCGGCAAATTGATAAAAACAGCGAACATATGGAGCCTTTTAAGAATATTCGATTTAAGAAAAAAACCGCGGAACGTTTTCAGGAATTCTCACGTACCCATTTTAAAACTCATTCAGAAGCCCTGGCTACCATGCTTGATTTTTTCTTCTACAACGAGATTTCTCCGAAAGAAAAATTAGGTCCAACTGGAAGAAAAATAGAAAACTCATTGAAAAAAAGAATGAATGCCATTATCGCCATTATGAAGGATGTGGAAAAAAATAAGGCCAATCCCACCCTGGCCATTTTGCAATCCCTATTGGAAGTGAATGAACCGAAAAAGAAAACCCTGATCCTGGAAAAAAATAGTTCCCGGAAGGAAGATCAGAATAAATATTAAAAAACTGAATCATGTACATCACTATTTCAGCTCAAAAATTAGGCGGCACGTTTTCACAGAGTTCAGGGAATTATGTGGATTATCTGGAAAAAGAGAATGAAGGTGTAGAGCAGGAGGATCTGGAACATTTCTTTAATCAGGACAGGGAGGATATTTCTGCGAAGGAAGTAGTTCAGGAAATTGATGGGAATACTGCAAAATTGAAGAAAGTCGAGCCTAAGTTTTATGCCATTACCGTATGTCCGTCTCCATATGAACTAAAAAGATTGCAAAACAGTAGTGAAGATCTCAAACGCTATACCCGTGAGCTTATAAAGGATTATGCCGCATGCTTTAACCGTGAAATCAGTGGAAGGGCCATTACAGCTAATGATATTAAATATTATGCAAAAATCGAACATCAGCGGGCTTTTAAAGGAACGGATCGTCAGGTAAAAGAAAACCAGCCTTATGCCACCAAAATTCTAAAATGCAAAGACGACATTCAAAAAATTAAACGTGGTGAAATAGAGGGTAATATTCCAAGTCTTGAAAAAAGGATCGCGAAGCTGGAAAAGGAGGCACCACATGAGCAGGGTGGGGAACGAATTGTTCAGGGGATGCCCAAGGAAGGCAACCAAAGCCATATCCACATTATTGTTAGCCGAAAGGATACCTCCAATTCCTATAGTCTGTCCCCGGGAAGCAAATACAAGTCTTCGGAAGTGGAAATGAACGGGAAACTGGTGAAAAGGGGTTTTGACCGTGATCAGTTTTTTTCCAGGGCAGAACAAACTTTTGATAGAACCTTTCAGTATCAACGAAATTTTGTCGAAACCTATCAGGCCAGGAAAGAGTTTATCAAAAATCCGAAAATGTATTTCTCCGCACTTATTGGTTTACCGACCAGTGAAAAAGCAATCGCGGTTAAGATGTTAAGGGAATCCGGGATGCCCATGCTACCAAAGATCCCCGCCAATAAGGTGCAGTTGGCTTTAAAAGTAATCAATAAAATAAAACAAGGTGTGAATACGGCCATCCGCTCCGGTTCAATAGGGATTTAATTTAAAAATTATGATGACGACGCTATCTACTATAATTGCCATGCTGTTAGTACTTCACATCCTGTTTTTTCTGATTTACAGGATCTCCAAGTTCGCTTTTATGATTAACCTGGGGATCACCGTCCTATTTTTATTTCTTATGGCATACCCAGGTCTGGGTTTAAGCAATTTATCTAGTCTCGTAGTTTATTATGGCTGTCCGTTAATATTGGGGAATACCGCCCTCTATGTATTCAGTAATAGGGACGATGATGGGGCTTCTGAAGCAAAATACAAGGTGGTTTTTAAAATAAACCACGGAAAATTTCAAATTAAAAATATCATGCGGGGTGCCTCGATTATTGGAGCTGCCGGAAGTGGTAAAACTGAAAGTATAGTGCATGGTTTTTTAAAACATTTCAGCAACTACTCCTTTAGTGGGGTGATCCACGATTATAAAGATTTTGAAATTACGGAAATGGCCTGTCCGCTTTTCAATAACCCTGATATTCCCTTTTATGTGGTTTCCTTTGATAAAATACTGCATAAAGTAAATCCAATCGCACCCAGATATCTGGAAAATGAGGAGAGTGTGAACGAGATTTCCAGGGTGCTCATTGAAAATCTTTTGGAGCAAAAGGAATCTGGTGCGACCGGTACCAATAAGTTCTTTAATGATGCTGCGGAAGGCCTGGTAGGCGGACTTATGTGGAAACTGAAGACTTCCTATCCACAATACTGCAGCTTGCCACATTTAATTCTGATTTATCAAATTCTGGATACCGATAGCCTGATTGCTTTTTTGGAGACTAATCCTACTTCCCGCGCCATGTCCAGCGCATTTATTAGCGGAAAAGATTCGGAAAGGCAGACGGCAGGGGTAAAAAGTACACTGGCAAATGCCCTTAAAAAGATCAGCACCAAACAGATTTTTATGGCCTTATCTGCAGATGAAGTTCCCCTCAATATAAATCATCCGGAAAATCCAGCGGTTATTTCCCTGGTGAACAATCCCAAGTATGAAACTGCCTATTCTCCTGTAATAGCGACTATACTGCATACTATTACCAAGCAAATGAGTGTTCGGAACTCTAATCCTTCTTTCCTTTTAATGGAAGAGGCTTCCACGATTAGATTATTGAATATGCACAGAATCCCGGCTACCTTGAGGAGCTATGATATCGCTACGGTGTATGTAATGCAGGATAAGATCCAGAATGATATGATGTACGGCGATAAAGCCAGCAAAGCTATTCTGGCCAATCTGTCCTATCAGTTTTTTGGAAAAGTGAACGACCCGGACACGGCTAAATATTATGAACGGTTTTTTGAAATTGTAAAAGGGCAGACCAGAACAGTTATGAGAGGAGAAGGTCTGGATTTTGATACTAAAATATCTATAGGAGAGCGTGAAATGGCAAAAGTAAGAGCCGATTCCTTCTTTCGTTTAAAACAAGGCGAATTTATTACGTATGCCGATGGAAAGGATAAAAAAGTACAGTTTAAAATCCCAAAGATTGAACGAGCTTTACCGGATGATTCCAAGTTTTTTACACAGGCTGAAATAGAGGCTAATTTCGAGAGGATTTACGAGGAGGCTAGGTCGATATTTAGTTAACTCCCATCTTTTTCAGCTGTATTTCTATTAACTTTTACTTGTTGAAAGGTTTTCTAATGCTGAAGCATAACTTTTGAATCTTCCTTATATATTGTTAAAAATTAATATCGGTTATTCATACTATATGATTTTTCCGATTCAGAGAGTCTTTCCTACAAGCTCTCTGTATTAATACTAACCTCATTTCTGCATGACCGAACAGGAAATTGATTCGAATAGTTTTAATTTACTTAAGCCCCGAAAGGCACTTAATAAGGGATTTTTAAAGATTAAAACCCCATCGCTCCCAAATTGAGCAGTTTAAAGATAGTCTTAAGGATTTACTGGACAGGACCAATGATACCGAATCTGAAGAATTTCACAAAAATCTGTTAATAGATTTTCTAAAGCGGTATTGTCGAAAATTTGAATTATTATAATACTGATTATTAGAATTATAGTATTTATTTAAGTCTTACACCTTTATTAGGTATATTTGTCGAATAAATACTAAAATGTCTGCATCCGAATATATAAACATGCTTTTAAGTGTTGAGGAATATTCCTTTTCGCTGGCCGAACTTTTAAAAGAAACCGATAAAGGCAAAACTGCACTTATAAGAGAACTTGACCGTTTAATTGAAAAGGGTGAGGTCATCAATCTTCGTCAGGGTTTTTATTTAATACTGACGCCCAGATACTCCAGCTTTGGAAAGTTACCCATCAATCTTTATATCCATAAATTGTTTGATTATTTAGAACGCAAATATTACCTGGGGTTTTATAGCGCAGCCAAAGTATATGGAGCCAGCCACCAGCAGGCACAGCGAGATTATGTAATGTCCCAGACACCTAAACTTCTGGACATTCAGAAATCAGCCATCGACATCCGGTTTTTAACGACTTCCGTTTGGCCTAAAAGGAATATTGTTTCTAAAAGATCAGATGCCGGGATCTATCATATTTCGAGTCCGGCACTTACTCTGGCAGATCTTGTTCGGTATCAAAATAAGCTGGGCGGTATCAACCGGATGCTTTCCACGATAGAAGAAATACTGGAAGAAGTAACCCAAAATGATCTTGAAGATCTACTCGACTGGTTTGATCACAAAGCAACCTTGCAGCGTTTAGGTTTTTTAATTTCAGAATTAGATGCAAATAATGGTCTGGATGATCTTATTTTTGCACACCTGAGTAAACAAAAGTTTTATCCTGTTTTATTACAACCCGATACTGCACAAAAACCTGGTGCCGTTGACAACAAATGGAAAGTAGATGTTAACCTGCAATTAGAAAGTGATATATGATCCCAAAACCTTATATAGCCCAATGGCAGGAACACGCTCCATGGAAAGAATTTGCACAGGTAGAACAGGATTTGATTATTAGCCGGGCACTGGCAGAAATTTTTTCTGATGATTTTCTACGGGATAATTTAGCTTTTAGAGGTGGTACAGCCTTACATAAATTATATCTGGATCCCGCTCCAAGATATTCCGAAGATATAGACCTGGTACAAATTAAAGAAGGCCCCATTAAACCTATTATGAAGCGGATAGGGGAGGTGATCACCTTTTTTGAAGAAGACAGGCGCACACAGATAAAAGGACACGGTGCAAAGGCTTTATATCGATTTACTTCAGAATATGAAGAAGAACGTCGCCGCCTTAAACTGGAGATCAATTGCAAGGAGCATTTTAATGTACTGGAATGGGTCGATTTTCCCTTTGAAATTGATAACCCCTGGTTTAAAGGAAACGCCGCTATTACTACCTATAGCATCAATGAACTTTTAGGTACAAAACTAAGGGCACTGTATCAGCGCAGTAAAGGAAGGGATTTATTCGATTTGGATTATTCAAGAAGAAATATGGAACTTGATTTAGATGAAATAATCAAATGTTTTAACGCATATATGGAATTTTCGGTTGGAAAAGCCCCCTCACAAAAAGAGTTCCTTCAAAATATCGAAGCTAAAGAAAATGATCCGGGCTTTGCCGGGGATATGGAAGGCTTGTTAAGACCGGAAATAACCTATGACCAGAAAGCAGCTTTCCAGTGGTTAAAGGAAAATATTATTTCAAGAATGTGATTTTTAAAAAGGACTGCGCTCCCGTAAACCGGTTTCGGTTACTTTCCATTGACCGCCTTCTTTTATCAATTTAAAAGTCTCGGGTTTTTGTTCATGGAAAGTTGTAAATTTTACCTAGGCCGTATCGCTATAAACCGTATCCCGAACTACCTCAAAATTTGTATCGCCTGAATATGTGGAAGTAACCATTTCCTGTACCGAAACCAGAGACCGATAACGTTGTGAAGTAGTGTATTTTTCCAAAGTGCCAATATCCTTATTTATAAAGCTTTCCGCAACCAACTTAGCGATTTCCGTGTGGGACATTTGATCACTTTCGGAACAGGAAATCCCAGATATAAGGATCAAAAGACAGATTAGTTTTTTCATAACAATACTAATTAGGATTATTAATAAATTTTGATTTTACATTTAATTTTAAACTTCGTTCTCCGTTTTGTTCATTGAGTTCAACCACCATTTTTTTATCATTTACCAAAGAAAACTTTGGAAGTACAAACACCATTCTTCTCGTTTCATTTTCCAAAACTTTTAATGGTACCTGATGTGTATAGACTGGCTGTTTTACCAATTTTTGAATTGATTTTCTTTTCCCCTGTTTCTTTGTTTCTATATAAAATTTTAGAAAATTAAGATCATAATCCAGGGAAGAGGTATTCTCTATTTCAATAACGAAATATAGTGCTGACCTATCAAATACTATATTTTCTATACTTAAGACAATTCCATTAGCACGCTTTTTTATCCTGCCAATCTTTTGATTTCTGTCAAGAAGAAATTCACTAAACCTATTATAATATAAATCGCTTTTTTCGGTTTGATTTCCAAAACTGTCTTTTGGCTTACTTTCTTTTAAAACAGGTTTTTCATTCCCAATACTTTGGGTCCTGGAAATGAAATAATTTAGTTTGTTCAGTTGCTGTTTGTACCTTACAATATACGAAAAAACAGAACCATTTGTATTGATAATGAGTAAATTACTGTCTTCTCCCGGTTTGGCCTGTAATAAGCCAAAATACTGTTCCTTCTCTCTATTATAGGTAAATACAAAATTTTCTGAACCGGTTATTCCCTGTTTAATAGGATCAGGAAAAAACAGGGCGACATTCTTTGTGTCGTTGGCATAGATTGTATCCAAAATAAGGGTTTTAGGAAGCCTTGATAATTCCTCCTGAGCATTCAGATTTCCGAAAGGAATAACACTCAGTATACTTAAAGCAATAATTAGATTTTTCATAGTAATGTGAATTAATGCCCTGGGGCTTTTAAAATGAGTTTATAGGTATTGGTTACCGTCACCTTGATGTTCCGGTTATCGCGTTGAAATACTTTTTTGATACCGCTAACTTGTGGTACCCCGGTAATATTAATGTCCTGTACAAGGTCATCTATAACTTCCCGGGTAGCATCGGCTCTTAAACTGTTTTCCACATAGATGCCTTCGCTGCCATCCTGAAGATCGTATGCTTTAAGTTTCACCGGCTTGTGGTTGATATTCTCAATTTCTATCAATGCCCTGTTTGGCTGAAAGCTTATAAACCCAAAAACGGGGGTATTTTTAGGGACGAGCATCCCATTTATTCTGGCATCCTCACTCAGGCGCATTCGTAACCTGTAATTTTGTTTGACCACCTGGGTTCCATCCACTTCAACGTAGATCACGTTATCGGTATCTGATGAACCAAGCTCTGAATTTTCGGAGGGGTTTGAACTGAAAAAGAGCTGGTGTTCCAAACCTATTTCTTTAGCAGAAATTATCGTAGTCGCTTTAGGTAAAGAGGAATCAGCCGTGTTTTTTTTGATGAATACTGAAACTGCACTTCGATAAGGAGTGTCTGAATAAATGATGCGCCCGGAATCGTAAATGCTATCTACAATGCGTTGTTTTTCTTTATCTATCAAATCTGGATCGTAAAAGCCGGCGGTGTCTATCAGGCTTTGATTATAGATGCTGGGCGCATTGGTTTCCTTCACTTCTTTTAAGGCATTGATAGCATCCAGTTTTGAAGAATATTCTTCCTGCTCATTGCCTATTTCAGGAACGGTAGTTTGTCTTAGGTTATCATTTTCATTATCATCGTCAGACATTATTGTAAATGAATATGCCACAATAAATAGGATCACTACGGCTAGTACCGAAGCAAATACGATTTTATTTTTTTCAATTTTCATTATTGAGTTTTTTAAGGGAGTTTTCAAAATAATTCGTGATAAGAAGTCCGTGTGTATTATTTGGAAAATTGCGATCTACAACTAATAAGTTTCCGGTGGAAACCAGTTCATAAGTATCTGTGATCGTACCTCGATTGATTTCAAAATTGATGGTACTTCTGAATTGATAAGGTTCATTCGACAAATCAAGTTCTGATTCAATACTCAGTACTTTTTGGACAAGGGAATATTGTATCAACCGGTTATAGACCCCGTCGGCTTTCTTTTGCCGATAGAGGTTATCCACCGAGCTATTGCCCAGCCATAATGCTTTTTCTAAGTTCTTTTCATAGTTGCTGGCATCTATATTATAGAAATAGGTATGGAAGAGTTCCAGCTGGGCGAGGGCTTCAACTTTCAGATTTTCCTGTTGGGCGACCCATTTCAGGGGAATAACTGATCCATCAGTATTGATGGCGAATGCATTGTTCATGGATTTTCGGTATATGTCATACACCATCAATCCCGAGAACCCACTTGATCCCAGGGCAAGAAGTACAACCACCATTACTATAAACCGATTGAGTTTTAGGACGGAATAGATATTTCTGTAAGCTGTTCTCATATTGTTTTATTTTATATGAATTAAGAAGTGAAAAGTTTAAATGTGAATGAAGTAGCACGTCGATAAAGCTTAAATTTTAAAAAAACGATAAAGCCGATAGATCCTGCCTCCACAATGATTTTAATGATATTATTATCGGTAGAGTTTCCTAATAGATTCGACCAGAAATTTGTATTGATTTCCGCATAAAGATTATTTACAAAGATGTTGACTAAAAAGAATGCTGGGACCAGCATATAAACCGCAGCATACAGTTTAAAAAAATTGTAGGCCATCTCCCTGAATTTTTCAAATACGGCCAGGCTAATAACCAGGGGAAAGAATGCCTGCATGATCCCAAGCAAGAAATATCGTTCAGCTAAAAACAGCGGATAGATAAAAAGGTCCAATACCCATAGGAATAAACCAATCACAAACGAAATCACCTTTACCGGATATAAAGGAGTTACCAGTGCATCATAAAGAAGGGACATTGCTTTGGTCGCAACTTCCAGTGGACCCACATCGGTTTCCAAATCAATATCCTGAAGTTGGAGCGGAATAAGGGCGGGAGCCGTGTCCTTATACTGTGATTCTATAGCCACCAGGATACTGTCAAAAAAGCCGAGTACCTGCGTTGAGAATATGACCAACAATACCACCGCAAAATTCTTTGCCAGTTCTCCCGGGCTGAGTCCCCATGTATAGCCTTCCTTATCGGCAATCCCTTCGTTGTATTTTTTTAGAATATTCACCAGAAAAAAAAGCACGGCAAGGGTTTTCATCCCTGCAATAGTGTATTGCGAAAAGTCACTGTTTTTAATAACCTGAAAAACAGCATCTACATATTCCAATCCTATTCCTAAAAAAATACCCATAACCTTTATTTAATAGTCTGTTTCCCGATTATTGATTTTGTCCTGCATTTCCCGAAAGGAAATGATGTCTCGGTAGCGCTGGGTTTTCAGTTGGATTTCTGAAACCATCTCTTTGGATTGAAGTTCTTTTTCCTTTAAAATAGCCGCGCGTTCCGCATCGGTCATTTTCAGGTAATCGCTGGATAAAATCTGCTCTATAAAGTCCAGATCGTCCAGGGAATTCTCTATAATGGCATTAAAAGATTCTGAAATACGCGTAACCTCCTCAGGTTTGATATATGGAGAATTCAGGATCTCTCTTAAGTCATCGCGTACTACATCAAAAAGTCGCTCATTGTTTGCCGCAATTTCCCGAACCGCTTTCAGTTGCTTGACCACGTTATTTACTTTTTCCAGATTCTCTTTTTGCTGTTTGAGGAATTCAACCGTTTTAAGCAGTTGCGAGGTTTGTTTTGCCGATTCGATTAGTGATTTGGCCAGGCTAATAAAATTGGTGTTGTCATAAACCGGCATCCCCTGGGCCGTAGCACGGCCAGGCATTAATAGGGCAAGAGCTATTGCCATTACTAAAATTCTGATGTTGTTTTGCATAGTTTTAAGTTTTTAAGGTGAATTCAATTATTGCTTGTTCCATAGATTTATGTTTGTCATAAAGCTTCATTAGGGTGTCGTTTTCTTGTCCATCTGTGAGGTAAGCTGCGTAAACTTCTTTAGGTACTTCCAGCCGAAAAACATTGCTTTGCTTTCCGATCTTTATAAAAATTTCTGTGTATTTTCTGGGTCCTGTAAGATTGTTCTTAATAGACTTTAGCTGGTTGAGATCATGTGTGGAGAGGTTTAATCGTCTTACCAGCTCCTCATAACCTTTTTCATTATGAAGGCTGTAAATCACCTGTGTATTCTCCAGAATACTCGCTGAAGTGGAATTGTTCGGTAGCTGGTTGATAGATTGTAAAATGATCCCGATAGCACCGTTTTGTTTTCGGATCGCCTGGTAATAGAATTCCACGCTTTCGAGTACATTTTCAAATTTCAGTTGTTTCGCAAATTCATCGAATAGGATAATTCCTTTTTCCGATCTGTTTTTCCATATCGTTCTTTGAATAGCCGACTTGATCAGCTTCAACATCACAGAAAGAATTTCCTTGTTATCCTTTACTTCGTCGAGTTCAAAAACAATCAGGCGTTTGTCCTCGATTTTATAGGTCTGGTCTTCGCTAACCTCAAAAAGGAAGCTATATAGACCATCTCCAACATACTCCGACATTATGTGCAGGAAGTTGGTAATATTGAAGTAGTCGGGATGGATTTTAAGTTTACTTAGCAGATCTTTTTGATTGCTTTCGATGAAATGATAAAAGCCATCCAAAGAATGGTTCTCAGGAGTGGATTCATAATAGTGGCGTAATATCTTTTTGATAGAAACCGATTGTGCCTTAGTTACCTTCAAATCTGAAGCGAACAATTCAAACAGGAACACCGATAAATCTTCCAGACGTTCCGGTGTTAGATCATTCTGGGTATGGATATAAAACGGGTTAATACCCAGGTTCTTTCCGCTTTCGTAACGTAGCACGGTATATTTTCCGGGATATAGTTTAGCGAATTTGGTGTATGATCCACCGAGGTCGATAATGACCAGACGCACCCCACTTTCAAAATATTGCCGCAGGATATTATTGGCCAAAAAAGATTTGCCTTCACCGGTTGGGGCAAAAATGGCAAAATTTCGTGCCTTGATCCGTTTCTTTTTCTCGTCCCAGACATCTTTGAGCACGGGAATATTATGTTCCCGATCATTAAAGATGATACCGGTAGGATCAGACTTATAATTTGTATTATTAATAAACAGGCACAGAGCATGTTTTAAATCGGTTACATATAAATCTTCGTTGGAAAAGTTGGACGAAAAACAGCAATAACTGTTTAGTATATAATTTTTACGTTCCTCACCTCTGGGGTAGTAGGGGAGAATATCCAGTTCTTTGAATTCGGTTTTAATCTTTGAAGCAATCCTGTCCAGATTTTTAGCTTCACGATCCCAATAGATAATGTTTAAATGACCACGTATTATGCGAGCGTTGTCATCGGCATTAATCCGATCCAGGATATGCTGGATTTTACCAAGCACCACTTTGTTCTGAGAACCAAAATTGGAACTCTTTTTTAATTCTTCGACCTTTTTATCCAGCAGCTTACGCCACTTATGTTTATCATCCAGGTATAAAATCTGGTTGACGATATGGTTTTCATTCAGGGTAAGCCCTAATCCATCAATAAAGCCCTGGTGAAATACAAAATCGTCTGAAGTAAATTTCTCATTGGTCTTGCTACTTTGTACGCTTTCACCAAAGCACAGTTCACTGTTAATGGCCAGCGCATCAAAATAGTTTTCTCCTATATTGACATTCTTTTTGTCCAGTAAGATATCGGTATCAAAGCCTTCATTAAAGCCATTGAAATATCCGTCGCTCAGGCTATCGATCTCTTCTGCTTTAAGCGGAAAAAGTTCTATTTTACGACTGTTATTGATAAAGGAAACAGAATCGCTGACGGCACCGATAAAACTGTTTACGCTATCATCAAGTTCCCTGACAACCGCCTTTGAGATATTGCGAAACGGATTGATATATTTTGGATTATTAAGAGCCTTGTTTTTGGTTAGGATAAAGAATAAGAAACAACGATGCTGCATATATTCCCTTTCTTTAAAATGATCATGGGTTGCCTTTTCCAAAAAAGTTTGATTCGACAATTTATCCGAAGAATACTTTTTCTTTATATAGATGTCCTGCTTGTGAACGACCGTGCCAACTGGAAGCGATTTCAACGCCTGAAACCAGGCGCCATGGATATCCTCAAAATCTTTTTCGGATAAAGAATAGATTTCAGGCAGTACCGCTTCATAGCAGAGAACCACATTGCCATTGTTGGCAAAAATAATATTGTCCTGAATATCCGCGATAGGCCGGTATGTTGATAGGTTAATCCTTTTCATAATATAAGCCTGAATTTTTTCGGTTGCTGATGATGTTAGGGAAGGAACCTTCCAGTTGGAAGAGTTGCGGATTGTTTGTTATCCTCGTTAAAGCGATATAAAGGGCAGAATTGAAGCTTAAGACTCCTATGATAATACCAAAGCTCAAGGAGAAGATAATCACCAGGAGCGAAGCCACTATAGAAACCATCATCATGGCAAACAGGGACAAGGGTAATCCAAAAATGATCGCCGTTTTTCTCATATTTCTGTAAACATCGAATTTTTTCATTAAGCATAGTTTTAAAAGCATCTGAGGGGCTTACACAACAATGGTGATTAGATAGGTAAAGATGCCGACTACCGCTCCCGCAATGAGTACAAAGACCAGCACACGGGTAATCCCTTTTTTGAGATCCGAATTTTCGCCAAAGAAATGTCCGGCATTAAAAAGAAATCCAATTAGGAAAATAACCCCAAGGATAATAGGGAAGATGGTCCTGATGGTATCGGAAACATCATTAACGGAATCTTCAATTCCCCCAATTTGTGCAAAAAGGGACGTTGAGAGCAGTGAAACAAAAGTTGCCAAATAGATTGATTTTTTCATAACGGAACAGTTTAGATTTTTGTGTTGTTTTCGTTAAAGGAAAATTACATATATTTGATTTTAAATAACTGTAAATCAGATATTTGTGAATAAAATATAAATTGATGCTGTTTGAATTCCGTTGCTATTATTTGATATCAAATTCTATGAAGTTCAATAGGTAAGTTGTTGATAACCCGAAAACTGAAAATGAAAAAAGCTCTTAAAAACGTCAGTTTTGTGATTTTGCTCTTGAAAATGAGTCTCATCTTCGGGCAGGGAACTCCGAATCAAAAAATAATAGTCATTGATTCCGGACACGGCAGGAAAGATTCAGGTGCCGTTGGAATATATGGTATCCAGGAAAAGGATGTGGTGTTGAATATTGCAAATGAAATTTTGAGACTTAATGAGAATTTAGAAGTTCCGTTAGATATTTATTTGACCCGGTATAGTGATACCTTGGTTTCGTTGTCCGATAGAACCAAATTGGCAAAAGCCGTAAATGCAGATCTATTTATTTCGCTGCATTGCAATCATTCTGATAATCCAAACGCGAGAGGTATTGAAGTATATGTGGCTAATTCTAAATCTAAATATTCCGCTGAGGCTACCTGGCTTGCGTTTATAATTCAAGATCAACTGAATAAGAAGTTGGGTTTTGAGAGTAGGGGAGTGAAGTTTTCGAATTTTCAGGTGCTTCAGGAGATGGTTAATTATTGCCCCAGTGTGCTTTTAGAATTGGGATTTTTGAGTAATTGGGATGAAGCTATATATCAAAACATTTATCAGTATCGAAGACTGCAATCAAACTTAATATTACATAGCATTAATAATTATTATACTAGAAGGACTTTCTTAAAATAACTACACTTTCCCTTAAAAATTCTACGTCTGGACTATACTTTGTTTTTCTCTTCCTCACGTTCCTCAGAACGCCAATTTCCTTTAATTTCCAACCTGTAGTTGAACCGATATCAGCTAAAATTAGATCAACTGGAATTTCAATATTCGCGTAGGCAGAGTTAGAAACTACTATCCATAATTCTGAATTTTTGGCTGCTTTAACATAAAGAGCTTGAAGAATTCTTTCCATATCTTCGAAATAAGCTTGAATCATAGATGGAATATTCTTATGCATTAAATTTTCGGGTTGAGAATTTAAATTTTCTAAAATTCTCTTAAAAATTATCCCATAATTTTTACCAAGAGGTTTTCTCCATTTTGCCTGAATATGAGATCGTACTGTCTTCAAACGAAGATCATAGAGAGATTCTTGATTTAATACAAATTTACCTAAAAACAATTCTGGTCGGTAAATATCAGTATAATCGAAAGTATTTAAATATGGAGGAGATGTAATGCATAGATTAAAATTATTTATTGCTTTATTTTTATTTAATGAATTACGTATATCAGAATTATATAGTTTAGTAGAAGATTTTAAACCGGAGGAATTTAAATCATCAATCATTGAATCTAATACTTTTTCAACTGATTGTAGATAGGTGGTAGAGTCATAATGTTTAGATTTCCAATTATCACGATATCTTAAGCATTTACCATCTTTTTTAGCATTACAATTTTGCATCGCAGCAATGATCGATGCCAATTGTAGAACTGATTTATTTTTTCTTGACTTTAAGTGAGTGGTGTATTGCCACCCCCCTTCGAATGAATTGAGAACTTCCGAATTAAATAAAAATCTATCCTTTCGAGAATTTTCGGAAAATGTTGAAAATTCTAATAATGGAGATTGTTTTTTATTTGCTATAGATTCTAAAAACTCATCCTTGATTTTTAGTAATGTTGATACATTAGTTTCTATATGCTTTACGGAAGATAGAAAATGTGTAAATGGATTAACCTCAATACCCACAGATCTTACACCAAACAGAGAAGATGTTAAAGTGGTCGTTCCACTTCCGTTAAAGGGATCCACTACCAGTCCGGAGGAATCTAAATCATTATCCTTAATTGCTCTTTCGACTAATATTGGAGAGAAACCTTCTTTATAAAAATACCATCTATGCCGTGGTAGTTCAATTGAATTGAGTGAGTTGGATAAACTTTTATCCTTTAAGTCAAAATCAAAATTGACTCTATTATCCATATTTAATTCAATTTAATAATCGGATTGATAAAAAAGCGTATGGGTTTGGCAAAATCCTTTCGTATGATTTCATATTTGGGATTATAATTAATTTCACTATTTATATAGTATAAACCATTCTCTTCACTAATATCTTTTGTTTGGTTATTGGTTTGCCATCTTCTAGCATCAAATATTACCAAATAACCTTTTGAATTTTTATCAGGTGCTTGAATAATATTTTCATCTAGGTAGTCACTTAGTTGTTTTGCGCCTTCTCTAGCTCGCGCGTCAGTGTAGATCGATGTGAATTCCTCTCCTAAATTTTTTAATGATTTTCCAAGCCACTTTATTTCTATTAAAGCAATACGATTAATCATTTGCCATGTTACTTTAATATCAACAGGATGAGAGTCATCTACAATTTGCTCAGGACGTACCTCCTCTCTAAAACTAATCTTTAGAAAATCAGTTAGAGAATCCCTCAATAAAGATTCTGGTTTAACTTTGAAAAAAATTCTACTCTTACTGAACCATGCATTTTTCAAAATAGGACAATTCGAATTTCTGGCTCTTTTAATTGCATATTGCTCTAATGCTTTATCCAATTCTTTAAAAGATTGTAGTGCAAAATATGAATCCGAACCAGGAATTTGCCGCAAAGTAGATGTTGAATTTGTAGTATATATAGTCTCCTCCTCACTATAACTTAGATGTTGATATAAGATAGCGTCTTTTATAAGTTCGTTTTTGTTAATTTTAGCGTCTATGCAGATTCTAAATTTATTTCTATTTACAATTTCAATGCAAATTTGATTTCCTCTACGGTTTGAGAAACTATTTAAAGAAGTAACTTCTATGACTTTTGAACTATCCATGAATTCAAAAATTGGAGTCGAATTTAAACTTTTACATATCAAAACCTCCTCAAAACTTTCGTAGAGTAAATGCTTGTATATTTCAGAAACCGATTCAGTTAAAACAAGTAGATGTTCTAAAGAATCAGGACCTAGGTCATCTAATACTTTTAGGGCAAATTCTCTTTGAGCAATTGAACGAAAGAAATTTACTTGTTCAGGATCAACTATCATAATTATAGTTAGTGGTTAAAGATTCTAGCCAAACTATTGCCGGCGCAAAAAGTGTTTCATAATCGTCATTTAATGCTACTTTTAAATTGTAAAAATCCTCATAAAGTGCAGCCAAGGCAATTGATTTCTCATCTAATAGCAACTTTTTTCCGCTATTATGATAGGCAGCGTTTAGAATTGGATCATTTTCTAAACCTGCTCTAACTAAATTGAGAGGAATAATATGTATGCTATTACAGGCAATAGTGAGATACTTCATTCTACTTTTCAAAGTTGATAGAGTGTTATAAAAATTTAAACTTTTTAAACCTATTTCTGAAAGTTTATAATATCCTTCGGAAGTACTTTGTAGATATCCAATTTGTTCAAGGTAAATTACATTTGAGTGTAAATCATGACTATAAGGACTACTAGAATCATTTTTAATGAATTTATATTTCCAAAATGAAGTTGGATTATTATCGTATAAGGAAATCAAACAAGATAAATAAGCCAAAGATTGCAATTCTGAGATATTGAAATCCGAATATTTTTTCGAAATATTATTTCCGATAAAAAGAATATCTACTATAGATTCGGGTAACTTGAACATTAGGCTAATAGCGTTTCAATTTGTGTAAACGCTGACTCTATTTTAGTTTGTTCTTTAGTCTGAACTTCAGATAAATAAGTCCAGTCAGTCATCCGTTGAATTTTCATTCGTTTATTTCCACAAATCTCGGCGAGCTCCAATAGTAACCTTGAGGTGTTGATATTTGCGGTCATAATAGTTTTAAAATTTCCTTCAGAAAAATCAGCGATCATTTGACCAGCTCGACTTTCATATGCTATATCTAATGAACCTTCTGGAGTATCGATTAGAAGACAAGCTTGTCTCGCACCAATTCCTAATAATGCCATGCGTAGAGCTATATCAATAAAATAACGTTGACTTTCAGATAATTCGTAAGAGTCACTTCTTCTGTTTTCATTGATTCTTATATCCAGATTGGTTCCCTTAGACGCGAAATTAAGGTCAATATTGATATCTAAGCCTAAAAAACTTTTGGCAAAACCATTAAATTTTGGAACAAATAATTTTTGAGCCTCTAAAAAACTTTTACTCATAGAAGCTTCTAGTTTTTTTAGTTCGATTTTTGCAGCATCTCTTTTACTATAACTTTCTGCTTTTTGTTCTTTGAATCTCTCTATTTGGTCTTTAAAACTTTTTTTAATAACCTCAATAGAATCATTGTTTTTAGGTGAATTTTGATTTTTAAAAATATTTTCGTTTTCAGCTTCAATCTCCTTAATACTTGTTTCTAAGGTATTAATTTCAATATTTATTTCTTTTTCCTTTTGTACGAATCGTTCTTTTCTTTTCTGAAAACTTTCCTGTTTGTCAATCTCCTTTCCTAAAATTTCATCAATTTTTTTTAGGTTAGTTAAGATATCTAAATCAATGGTAGACTTAGATTCTCGTTTAGCTTCTTGAAGGTAGGTAATCATTTTTTCCAGTGACTCCTGAAATGGCTCATCAGCAAAAATTTTTGATTTTATATCTTTAACATATTTTAAAAGAATGGTATCTTTTTCAATGGGAATTTCATTTTTTAATGACTGGTTGAAAAGATTATCATATTCAATTTTTAGCGAAGAAATTTTAAGAGCGAGATCTGCTATTGATAAATCAGTTTCCTTTATTTCAGACTCTATTTTATCCAAGTTTTCATTAGCTGTTTCTACATCTTTAATTAAACTTTGATGTTTCTCCACAATATCAGAACCCCCTGAATTAGCATTGTCTCCCATAGATTCCAACATAGTTTTTAATTCATTCCTGGATTGGGTAATTCTCCACTGAAAATTACGCGCATTTGAATCGAACGTAGTATATTCTTTTCTTAGTTTGTCAGCTTTTTTTGCCACAGCGGAATCTAAACCAAAAAACAGATAAAGAACTCTTTCCATGATGGCTGGATCCCAAAAAAGTAGTTGATGTGTTTCATCGAACGTAAATACGTACGACTGTAAAAATGCGAACTGAGAAAATTCAGATAGTCCAGAATCTTTTAAAAAGTTTTTGCGATATTCAGAATCAATTTCGTTTGGGGACAGTTCATCAAATTCGCATTTTTCACCATTAGGATCAGTAATTTCGAGTAATCTAATTTCATCTGGTTCAAAAAAGCCACGAACAATTTTATATTTAATATTACCTAAGTTAAAGGTTAATGTCACTTGAGCGGTATCAATATCTTCTTCAGAAACTCTACCATCAAAATATGTAGCTGCGAAAGTTTTACTCAATGTGTAAAATCTATTGATAGAATTATACCATGTGAATGTTCTCTTTGGATGCTTTACAATACCTGTTAATGCATAATTTAGTATTGTAATAAAGGTAGATTTTCCTAGACCGTTAGCACCAACTAAACTAAAAACATTTTTATCAATATTGATTGTAATCTCTTGAGCCTTTTTATAAAGACTGAAATTTTCAATGGTTACAGATGTAATATATGGGAAATTATATTCTGTCATTTTATTCTTATGAGTCTCCTATTATATGGCTTTAATGGCGAATATAATAAAAGAAAATTAACTTTTCATTTAAATAAACTAGCTCCTTTTATCGCTTACCCGCGTATCAAAAGCAATCAAATTAAACAATTCCCTCATCCGGCTGCGTACCCGGTTACCGTAGCGGTCTTCCAGTTCTTCAGCATTCAGATTTGTAGTGGCGTGGGTTTTTAGGTTGGTCTCAAGAAAAAGGTCATAACGTGAGAGCAGGATTTCCCCGATTACGTTACAATCCTTTCCGTAGTGGCGTCCCATGGGTTCTACTCCCATATCATCGAAACAGAAGAAACTACTTTCTCCATAGTCTTCTATAGTTTTGTAACCCAGATGATTAAAAGCAAAAACGATATTACGGCAGGGCATGACCACATATTTTCGCTGGTGAGGCACCAAGAAATGTAAGAGTTTCATAAGGCTCGTTTTGCCACATCCCACGGGTCCGGAAAGCAGGATTCCCTTATCCACGTCTATACCAAATTTCTTGCAATTCTCTTTGTCCTTAATAAAGTAGGAGCAAAGCTTTAGTAAAATTTCTTTATCCTTTTTGTAGATTTTAAATTTTTCTCCAAAGAGGAGTTTTCCTTTGGCATTTAGATACACCAGGATTTTAGGAAAATCATATTGAACGGATTTCCCATCAAATCTGCCTAATGAATATTCTATGCCTCCTTCGGTAATTTTAGAGGGGTTGTCCATAATCTTTGAGCTTAGTGGTTCGCAGGTTGTCCCGAATATGGGACGCTTCCTTTTTGGTTTCTTTTTGTTCCTCGTTGAATAATTCGGTTTTTTCCATCCAGTGGATTGCTAAGGCCCGCCAGTCTCGTACCTGGTTCCCGTCACTTGTTTTCCAGTCATGAGCCTGGTAATGTTCGAAGAATTTTTTTCCTTCATCAGCAGGAAAACCTTTTTCTTCGAAAAAAATTAAAACGGCCTGTCTGCCCTTTGGCTGTTTATTAATGTTTATTTGTTTAGTATTGTTTATATAAGGTACCAATGCTTGTCCACTAGCGGGACGGTGCGGGTCCACAGCCTGTCCATTAACGGGATGGTGCTGGTACACTACTGGTTCCCGTATGGGACAGTACTGTTCCGCAACCTGTTCCAATATGGGATCGTAGTCTCCCGCAACCGGTTCATCAGTTGTCCCGAAAATGGACATCTTAATTTCACTTCCTTTGTACGGATTATTGGAAGGAAAATAAGAGAGATAATCCCATGAATCCAGATCGGTGATACAGCGATGATAGGTAGATTTTGAGCCTATCTTGGCCACACGCATGAGTTCTCTGCGGTTTACAAAAAATCTATCGGCAAAACGGCTGCTGTTCCATTCCTGGAATAATGCCATATACAGGCTGATATGTGTCGGGTTCAGGCGGTCATCAAAAAAGAATGTTGAAAAAGCCGCGTTAAGGAGCTTTATATAATTCATTTTTTATAAATCAAAATTGGTTCTTACCCTGTTTTCATTCATCACCCGGTGGATCTCCTGGATATCATAGTAAATAATCCCGCCTACCTTGGTATAAGGCAGTGTACCATTAATCCGAAAATTTTGCAAAGTGCCAGGACTAATTTTGAGAAGGTCCATAACTTCGGAAGATTTTAAATAGCGTTTAAGTGTCCCGGAAGATTGTTTGGAAAGAATACTTCTTAGTTCTTCGAGCAATTCCATTTTGAATTCCCGAAGGTCGTCTGTGGTAATAATACTTGTTGGCATAATAGAACATTTTTAATAGAAAGGGACTATCAAATGGTTTAAGCTTTTTAATTGATAGCCCCTATCTGAGTTTGACTTTCGTTCTACTAAATTGGTACTGTTTGATGGTTATTTTTCCCTATATGTTTCGTAGTTACGAGAAAATTTAACGTTTAATAAATATTGATGGAATTTGGAGCGTTTTGGTCTCGAAAAAGGATTTAACAGGTGTTTCATGTCAGAAAAAATGGAATAGAAAGAGGGGATGCTGCTTTTCGTAGTTACGAGTGACTACGAAAAGTTCAGTTTTCATCATCCTGGTTCATCTTAGCTTCCAGACGAATGATAAGATTTTGCAAATATTTTGCCCTGGAACCTTTTCTGGACTTGATTTCAGAGTAGGTTTTATAAATATTTTCCAGCTTGATATTAAAGAAGTCTTCAAAGGAAGAAGTAACTGTACTAATATCTACTGCTCCGTGATTAAGATCCCCATTAGCATAGACGGCATAGATAAGTTCCACTAGAGCTGTTTTAGAGCCAGACCATAACATGATTTTATGCTTTTTGTCAAGGAAAGCATCCTGTTTTCCAGGTTTAATAGTTTCCATGGCTTCCCGAACATAATGAATAAGTCGGTACATCGCCTGTATTTTAGCCCATAACATATCGTGTGAACTTGAGAACTCCGGATACTGGTAATAATTGATCATGGGAGTGAACGGAAAGTTCTTTCGGTGGTGTCTAGTAAAGAGCTGATGATCCAGGTATTCATGCCCCTGTTCCATGTACTGCACAAAATCGTTGTTCTTATAGAAAAATTTGTTGATTTTCTGCAGTTCTTTTTCAAAGAAGGTATACTGGAAATTTTTCCCTGCTTTTGGTTTACGTACCTCACATGACCTAACCTCCGAAAAGTAGATCAGGTAACTCATCGGGCAGGGTTTGATTTTTTTGAAAAAGGTTATTTCATCCGGGGTACTTTCAAAATCTTCTTTTTCTACTATTTCCTTTAGTTTAGATAAGGTTCCGTTAGCTATATCAATACCCTTATCCGCTTTTTTTAGGGGAGTAGGTATAGGAACAACGGTAGCGTTAAGTTCGTTGTGAAATTCATGTATTACATCGTCAAACATCTTATTCTTACCTTGAATCATTAAAAAATAGTGTGGTAACGGGATCTTCAAATTGCTTGGTTTTTTACAAAGACTAAGTAGGGGGCAATTATTATATCACTTATGAAAATTCATTTCTCATCATATCCAGTTGTTCCAACTGAAAATTATCTGAAGCCTGAATAAAAGCTTGCTTTTCAATTATTTTTGCTCCAAATTTTCGTTTTTCAAAGGAAGCGCTAAATCCTAGATCTATTTTTTTATAGTTTAAGTTCTTAGCTCTCTTAATGGTCTGGTATAATAACTGGCGATAGACCTGAAATTCCCTGGAATAGTCATAATCCATCCCGATTAAAATGGGAATATAAATCCCATGTGGATTTTTATAACAAAACAAAACCCCTACAATTTGGTCTTCCGGCTTAAGCTTTAATTCGATAAACTCCCAGGCCAGATGGGATGCCATATTCTGAAATACCTTCTCTGGATAGGTAAAGGTATTTAACCCAAAATTCTTTGCTTTTACATTTTTATAGAGTTCATGATACTTCTCAATCTTTTCTGAGGCAGGGGAGTCTATAATTGAAATATTGAATTTTTCTTCAAATGGCTGCACCTCTTTTCGGAAATGTTTTCGTGACCTGGAACTTAAGGTTTCGATAAATTCTTCTTCGCTGTTCCAATTCAAATCCTTAATCACGCAGGAGTCAGGCATAGCGATGGGAATATAACCCTCCTTTTGAAACAGTTCAGCCAAGGGGGTTGACTTTTTAAAATCGCGCAGTACAGACATTCCGGCACCTAGTTTTTCTCCCAGCTCTTCGATTCTATATAACAGTTCTTTTAAAGCATCATTAGATTTTGAATGCTTATTATCTACATACAAATGAGTTCCTTCAGTAAAGAGACACCCCATGGAAAGAACCTTGGTGGTCATCGCATAAGGATCTGCTTGCCTGTCTTTCTCAATGGCTTTAGATACCGAATCAGGTGCAAGCATATCATTCTTCCATAAACCACTGGTTAAAAATGTGGCTAAAATTGGATAACCCTTACGATCTGTAATTATAAAATAGTGGAACGTCCAGTTATGCTCTTTCCGGTCATTATTTGAAAAGCATTTTTCCAAAAATTGCAGACCTTCCACATTGAGCATATTGTGATTTCCGAGTAATTTTTTCCATAGCTCTGGATCGATTTCTTCAATACTATCCGCACAAATCACTGATAAATCTGAATCTAATTCTCTTTTTGTAATATTTTGATTGACAGGAATATTAAAAGCTTTTCCAACCCTTTCCAGAGTATTGTTTGTTGCCTTTAGCGCTTTTTCGTAATGATACTCCAGGGCATCCACCAGGGCTTTAATATCTTCTAATTCGTTGTGGCAAGAAATCGTAATGCGTACTCCTGTATTTTTCACCGGGACCGCCGGGAATAATCCCAGGTTTACAAAAAATCCTTCATCCAGCATTCGCTTGACAAAATTATATCCGGTGGCGGGTAAACCGGTACCTATATAAAAAACCGGGGAGTCGTTATTCGATATTAATGGCAGGTTGGTTTGCGAAAGCAGTTCATTAAAATAACTTATACGTAGCTGCAATGCATTTTGTAACGTATAAATCTCGGTGGAAAGGTGGATATCTGCTGAAGCGCTTGCAGCAGCAACTGCACTGGGTTCTAATTGAGCAGAGAAGGTGAGGGGACCCCCGAAGTTTTTGATTTTTCGAAATAGGGTTTTATCGGGGCAAACTAAAACGGCACCAGAGGCCCCAAAGGTTTTGCTTAAGGTACCAAATAATAAAATATTTTCAGGTAATTCTTTCAGGACTTCCATTATATAGCCACCGCCGTTATGGCCTTTCCAGCTCATTCCGTGCACATCGTCAAAATATAAATGCAGTTGAGGATATTTATTACAAAGTGCTATAAGATCTTCTACCGGAGCATAATCTCCATACATGGAATATACCCCATCAGCCATATACCATATTTTTTTGACTTTTCCAGATATTTTCTTGATGCGGTCTTCCAACATATCCAGCGAGTTGTGGCGTATCAAGCTCACAGGGATACCCCTTATTTTAAGGAGTTGTGCCGCATTTTGAACACTCCAGTGCACCTGGTGATCTAGGATTACCGCATCATCGTCCCTTACCGCAGTTGGTATAACCGCTATATGACCTAAGGTGCTATTTTTAGTTATTAGAATTGGATTATCGTAGATAGATTCTATTTTTTCCTCTAATTCCGCATACAGGGGATGCGAGATATAAGTCTTGGAAAGAGGAAACTGGGTGCCGTATTTTTGTATAGCCTCTATGGCGGCGTTCTTAAGCCGCTGATCTTGTTCGAGACCAAGATAACCAGTGGTTCCAAAATGAAAGGATTCTATTCCATTAACTGTTATCTTACGTCCATTTAATCCTGATCCCTCCGCATGTAAGTGTAGGACTCCAGCTTTAGTTGCATTGGTGATTACTTCATCTACGGTATCCAGAAAATTGTTGTGCTTGATCTTTGCCATGATTTTTTATTATAAAAATTATATTTCAAGCTATGACAAATATTATTTATAAATCTAACCGTTATTACTAAAAGTCTTTTCAGAACAGTTATACGTCTTTTCATTCAAATGCTGGTAAATGCTATGGAAATAACTTTGACAAATAGCATATAAATCCATTTGAGGTGTTCTGATATGCTTTTAAATTATATTATTGTATATATTAGTGATATCCAAAACTTTAGCGGAATGGTGGTGGATGGTAGTTATGCAAAAATGTGGATTAGTGAAGGAATCCTGTTCTTTGTCTATAAAGAGATTTATGAGATCAATAGGAGTATGGCCAAACAGATCGTAAGCCAACGCTTACAGTTACAGAATGAAAATTCGTATCCCATTTTTTGTGATCTAAGAGCCGTTACTAATGCTCATAAAGAGGCGAGGGATTATCTTGCGATTGAAGGGTCTTATATGACTACGGCACTTGCATTACTGGTAGAAGACGAGCATGCCATGGCCATCACTCAACTTTATATAAAAACAAGCAATCCTGATTATCCTACCCGGGTATTTACAGATAAGCAGAAGGCACTGTCGTTCCTGCAGGAATATAAATAGTAAAGTTTATACTGAGTTATGAAAAAACCAATTAACAATGATGAGAAAATGAGGTTCAATGCCTTGTACCAGCAAATAATTGAAATTGCCTGCGGGAATTTCATGTTTCGTCAGGAACCATCAGGGCGTAGAGATCCAATTGATACAGTTACTGTTTTATTGAATATGATGTCGGAGGAGATATATAATTTTTGTTTCGAAGCACAAAAACAAGAAGAGCAACCGGAAATACATTTTTCGATATTCCTAGATAAAAAATTTCATATAACAGCCTATTCTTCCAATACTCCTGACATTTTGAAATGGAATCAGGATATGTACGACAGGCCGGTTTCTGAAATTCTTTCAAAAAACTCGAAAAAAGCGTTGATAGATGAACTTGATTTAGGCACTGATAGAGCTTATCAGCGATTGATTCCTGTTGACTTTCTGTCTGAAAATAGAAGCCTGTATAGATCTCCCTGTATTATTCAGGGGATGGTGGGTGAATCCATCTGCGCTACTGTGATCACAGCTTTTCGTTTTTCAAATGGAAATGAATCGGCGAAGAATGCAACAAATACCAATGAATCATCAAAACCAGAAAAAAAGGAAACTGCCGCCACAAAAATGCTTATGAAAAAAGTACGTCTTTACGTGCTCAGAAATTTGCATACCGATCTTCCTTCCCTTAAAGAATTAGGACTTATTCATCGTACCAATAAAACTAAGCTTAAAGAAGGATTTAAGAAAATGTATGGTACTACCATCCATCGTTTCCATATGGAGAAAAGGCTTGAAAAGGGAGCGCTTTTAATTCGGAATACAGAATTGCCTATCTCTATGATTACCCAGAAGTGCGGTTTTAAAGATCACTCCCATTTTTCAAAAAATTTTAAAATCCAGTTTGGACAGACACCTTCGGAGTATAGAATAAAAAATATAAGCTCAATTTCATAAGAGAATAGTATTACGGCTTTTTCGACCATTTTATTTGAAGGTATTTGGGGAAATTTACTATTGTAAAATCTTTTTGCGCAGAAAGTAGGAGATACCGAAAATCCTTCAAAGAGTAGGTATATTTTAAATCTTTATATTATGAAAAAGTTATTTTTAATTCCGATAATGGCACTTCTCGTTGTATTTGGGATGTCCTTTACTAACGAAGTAAGCGAAATTGAAGAGCAGCCTGAAGTTGTTGCCAGTGATTACGTATATGATAATGGAAACTGGCAAGCAATCCCTGAGCAGAACTGTACAGGTGGCAACCAGACTTGTCAAGTTCAATTTGGTACAGATGGACCTATTTATGAACTCTATGATGAAATGGATCTATCCACCAAGAAAAAACAAAGTGATGGAACCATAATTATCCTTTAATAGGATCAATTAAAGCCTACTGGGAAATCTCAGTAGGCTTTCTTATTAGGTTATAGAACTATTACAATCTTATTTCGGCAACACAAGGAAGTTTTGCAAGTTGTCCTTTTTAATATAATCGTTAATTGCCTTATTCACATCATCGATGCTTATGAAATTTTCTACTATTCCTGGATATTTCAGAATATATTCTTCGTAGTCCCTTCCCTCTTCTAAACTGTTTTTCAGGAATTCAGGCCAGAAATTAAAATATCCAAAGAAATTGATTTGAGATTTGAATTTTTGCCCGGCATACTTAGTATGCGATTCCAGCCACTTCTCATCTATTCCTGTTTCTTTCAGATTCTCAATTTCGTCCATGGAGTTTGAAAACATCTTTCCCTCGTTTCCCAATTCGCTGTTATAGGTAATCTGAAAAGTATATAAACTATCACTTAAATTAATCCAGTGCCCTCCTGCTCCAGGAGCATAACAATCCAATCGCAGCACCTTAACCAGTCTTTCATAGAAGGCTGAATTAACAAGATCAAGGACAACCTGGTTTTTAATGCTGGGTTCTATTTCCACCGGCAGGAATATTTCCGAAAATGATTGATTGATACCCCCGTAGAATAAAGTATCATTTCTTTTTTCCCACTCATTTTTCCACATACCGATTTTTTCCCCTTCACGAGGGCCTGAAACGGGTAATCCTGTAAAGTACGGCCTAATTTCACCAATAAGATCTTGGGCTTGGAAATCCCCGGTTATTATAAAGGTGTATTCATTAAAATTCGAAAAATGCTCCTTATATGTCTTCATCAGCTCTTCTTGGCTTATTGAATTGAATGTACTTTCATCAATACCAGGGATTTTTGGATTCCAGATCTTTTCAATCTTGTCACGAAAAAATCCGGACCCTCCTTTTATTGCAAAAGGACTAAGACGCTTTCTATTTACCTCTTGCCAGTAATTAAAGGCCTCAGCATCCTCCTCAGGTACCCGGATGTACTGAAACAATAGGTTAAAGAAATCTTTTAAATTACTTCTATCGAAATTACCCTCAATAAGATAATTTCTATTGTCTGTTCCAAAATTCAATACCATATTATGGTCGCGTTTGAATTGTTCAATCTGAAAATGGTTATGATACCCAGTACCGACTTTAGAAGCGTAGTTGTGTGCCAAAACCTGTGAGTTATACCAGTTTGAATTTCCGTTGAAACGTAACGGTTGAAAACCTAAAAATTCAATTCTGTTTTCAAATTCGGGAGTTTGAGGTTTTGTAGGTTTCAAAAGAACTTTGATACCATTATCGAAAAATAAGGTTGTAACTCCCAAGTCATTTTCCTCAACCTTTATTTTTAAGTCTTTACTTTTTATAGTTAGGTTCTCAATCGATTTTAATTTGTTGAAGGGGGAACGGTATTCTGGTATTGTAGAACCGTACACCTTTTTTATAATCTCCTCGATCCTATGTTTTCCAGGAATTAAGCTTTCCGGAACGTTAATAAAAATAAAATCAGAGTTCTCAAGCAAGTTTCTTCTCGAATCGGCAAATTTCTGTAATTCTAAAAGAGAGACATTTTTAAGCAGGTTTCTTAATTCATCGCTTACGATTTCTGATGGAGCTGCCTTCCCATAAATAAAATTATTTTCATAAGCTCGTGCCAAATCACTTGAATTTCGAGCTTCTCCCAAGGTTACTGCCAGTTTGCTTTTTGCTACCTCCAGATCCTCTGGCGTAAAATTCGAATGCATAATCTCATCGGCTTTAACCGCTTCAATAATATTTTTTTCAATAAATGTTGGATCGTGATCTAATTCAATATTCATTAAACCAATACTGATTTGGCTACTGGCCAAACCATTACCATAATACATGGTTGAATATTCCGAAAATGGCGGATTATATTGCATAGTATATTCATCCTTTCTTTTGGTGATAATACTTTCATACAAATTCTGAAGAATACTTAGGTAATAATCCTTTTTTGATCGATACTTGAAATTATAATTGATTCTTTTTGAAATAACATTGAGCCTCCACTTAGAATTTATAGTATCATTTATAGCTTCATATTGATTTTCTCCGGTCAGCTTATACTTAAACTTATCAATAGCACGCGAGGTACCCCTTACAACCTTGGGGATACTGAACCTGGAAAACTTATTTCTTAAGACATTTTCCAGACTGTCAGGATTAATGGCTCCTACTATAATAGCAGCCTGTAAGTCGGGCCTGTACCAGTCCCTATAAAAATCTTTTAACCGGTTGATGTCAAGATTCTTAATACTTTGAAGACTTTTATTATTATCAGCAGGAGGAAACCCGGTATTCCGAAGCAGTATTTTCCCTTTTTTATTATAAAAATCATCTGCGTAGGCATCGATGGGACGTAATTCACCTAGAATGCTACCCTGGTGCATATTCATTCTGGAAGAATCAATAACAATACCTCCAGCCCATTGTTCTAATACTGTTAACCCAAGATCAAGTTTCTGTTGATCACTTTGGGGAATAATCAAGGTATAACTAGTTGAAAGCTTAGCTGTAAAAGCTCTGTGATCAATTCCATTAAGTGTAAGCACTGTTGCCAGGTCTTTATATTTCTCAACATCCCTTACTCCAACATGCTCTAAAAGGTGTGCGTACTCCGTCTGATCTTCATCTTCGTGAAATCTTCCTGTCTTCTGAATCATTTTCATTATTACCTCCCCTTGTGGATTGTTAATATCTTTCAGGTAATAAGTGAAACCATTTTCAAGTTTGCCAAATCTTACCGTGCTATCTAGCTGAATTGCTTTTTCAGGTAATTCTAAACTTGAAATCTGACTGTAAGAAAGCAATCCACTTAACACAAAGATTAGCGGGAATATATACTGTTTACTAGTAGCCATCATTCTGAATTAGGTTTGGGTTTTTAGAAATTTCTTCAATGGGAATAGGATAAAGCCTATCTGTAGATTCCCATGTAGAGCTGTTTTCAAATACTCTCTCTATAAGATCACTCCTTTTTAGATCAAACCAGCGATGTCCCCATTCGGTAAACAATTCTATCCTTCGCTGAAGGTATATTTCCTCCATTAAATTATTTTCGGCTATACCCGGTGTAATCTCCATTAAAGCAGGTAAACCTGCCCGTTGCCGAATCACATCCAGATCATTTACGGCATCATTGATTTTCCCCATTTGTGTTCTTGCTTCGGCTCTAATGAGATATTGCTCTGCTAATCGTAAGACCATAGAATATTCCTGTATGGGAAATTGTGAACTCGCCCTAATTTTATATTTATGACTGTAGAAAGCATCTTTAGAAGAATTATATCCAATCCATTTCTCTAGTCGAATATCACCTTCACTAAACTCGGCAATTAAGGATTCATCCAGTTTTAAGGTGGCAAAAAAAGAAAAGAAAGGATCGATAATAAACATACTACCGTCATTGGTATTAGAAACGATCCCACCTCCCCCTATCGGCGATATCTGCCAAATTGCCTCGCGGCTATTCGCAAGAAAAACCTCATCCAGGTTGTCGAGAAGTACGTAAGAGGCAGTTTCTTGAATTACCTCGCTACTAAGACTTTCAGCTCCTTGCCAATCTTCCAAAAACAAGTATACCCTGGCCAGTAGTGCTTTTGCTACAAATTGGTTAACACTGGTTCTCTCTGAATTTCTATAAGAAGCACTCAGCATTTCAGATGATAACAAAAGGTCGTTTTCAATTAAATCATATACTTCCTCACTGTCGGCCTGAGGTTTCAATGCATTTACGCGATAATCAGTATCCAGAATCAGTGGAATTCTACCATAGAGGTTCACCAGGTAGAAATAGCTGAAGGCACGGACAAATCTAGCCTCTCCTTCCAACTGCTGCTGTAACTCCGCATCAATTGAAGTAGAATTTGTAATGCCTTCGATAAAAGAATTACACAAATAAATGATGTTATAAGCACTTGTCCATAATTCCAGGTTGCCTGGATTAGCAGGGGTAATTTCATGGTCCTGAAACTCCATCATATTGAGATTCACAGAATTGAAATACTGAAGGTTATCTGACGATAATCCCGCCAATACCGTTACGCTGGATCGGGAACCACTTGAAAATTCTGCCTGGTATAATTCATTATAAATACCGTCCATGGCACTGATGGCCGTTTTTTCATTGCTGAACACTTCTTCTCTTATCAGCTTATCAGTTGGAGCATCAATGTCTACCAGTTTCTCACAGGAAAAGTTAGCACAAAGAAGCAGCAAAATAAAAATTTGTATGATTAACTTATATTTTTTCATCACTATGGTTTTAAAAGTTGATTTGAGCCCCTGCAGTAATAGTTCGCAGGTTGCCTATATAATTGCCTTCAAAAGAATTTTCAGGATCCAGGCCATCATAGGGGGTAATGGTCCAAAGGTTTTGCCCATTAAAAAACAACTGGAACTTTTTTATACCAGTGGTTTGCAGGAATGAGTCTGGAAGATCGTATCTCAAAGAAAAAGTCTTTAAACGAAGGAAAGACCCATCACGGTTAAAGAGGGAACTATTTCTAGCATTTGAAAATGCCAGACTTCCCTGATAAGAAATAGTTGGAACCTGATAAGTAGTCGTAGAATATGCTGAAAGAATATTTTCCGGTCTTCCAGCATTGTAGTATATGAGTTTCCCGTCCTGTTTAACAAATTCCCATAAGAATTGCAGAGAAAAATTTCTATAGGTGAGGTCATTACCCAAGCCACCATAAAACTTACGAGTTCGATCTTCAACGATCGTTCGGTCCTGGAAGTCCAGCCTGCCGTCATCATTCACATCCTCAAAGGCATAGTAGCCTGTTTCCGGATCTATTCCGGTGTAGTTATAGTTTAGTGAAATATTCAATGGTTCCCCGACCCGGTAGGTATTCGCATAGGAAGATTGCTCAATATTGGGATAGCTCAGGAGTTCATTTTCAGGAAGACTGATGTTAAAAGAAGTCTGCCATCTAAAGTTGTCATTATTGAAATTCACACTATTGAACTCCAACTCCAACCCCCTGTTCTCCACGGTTGCAGGTAGATTAGCCTGCACAGAACCAAACCCGGTAATAGCCGGTAATGTGTACCCCACGAGTTGGTTTGAGGAACGGTTGCGATACCAGCTTAAACCAAAATTCATCCTGTTCTTCCAAAAGCCCAACTCAAGGCCTACTTCCATCTTCTTATTGATCTCCCAGGAATAATCGGGATTGGCCAAACCGGTAGGATAGAGTCCTCCCGGCCCCCTTGTTGCTTCATATGCATCCAGGTAACCATAATCTCCAATCTGATCATTACCGGTTGTTCCATAGCTGGCTCGTAACTTCCCTAAGGACAGAAAGGAAATATTTTCTCTAATAAATTTCTCTTCTGAAAAAATCCAGGCCGTCCCGATTGCCCCGAAATTTGCAAAGCGGTTATTCGGGCCAAACCTGCTGGAACCATCTCTCCTTCCAGTAAGATTGAGATAGTACTTTTTATCCCAATTTAATCCTATGCGTGAGAACAAGGCAGCGTATTTATACTGCACTTCAGAACTTCGGGCATTCAATACATCCTCAGCGGCAGCGAGGTTTCCAATAAGCGCCTCGGAAGCATATCCCGTACCCTGTAGACTTTGTCTTGTATTATTATTTTCCTGCACAGTAGCACCCAGCAGAAAATCCAGTCCTAAATTTCCAAGATCAGGATTATAAGACAATTGCGGCTCAATAATCCACGAATTTCTAATAGCGCTTAAATGCACAGACCTGTTTACCGGATTACCTGCCGGGTTATATGATCGGCTTGGTAACCTCCAGAGCTCATCACTATCATAGCGAGTATATCCGAAACTCGATTTCAGGTTTAATCCTTTTAAAACCTCATAGGAGATACTGGCACTACTAATAAGATTATTCGTCTTAGTATCATTCCGGTTAAAATATCCCGCCAGGGGATTTGTTAAACCGGCTTCTCCCCACTCAGTCCAGTTCAGGGAGCCGTCAGCATTTAATAAAGCCGGTGCGTTGGGAGCTAAAAAAGTTAGCGTTCCCAGATTAAGATCCCCGGTAAGCTGATTTTTATCCAGCCCATAACTCAGGGAAGCCTGTATATTAAATTTTCTATCTCCGGAGAAGTGGTTCAGACTCATATTGCCGGTAAGCTTTCGATACTTATAATCTCCCGGGTATACCGTACCCTGGCTAAACCAGGATCCTCCAATTCTGAAAGTAGTCAGATCGTTACCACCGCTAAAGGCCAGATTCGCACTGGTCACCTCTGCATTGTTTCCAAAGGCATAATCCTGCCAGTTTGTATAGCGTTGCTGATCCCAAAGCAAGAGATCATATGCATTGCTCTCATTGGGCTCAATATTATCATTTTCAAATGCTGCTTGCCTAATTTCCAGATACCGGGGCGTTTCAAGAAGATCCAATCTTCCAGGCACGTAAGATATTCCGGTATAGGTTCTCATTTCAAGTCCTGTTCCGGCCTGCGCTCCTATTTTGGTAGTAATTAGCACCACTCCGTTGGCTCCACGGGAACCATATATTGCAGTAGCATCGGCATCCTTCAGCACTTCGATACTTTCGATGTTGGCAGGATTCAGGTTATTAAGAGGATCAATCCCGGAATTTCCTAAAAGAGAATTACTTTCTACCGGAGTCGAACTAATTGGTACGCCGTCAATGATATATAAGGGATAATTCCCTTCTGTCCTCAGACTATTAATACCGCGAATACGAATAGTGGAAGCCGCTCCCGGATTGACACCCCCGGACGTAACCTCCACTCCCGCCATTCTACCTTGCAGAGCTTGTATTGGACTCACAACCGGCTGGTTTTCTATTTCGGCAGCGGTTACCCTGGAAATATTTCCTGTACTTTTTCTTCGTGTTGTATTATAATACCCGGCATTGATCTCAACCTCCCCCAGAGCAGCAACATCTTCTTCAAGAGAAATATCTATGGTTGACTTATTATTTACTCTTACTTGCTGGGATATGTATCCAATAAAAGAAAATATAAGAGTATCGCCTTTGTTTGCAGTAATAGAATAATCTCCATCCATATTTGTGGTAGTTCCTATCCTGTTGTTTTTGATAAATACGGTCACCCCTAAAAGAGGTTCACCATTAGTATTCGTTACCGCCCCACTAATTTCCTGTTGGTAAATGTAAATAGGAGTAGAGAGGCTGGCCGCTTTAGCCTGGCCCATCGCCAGAAGGACTAAAAAGGCCATGGCTAGAAGGAACATGATAATAAGCATGCCCCTCTTGTAAAAATTTTTCATAATTTTACATTAGTTAAATGAAACATTTGTTTTATTAAAGCTTAGGCCTTCCCCGCCAGACACCAATCTTAAGGGAAGGCTTTCTTGCTTTTACCCGTCAAAACGAGTGTTCACTTTTTTCTTTTTAAATGCCCAGTATAGGCTTTCATTCGCATTTTTTTTGTGGCTAAATAAACTATTAAATTGGAGCAAAAAAATACCGTACCCAAGCCACCTCTATAAGAGAGCTGGCTTTTGCCCACCCAACTGCTATTACTTATACAAATAATAGCAACCCACGGGATTATTAGCGGAATTATCTCGTTCCCGTAAACAAGCTTAATAAAAACACTCCATAGGGAATGCCGGCCGCTTTGACCTTTTTTATAATGTAGGGTTAATTGTTAGCGACGTCTTTTTAGTGAAGAAACAAATGCTTTAAATATAGTAGAGCAGGTTTAGCCTAAATACAAAAAAGGCGTGGAGACTCAACTTACTGGTTCGAGGTACTGGTATACCTTACGACAATAAGCAAGCCCACGCCCGGGTCGTGAGCATTATGCTTATCATCTCGTCGTTTAAAAATTACCAGTTTTCGAACCGAGATTCAAAGCGAAATGCTTCTAATATTTTACTTTAAGAAGTTTCGCAAATATATTAATATGAAGTAAATATAGTAAAATAATTTAAATGGTAACCTATGTGTTACCATAATTTATTTCTGTAACCTAGAATTTTATAGTATGATTAAAGATACTTTGAAGTTCAGCGAACAAAAAATGAGATTTGGCAACCATGTAAAAAATCTCAGAGAAAAAATTGTCAGTCTCGAATACCCAAATAGAAGTATCTCACAGCAAGAATTGAGTGATAGAAAAGGATTGTTATCAAAAAAGACTATCGGAGAAATAGAGAGGGGAGAGGCTAATCCAACCTTTGAAACATTGATTGCCCTAGCATCAATTTTAGATGTTTCTTTTCAAAAACTATTTGATTATGAATAGAACGTGATACTTTGAATACCCTGGCACATTTTAGATTAAACAGTTACATTGCTTTGGATATGATTAGTTGGCAACAAGCATAATATGGATTCATTAAAAAAACTAGAAGAACTAGAAAATCTAAAAACTGAATCAGATTCGGCAGTAGCTCGCCAAAGAGGTTTAGATTTTGAGAAGTTAATAAGAGATTATTTCTTTGAAAACCATTTATTATCAGTGGTAAAAAATGGAGGTTTTCATACATCCGATAATAAATCAGAACAAATTGATGGTGTGATCAGTTTTGAAGGAAAAATTTTTCTTTTAGAAGTGAAATGGTCAAAAAAATTAGCAGCTTCTTCTCTATATGAGTTTATCGGTAAAGTAGAAAATAAATTTCACGGCACTTTAGGCATCTATATTTCTTATAATCCTTTAAGCGAAAATTTTTTAAATGCTTTAAGAAAAGGACGGAAACAAAATGTGGTTGTTTTAAATGGAAATGATATTAAGACTTTACTTAGAGAAAAAATAGAACTACAAAAATTTCTAAAATTTGTCATTGAAAAATTATCATTTGATAACCTACCATATGTTTCCGTAAAAGACTACAAAGAGAGTATAAAGGAAGTTAAAGACGAAGATTTAGAAATAAATAATGAAAAAATCAATAAATTTTTTAGAAATTCAATAGTAACAAATGAATCTTTAGACGCGGAAATTATCGAAAGTAATTTTGAGAATTTAAATATCAATGAACAAGCTACAGCATATAAAAAGTTATTCGAAACTGCTTCAAAACTATTGAAATTAAACTTTCTATCGAGACCATCATATTTTAATAGTTCTAAATTTTTCCGTTTATACAACCCAGATTTTTCTAATCCTATTTTAAAAAATCTTCCTAGCGATTATTTTTCAAAATATATATTTGAAGATCCAAAAATTTATTTGAATAGATTCATTGAAACCTACTTAGATCAATTTGATAATATTAACTCTGAAGCGAAAAAAGTATTTTTTGATGGGATAGGTTCTCTTTTGAGAAGCGTCGATTTTGAAGAAGAGAATAACATAACAATGATTATTGAGGAATATGAACAACAATTTCCTTTAGCTATAAAAAAAGAAATTCATAAGATATATATTGACTTTTATTATTCCTCAGTAAGAAACGAAGGTTTCGCTCAAAAACATTATTCAAAAGAATTGTTCGCGCGAAAAAAAATAAAAAGAGAAACAATAACCGAGTGGATAACGAAAAAAATCAAGAACGATTTGGATTTGTATAAAACGAAAGAAGATTTTAATTATAAATATTTCGCTTATACATACGAAGATCTTGGAAAAGTTTTAGACAAAAGTTTAGACGAATGGACCGAAATGGTTAGAAGTATTCTTTACAGTTTAGATAAGAACTAATCATGCCAGTAGCCAACAAGGGTTAATCGCTTATAGTCGGCACCGTAAGAAAGAAAATAATTAACTAAGCCGACAAATCCACGTTCCTTACTCCGCCAACTGGCGCTAACCGAAACCATTGCCAGCAATTACAAAAATGTCTTTAGATTAAAAAAAATCCTTTAAAGTGTGATTTTTTCAAAACTTGATACACTAATAAGGAGAAGTTTAATTTTTAAATGAAGAAAAAAGAGCATTTTACAAGAGCAATTGAAGAAAATGAAGGCCTAATTTATAAAGTGACCCTGCTTTATACAGAAAATCTTCAGGACAGAGAAGATCTATATCAAGAGATTGTTTTTCAACTTTGGAAATCTTACGACAGCTTTAAAGAATTTTCAAAATTAAGTACCTGGATGTACCGTGTGGCAATGAATACGGCAATCTATAATTTGAAAAAAAATAATAGAAAAATAGGGACAACTACAATCGATCCTATCGTGGAAAGAATTGCCGACCACAGGGATAATTCAGAAGAAGAAAAACTAAAACTGCTTAATGATCAAATTCAAAAATTAAACCTTTTGGAGAAAGGTATTATTCTACTATATCTGGAAGGAAAAAGTCATGATGAAATTTCAGTAATAATTGGAATAACTAAGAGCAACGTTGGAACTAAGATTTCAAGGATCAAGAAAAAATTAAAGTCACAGCTAAACAGTAAATAAAATATTATGGAACTGGAAGAAATGAAAAATTTATGGAAAGGAATGAGTGCACAAGTTGAAAAACAAGAGCTGCTCACTAAAAATCTTATTGAAAAAGTGACTGAACAGAAATATTATTCGAAACTGAATAAGATCAGATACTCTGAAATTATAGGAACAATTATCTGTTATCTGGGAGCTATCTATTTAATTATGAATTTTATGAAAATAGATCCATTAGCAGAAAAAATCTTTGCGGTTATTGCCATTGGTTTACTCCTAACATTACCGATAATCTCTTTAAGCAGTTTGAACGGAATGCAGAAAGTAAAAATATCTTCAAAAACCTATCTAGACACTTTAAATGATTTTGGGAGACGTAAGATCAGGTTTCAAAAGTTTCAAAAATTGAATGTTTCACTAGGACTATTTTTAATTTTAGTCGCCATTCCTGTACTTTCAGCAATAAAAGGTGTTGATCTCAGTGAAACCGAACATTTCTGGACACTTACATTTCCAATTTCAATAATCGCTTTCTTAGGATTTGCATTTTGGGTATTGAGATCCTACAATAAATCTTTAGAAGCCACGGAGAAATTACTCTCTGAAATTAACAACTAAAAACCTAAATCAATACACGTATTTCTATCAGCTGAAATTTCAGCAGAAGGATAGCTATGCCTTAAACTGAACATTATTATGAAAACACTTATGATCACTCTAGTCATTATTTTATCAATATTTGGAAATAATCTATTAGCACAGAACATTGAAGGAATCTGGCAGGGAAACCTTGAAGTTCAGCCTGGAAAAACCATGCTATTTATATTCAAAATTTCTGAATCTAATAAAAGTCATTTTACCAAATTAGATATTCCCAGCCAGGGTTTAATGAATCTCCAACCAGCTTCCACCACGTTTCTCGATAATAACTTAATCATTAACGCCTCTAACCTGGGTTTTAAATTCGATGGAATGTTTAATGAAGAATCAGGCGAAATAAAAGGCAGCTTTCAGGAAGGCTTGAATATCGTTCCTTTAATTCTAATCAAAAAAATAAAGGCAGAACAGGTAGAAACTCCAAAAAGGCCTCAGGAACCTTCAAAACCATATCCGTACCTGGTTGAAGAGGTGAAAATATATAATTCTGAAGATCATATTAGCCTTGCAGGAACACTTACCTTACCCAACTCATCAAATCAATATACGCCCGTGGTAATATTGATTTCTGGTAGTGGTCCACAAGATAGGGATGAATCTTATATGGGACATAAACCCTTTCTGGTTCTTGCCGATTATCTAACACGAAAAGGAATAGCGGTTTTAAGGTATGATGATAGAGGAGTCGGAGAATCCACTGGAAATTTTGAAACAGCAACTACAGCCGACTTTTCTAATGATGTATTGAAAATCATTGAATTTTTGAAGGACAGAACCGATATTGATACTCGTAACATTGGTTTAATAGGCCATAGCGAAGGAGCGATAATCGCACCAAAAGTTGCAAATAGCTCACAAGATGTGTCATCCATTGTTATGCTGGCGGGCACAGGAATTTTAGGCAAGAAGGTCTCTCTGCAACAAGCACTGGATTACAGAAATTTTCCTGTACAGGATGAAGAAAAATACAGAGATTATATAGTAAAAGCGATTGCGATTGCGGCTTCTGATAAGGATGTGACAATAGTAAAAAATGAATTGAAATCTTTTTATCAGGATTCTGAAGTATTAAATTCTATTTTACCTCAAAACATAAATAAAGATGAATTTATTGAGAACCTGGTAAAAAGCAGAACAAATCCATGGATCCGATATTTTTACAACTATAATCCAGCGGAAGAAATTGCAAAAATTGGCATTCCTGCTTTGGCCTTATATGGAAGTAAGGATACTCAGGTACCTCCAAAATATAATATGAAGCCAGTAAAAGAGGCTTTACAAAAAAGTAAATCTGGAAATTACGAAGTTGTTTTGATGCAGGGATTAAATCATTTATTCCAGGAAAGTAAAACAGGACAAATTTCTGAATATCCAGAGATCGAAGAAACTATGAGTCCGAAGGTTCTTGAAAAAATCAGTGATTGGATTCTAGAAGAGATTTAATGATTCATACATTAGAATTTTAGAAAATTAGATACATTTTATATATCAAACAAATAATTTGAAAAATGCAACACCCGGTAACGGTTCATTACCATTGAAAGGCAGCGTTAGAAAGAAAGTAATTAAATTTTAAGCAATTGAATTGTAACAAACTAATTTTTGTAAATGATAAAACTAGTTTCCTTTCACTATAAGCATCCATCAAATTACTGCTATTTTTTATTTGCTCTACTTTCTGAGTAGTTCTCTAAATTACCCTTTGTTACAAATGTTACTGTAGCTACTAAAGCATAAAGTTAATTTTGTTGTCAATTAAAAAATTGATAAATGGAATTACTTGAAATTTTTGGTTATGTAAGTTCTCTTATTATAGGGATCTCACTTGGTTTAATAGGTGGCGGTGGTTCTATTCTCGCAGTACCAGTGCTGGCATATCTTTTCTCCATGGGGGAGAGGGTGGCTACCGCCTATTCTTTATTTATAGTTGGGGCCAGTGCCCTGGTAGGTGGGATTCAACAACATTATAAAGGTTATGTAGACTGGAAAACGGCAGTGATTTTCGGTATTCCTGCTGTTATAGGTGTCACAATTGTTAGGCATTATGTGGTTCCGGCTTTACCTGAAACATTGTTTTTTATTCAGGAATTTGAATTTACCAGAAGGATGGCCATGTTCGGGTTATTTGCCGTGCTTATGATACCCGCTGCTTTTTCCATGTTGCGAAAAAAGTCTCCTGATACAGACCAGGAAAAAAATAAAGAGGTAAAATATAATTATCCGCTAATTCTGGTTGAAGGTTTAATTGTAGGAGCTATTACAGGAATGATTGGTGCCGGGGGAGGCTTTCTTATTATTCCCGCTTTAGTCATTTTGGCAAACATTGAAATGAAGACCGCGGTGGGAACTTCGCTCATTATAATTGCTTTTAAATCTCTACTGGGCTTCTTTTTGGGAGATGCCATAACCATGGAAATAGACTGGGTATTCCTAGGTATAATTACGGCCCTTTCTTTTACGGGGATTTTTATAGGCTCCTATTTAAGCAATTATATTAATGGAGCCCGTTTAAAAAAAGGTTTCGGTTACTTTATATTCCTTATGGCCGGATTCATTTTCTACATGGAATTCTTCGTTAAAAATTAGATAACAATTCAAATTAAAAATAAATGGAAAATTTAAATACAGATGATTTTGCTCATAAAATCAAACAGGATAAAAATGCTGTGATCATAGATGTGCGAACCCCCAAAGAATGGAAAGATGGTATAATACCTAATGCGAGATTAATTAATCTATTTGAGCCCGTCACTTTTCAAAGGGAGATAACAGGTTTGAATAAAGATAGAAATTATTATATATACTGTCGTAGTGGAAACAGAAGTGGGCAGGCTTGTAAAATTATGGAATCCAAAGGTTTTAAAACGTATAATCTTAGTGGTGGTATTATGCAATGGAATAAGGAGCTCTCTAAACCGGTATTCTAGATTTATTTTAATAGGATGACCGATAAAACTAAGGAATTCTGGGAAGATAGATATAGTGAACGGGAGTACGCCTATGGGGAACAACCAAATGTTTTCCTTCAAAACGAGCTAAAGAAGTTAGAACCAGCATCTATTTTTCTACCTGCTGAGGGAGAAGGACGAAATGCTGTTTTTGCTTCCAAACAGGGCTGGGATGTGACTGCCTTTGATCTCAGTACTATGGCAAAAATTAAAGCCTTACGCCTTGCACAAAAGAATGAAGTGGATATAAATTTCAAGGTTTCTTCTGTATTAAATTTCCAAAGTGATAGAAAATTTGATGTGATAGCCCTTATTTATGCTCATTTTGACGCCGATATAAGGATTAAAAGCCACCAGCACTTAATTAATCTTTTAAAGCCCGGTGGAGTTTTGATTTTTGAAGCATTCTCAAAAAAACAATTAAGTTACAATTCCGGCGGACCTAAAGATTTAAAGATGCTATTTTCCATTGAAGAGATGAAAAGTGAATTTTCAGGTTTAACAATCCAATATCTTGAAGAGCTAGGAATAAACCAGAAGGAAGGAGAATATCATCAGGGCAAAAGCAGCGTTATTCGTATGGTTGCAAAAAGAATCTGACATAGCGATTCAGGCACGTAACAATTGTTACTGTAGGTTTCAATTGTATTTGGCAATTTTACAGTAGAAATTTAAAATATAAGTTATGAAGATAAAACAGTTTAAAGATGATCCATTATCACATTTTTCTTATGCTCTGGTAAGTAATGGAGAAATGGCTTTAATTGATCCCGCCAGAAATCCAATCCAGTATTATAAATATGCTGAAGAAGAAAATGCTAAGATTGTAGCTGTCCTGGAAACACACCCGCATGCCGATTTTGTAAGCGGCCATCTTCAGATTCATAAAGAAACGGGAGCCACTATTTATATCAGTGAAAAAGTTGGGGTAAACTATCCCCATCAAAGCTTTGATGAAGGGGATAGTATTACCATAGGAGATGTTACCATCAAGCCAATATTCACACCTGGGCATTCTCCGGATAGTTTGACCTTTCATGCATTTGATAAGGATGAGCATGTTCTATTTACCGGGGACACCTTATTTATTGGGGATGTGGGGCGTCCGGATTTAAGGGAAAAAGCCGGAAATACGAAATCAAAGCGTAAAGAGCTTGCTCAAATGATGTATCAGTCTATTCAAAATAAATTCGATGATTTACCAGATGAGGCTATAGTTTATCCTGCTCACGGTGCAGGTTCGTTATGTGGTAAGAATATGAGTGATGCCAATAGCAGTACTTTAGGCAATGAACGTATGGGTAACTGGGCTTTTAAAAAGCAAACCAAAGAAGAATTTGTTTCTGAAATTTTAAAGGATCAACCATTTATACCCTCTTATTTTGGTTTCAACGTAGATCTTAATCGGGATGGTGCAGAAAATGTCCAGGCTGCTAAATATAGAGTACCAATACATTTAAATGTTGAAAATATTGAAGATGAATTTCTTGTAGTAGATACCAGGGATGAGCAGATTTATAAAAAGAGTCATCTTCCCTATAGTATCAATATCATGGCGCGGAGTGAAAACGATAAATTTGAAACCTGGCTTGGAGCTATTATTGAACCTGAAGAACAATTCTATTTAGTACTGGAAACAATTGATAAACTGGATGAAATCCTTGAAAGGCTTGCAAAAATTGGTTACGAAAAACAATTAAAAGGAATTTTTACTTTATCTGATAAGATTACAAATTCTTCGGAAAAATTTGATGTGGCAACTTTCGATGAAAATAAAGAAAACTATACGATTGTAGATATTCGTAATGATGCTGAAGTTTCTGAGGCTAAAATCTTTGAAAATTCTTATCATATCCCTTTAAATGAACTACGTAATAAGATTGGTGATTTACCTAAAAATAAGCCCCTGGTAGTGCATTGTGCCGGAGGATATCGTAGTGCTGCCGGTAGCAGTATTATAGAAAGTGAAATTGAGGAAGTTGCGGTTTATGACTTAAGCGAGGATGTAAAAAAATATAAATCCTAATGAACCAAAAACTTGGCTTAAAGGAAAACTGGAAACAGTTTTCCTTACTGGTTTTAATAAATGCTTTTGTTGGAGGAATGGTGGGACTGGAGAGAAGTATCTTCCCCCAATACGCCCAGGAGATTTTTGGTATAGAATCTAATACTGCGATTCTATCTTTTATAACGGCCTTTGGTATTACCAAGGCCGTTACTAATTTAATGACCGGAAGATTTGCCAACAGGTTTGGCAGAAAACCTTTGTTGGTTTTCGGCTGGCTGTTTGCCATTCCTATCCCTTTTATTTTAATGTATGCAACATCCTGGAATTGGGTGATTTTTGCCAATATTCTTTTAGGGATTAACCAGGGTTTAACCTGGAGTAGTACGGTAGTCATGAAAATTGATCTGGTAGGCGAGAAGAACCGTGGATTGGCGATGGGGCTAAACGAGTTCTCGGGTTACCTTGCCGTAGGAATAATTGCGTTTTTATCTGGCTATGTTGCAAATAAGTATGGGATCACACCTTATCCTTTTTATATTGGAATAGGGATCTCTGTGGTGGGTTTAATAATGAGCTATCTTTTTATAAAAGATACCAGGACATTTGTAGCAATAGAAAAGGATAGTAATAGTACTTCTTCTTTAAAAAATGTTTTTTTAGATACTACTTTCCGAAACAGGACTTTAAGCTCTGTTACCCAGGCAGGACTGGTTAATAATTTGAACGACGGAATGATTTGGGGATTGTTACCCATTATTCTTTTGCAGGCAGATTATGATTCGAAATCCATTGGTATCATTACGGCAGTTTACCCTACCGTATGGGGGATAGGTCAATTATTTACCGGTAGGATGTCTGATATTTACTCAAAAAAGGAATTACTTTTTTGGGGAATGTTATTACAGGGGATCGCAATCCTCATTCTGCCATTTACAGAAGATTTTATATTTATGGTGGCTATCGCTTTTATTTTAGGATTAGGTACGGCATTGGTGTATCCAACCTTCTTATCCGCAATCGCCACGGCAACCAATCCTACCCAACGTGCTGAAAGTATTGGTGCTTTTAGATTTTGGCGTGATTCGGGTTATGCCATTGGAGCGATCCTATCAGGAATTATTGCTGACCTACTTGGCGTTCCTTTTGCAATTATTTCAATTGGTATAATAACCATATGTTCGGCAGGAATAATTAAATTAAGAATGCCTGAAAAAATAAATTCAGAACCGTAGGCAGGCTATGTATTCTAAATCGATACGACGTGAAAATTTTAAATTTTTGATTTTAGAGTTCTATTGCAGTATGTAACAAAGGTTACCGAGTATGCACTGCCTATTCAATATATTCGCCTAAAAATAATATATAATGGAATTGATCTACGAACCCTGGCCCTGGTATATTTCCGGGCCTTTAATTGCGGCAACGATGTTCGTGTTGCTCTATACGGGAAAACAATTTGGAATGTCTTCTAACCTACGTACCATGTGTTCTGCGACAGGGGCCGGTAAAGCGGCCGATTTCTTTAGGTTTGACTGGAAGAAAGAGAGATGGAACCTTATGGTGGTTTTAGGTGCTGTACTGGGTGGTTTTTTTGCTTCTACATATCTATCCAATAATACGGTAGAAATAAATGAAAGACTGGCAGATAAATTAAGCAATGAATATGGTATCCATAGTGCGGGAGAAGCTTATATGCCTACCGAAATTTTTGCTATGCAGAATCTGGGTGATCCGCTTGTTTTATTTGTATTGATCGCCGGTGGTTTTTTGGTTGGCTTCGGGGCCAGGTACGCGGGTGGTTGTACTTCAGGGCATGCAATATCAGGATTAAGCAACCTGCAACTACCTTCCTTAATTGCCGTAATTGGCTTTTTTATTGGTGGTCTTATAATGATACATTTATTTTACCCATTAATATTTTAAATGATGAGATATATTACCTACGTTTTAATCGGATTCTTTTTTGGTATTATAATGTATAAATCTGAAGCAGCTTCCTGGTTCAGAATTTATGAAATGTTTGAATTTGGAGCGTTCCATATGTATGGAATAATTGGTTCGGCATTAATTATCGGTGTGCTGGGTGTTCAATATATAAAGAGAAATAATATAAAAGCGATGGGCGGGCAGGAGATGCAGTTAAAGCCAAAAGATAAAAGCATTGCCCGTTACTTAATTGGTGGGATCATTTTTGGATTGGGTTGGGCCCTTGCCGGTGCCTGCCCGGGTCCTATGTATGTGCTTGCAGGAGCTGGTTATATTTCGATACTGGTGGTGATCGCGGCTGCTTTATTCGGAACCTTTGTATATGGCCTGTTGCGAAATAAACTTCCTCATTAAAAAAGCTTCTGCTATGAAAACTGATTTATATGAAGCCTATTCCTTTGTGTTCGAAGAGGAATTGCTAAATGAAATATCTGAAATTGGGACCTTTAAGGAAATTCCTGCTGGAGAAGTAATTTTAAGTGCAGAAGAGTACGTTACCTCTATACCTTTATTACTGGATGGAGCTATAAAAATTTCCCGGGTAGATGATGATGGTGACGAGTTATTACTCTATTTCCTTGAAAGAGGAGATACGTGCGCAGTTACACTCACTTGTTGTTTAGATAGAAGTAAAAGTGATATAAAAGCAGTTACCGAGAAGGATACCAGTTTAATTATGGTTCCTGTAGGAAAAATGGAGGAATGGATTGTAAAATATAAATCCTGGCGAACCTTTGTTTTTCAAAGTTACAGCTTACGACTTAAGGAAATGCTGGATGCAATAGATTCAGTAGCATTTCTTAAGATGGATAAAAGATTGTTTCAATATTTGCAGGATAAGGCAAAGGTAAATCAAAATGAAATCCTGCAAATAACACATCAGGACATCGCTTACGATCTTCATACTTCCCGTGTTGTTATTTCCAGATTGCTAAAAACCTTAGAGATGGAAGGTAAAATTTCATTACGCAGAAATAGTATTGTAATAATTGATTTATAATTTCCCTTGGTTATGTAACAAATGTTACTTGATCTACTCATACTGTTCATTACTTTTGACTTTATGAACCTACGATCATACATAGCAATAATTCTTGCCCTTATTATGTTTGGTAAGTTAATTGCCCTGGATTCAAATATTCTGGGGGAGATCGTAAATTCAGACAAAATTAGTTATGTAAAGAAACATTGTGATTTGAATGCTGGTAAGAAGTCTTTAGATGGTAACTTTAACCAGTCATCTGATGGAATTCAAATTACTTTTCATTCGTTTTGTAATTCCGTATTTCAGATAGAAAAACAACTGGAAGATGAAGTTGTTATTCAGCTCAATTTCAAAAGGAATTTCAAACACATTTATGCCGAAACAAGGGCATTTACTTACAAATTTGTTCCTCCTCCTAAATTATCCTGATTTTTTAAAAGGTTCATTTAACTGAACTACAAATTCTTATTTATGAAGCTGGAATAATCAGCTTCTAATCTAATTATATAATCAGGCAATAAACCTTCTTGGATGTTTTAAAATATTGTAAGCATATCGGGTTATTGCATTAAAAAATTTAGTGATGAATAAAAAAGTAAAGAAAAATCTTCTCGAATATGGTATTACAGGAACGATTATACTCACCTTATTTTTAACCGGATTACATACCGAAGTTTTTGGTTTTGTACAACGAGGAGTTTTAAAGACGGGATTAATGAATCCAGATGTAGAAGCAAAATCAAATCCGAAAGAACAAGCCAAAAAACCTAAAGCCGATTTCAACATGAGCCTTATCAATTCTAAGGGTGAACGCGTTGAAATGGAAGAATTTCGAGGTAAAGTCATTTTCTTTAATATGTGGGCAACCTGGTGTCCTCCCTGTGTGGCAGAAATGCCGGGAATAAATAATATGTACAATGATGTAAAAGGTGAAGAAGTTGCCTTTATAATGCTTTCTTTAGATAATGAATTTCAAAAAGCTATAGATTTTAATAAGAGGAAAGGTTATGATTTTGAAGTATATAAATTGGCCGGAAACTTGCCTCAAATGTACGCTTCCCAGGCAATCCCCACTACTTATATTATAGATGCAGATGGAAATCTGGCCTTAACTCATCAGGGTATGGGAGATTACGACACTCAGGAATTCAAAGAATTTCTAGACGGTCTCAAATAGGCTTAAGGTCAATTTAAATCTAAAAAATAAGTCTTTATGAGATATATTAAATTCTTAATGTTCTTGCTGAGTATTTTCATCAGCTCCTTATCAAGTTATGGCCAGGTGATGGATCCACCGAATTGGGAGGTGTCTGTAGATAAAGAAAAACTAGAACCGGGAGATACGATCGTAATCAGTTTTCAGGCAGAGGTTCCTGCCGACTGGTATTTATATTCAAGCGACTTTGATCCCGAACTGGGACCGATGCTTACCGAGATTAATTTTGGTGAAAATCAATCTTATGAAGTTATTGGTGATCTCATCCCTGTTGACCCAAAAGAAAAATATGACGAATTATGGGGAGGTAAGTACACTTATTTTACGGGTATAGCTGAATTTCAACAGCGTATTAAGATTAGAAGCAGTGTACCCAAAATAGAAGCTGTAGCCATTTATCAAATATGTTCTGATGTTACAGGACAGTGTATCCCCTTTGAAACGGATTTGGTATGGAACAGCAAGAAAGAGGATTTTTTACAAAATCAGAGTGCCAGCATAAAAGATGGAAATGATCTTATATCCTCAAAAGAATTGAAATCTTTTAAGAATGAGTTTAAAATAGAAGAAAAGGAGGAAGGCGGAGCTTTCCTTCTTACCTTTTTTCTACTATCCTTTGGGGCCGGTCTGGCAGCTTTGTTAACACCTTGTGTTTTTCCTATGATTCCCATGACAGTAACCTATTTCACAAAATCTAACATCAGTCGGGCAAATGGAATAAGTCAGGCATTATTATATGGTTTTTCGATTATTCTGATTTATACGTTAATAGGAACAGTGTTTTCTTTATTGTTTGGTGCCGATTTCGCTAATTTTCTTAGTACACATTGGCTACCCAATCTTTTTTTCTTTGCAGTTTTTCTACTATTTGCACTATCCTTTTTTGGATTATTTGAGATCCGTCTGCCAAATTCATTTGTGAATAAAATAGATGCACAATCTAACAAAGGTGGTTTGTTAGGTATTTTTTTTATGGCTTTTACTTTAGTGCTGGTTGGTTTTAGTTGTACCGGGCCAATTGCAGGAACAATTTTATTGCAAGCGGCTAATGGGGAAACTATAAAACCCCTAATTGGGATGCTAGGGTTTTCGCTGGCATTTGCACTGCCTTTTACGCTGTTTGCAATATTTCCCCATTGGTTAAAATCATTACCCAAAAGTGGAGGCTGGCTCAATACGGTTAAGGTTGTTCTGGGGTTTGTGGAATTGGCATTAGCCCTGAAATTTTTGAGTATAGTGGACCAGGTTTATCACTGGGAATTTCTTGACCGCGATATTTATTTAGCTCTTTGGATTGTGATTTTTGCATTTCTTGGATTTTACCTGTTGGGTAAAATTCAATTTCCACATGAAAAGAAAACGGAAAGTGCTTCAGTATACAGAGTCATATCGGCTATATTAATATTTAGCTTTGTGGTCTATTTGATTCCGGGATTATTTGGTGCACCATTAAAACCATTAGCAGGATATTTACCACCTATGAGCAGCCAAAATTTTAACATGAATACTTCAACTCTGGTAAGTGAAAACGAAGTTGATAGTAATATTACAAATTGCGGAACTCCGAAATATAATGACCTTCTGGAATTACCTCACAATATCCAGGGATATTTTGATTATGATCAGGCATTGGAATGTGCGCAAAAGCAAAATAAACCCATTTTTATTGACTTTACAGGTCATGGCTGCGTTAATTGCCGTGAAATGGAAGCTACAGTCTGGAGTGATCCAAGGGTTTTGAAACGGCTGAAAAACGATTATGTGGTAGTAGCGCTATATGTAGATGAAAAAACAGAATTACCAGAATCTGAATGGTATGTTTCAGCCCATGATCAAAAAGTTAAAAAAACCATTGGCAAACAGAATCTGGATTTCATGATCCAAAAGCTAAACGCCAATGCGCAACCATATTATACGCTGGTTGATACTAGTGGCTCTTTATTGAGTGCTCCAAAAGGCTATGATCTAAATGTTGAAAATTTCGTTGAATTTTTAGACAATGGTTTAAAGGAATTCGATGCAAGACAAGAAAAGAATATTGCTTCGACAGGGATAATTCAGAATAAGGAGGATTAAATACAGTGTAGGGAGTATACTGATTTACTTAAAAATTTTGGAACACACGCTATTCTCTTAAAAAACAGATACTATGAAATTAAATGTTTTATTTATAAACGATGTACATGGTTATATCGCCCCACATCCCGAGCTATTTTATAATGAAACCGGGGAAGTGGTAGAAACTGCCGGAGGTTATGCTCATATTGCAGGATTCGCGGAACAAATTCGTAAAAGAAACCCTAATACATTATTCTTTGATGGGGGAGATACCCTGCACGGAACAAAACCTGTTGTAGATTCTGAGGGCAAAGCTCTTGTACCTATTTTAAATGCGTTAAAGCTTGATGCACTTGTAGGGCATTGGGATTTTGCCTATGGACCTGATCGATTGAAAGAGTTAAATACTCAACTGGAATTTCCGGTATTGGGGTGTAACATATATTCAGAAGATGGGTCAAATTTTTTACAACCCACTGCCATGTATGAAAAGGCAGGTCTTAAAATTGGCGTAATAGGTATTAGCGCTATGATCGTGGATAAAGTGATGCCCGAAAAGATGAGCAAAGGTCTAAAGTTTACCTCCGGTTTGGATGAAGTATCAGAATATGTAAAAAATTTAAAAGCCAGGGGATCTGATATAATAATCTTGCTTTCCCATAATGGGTTTCCGCAGGATGTTGAACTTCTGAAAAAAGTGGAAGGTATAGATATTTGTCTGAGTGCCCATACCCATAATAGAATTTATAAACCTATTGAAATTAATGGTACACGTATAGTACAATGCGGATGCCACGGCGCCTTCATAGGGAATTTTATTCTTGAAATAGAGGATAAAAAGATTAAAGCCTATGATTACGAACTTGTTAAAGTGGATGCTTCATTACCAAAAAATACCAAAGTAGACACCATGGTTCAAAATCTGCTAAAACCCTATCAAGAGATAAGAGAACTGGCTATTGGTAGTACTACCGAGACATTACATCGCTATAATACCATAAATTCTACTTTGGACGAATTATTGCTTCGATCGATTGCCAATAGTACCGCAACAGAGATTGTCTTTTCGAACGGATGGCGTTACGGTGCACCCATTCCCAAAGGAAATATTACAGAGAACGATTTATATAATATTGCCCCAATGAATCCTCCTGTTTCCACAGTAGAACTTACAGGTGCAGAAATTAAGGAGATGTTGGAAGAAAACCTGGAGCGTACCTTTTGTTGTGATCCCATTGGTCAAATGGGAGGCTATGTGAAACGTTGTTTAGGATTACAAGTAAATTTTCGCATTGAGAATCCTAAAGGTCATCGCATCCAGGAAATATATTTTAAAAGTGACCATATCAATTTTGATAAAATATATAAAGTGGGGTTTGTTACCACGCAAGGGGTTGCTCGTAAATATGGTAAAAATAGAAAAAGACACGAACAAACGGCCGTAGCAGCTATGAAGGAGTATTTGAAGAAAAATCCAGTTTTTACACCCAGCAAAGTTGGAAGTTTTAGGCTGGTTTGAATGAGCTTATTTTAGAAAAAATAAATTAATACTCCGCAAAGTTTCCTGAAATTAAGGAATCAATGCATAGCCTTTTAACTGATAGTTCGGTAAGACAGTTAAAGCTGAAAGAGCCATTTCAACATACAAATTGAGGTGTTCTTTTTCTATATTTCTTGAAGCCATAGCCTGCCCACAAACCAAAACTGTCACTCCGTTTTCTTTTAAAAGCCTTAATAACCCCATATTGGGATTTTGGGTTTGAAAACGCTTTTTATATTCTTTGTCAGTTAAAATCGCATAAGTGGCCTCTCCATGTAAAACAGCCACAATATCAATCTTTTCATTAGATATATTTCCGGCTTTTAGTATATTCAAGGTCCGGGCAATTCTCCATAACCCCACGTTAACACCTTCTTTTTCCTTTTCGCTATCAATATTAAAAATCATTTTATAGGTTAGGGAAGTGTCAGGTAATTCAGCTGCATCTTCAAAATACTTGATCTTCCCATAACCTTCTATTTCAGGAGTCTGCCATTCCTGTGCTTTCATTTGAAAACTGATTGTAAGAATTATTAAAATCTTTAATGTTGTTTTCATAAAAATCTTTTTTTAATCAAAGTAAAGATTATTTGGTAACGGTAATCTCTCCCATATTTTCAGGAAAATCAAGCTCAGCTACTTTTCTTAATTTCTCTAATATAAATTCAGTTAGAATTATATCTGTCTTTTCAATATTAGTGCCTTTTGAAAATTCTGCATAATTATGAATCCCGTTTAGCATACCTGAATGTGTGGCAATTTTATATAGCTTGCTATCTACTAAAGACTCATTGTTAATTTTTATATCTGATATCCGTTTTCCAATAGGCCTGGAAAGATCTACATGATAATGAATGCCCGATGACTGAATAAGACCTCCCACAATATCCAATTTATTTTCAGGCTTTAAATTTGTAGCCGTTTGCTCTAATGTTTTTCTTATCTGATCTCCCGTCATTTCCAGGGTCACAATTTTTGCAGGATGAGGGAGTAACTTGTATATATCCTCACTGGTAATAGTTCCCTTTAAGGAAATCCCATATCCCACACCGGGAAGAAATGCGGCATCAGTTTTGAAATTGTCCTTCATCAACGTGGTCACTACTTTATCAAAAGGGCTTTCAGATTTATATTGTCTTCCAATAATTGTATCGGTTTGTGTAATTTTTTCTTCTAGTTGGGACACAAATGGCTTACGAAGCTCTTTCACTAATTTCTGCTGTTCCTCATCTGCTGTATAGGTATCATGCCATAAATAGTGATATCGCGTTTTGATGCCAGACAATTTTTTATTTGTAATTATCATTTCAGTTTCACCTAATACTGCAGCATCAGACAAAGCCTGCACTACGTAGGTCTGGTTGATTTTAATTGGTGGTTCTATAACATCATGGCTATGGGCGCCAATAATTAGATCAATCCCATTTATTTTTTCAGCTATTATTTTATCTACCGCCATACCTTCGTGGGAAAGCAAAACAATAATATCGGCTTTGGTTTTCAATTCAGGAAGATATTTGTCAACTGCTTCTATCCCCTTAATAAATTTTAAGCCTTTGATATTTTTAGAATTTCCTGTTAGAGGAGTATTCCTATACCCAATTGGCAGCAAACCAATTTTTAAATCACCTCTTTCCAATATGATATAAGGATCTTGAAAGATTGGGCTTCCGGTTTCCTGATCTATTATGTTGGCTGCACGCATCGGAAAATTAGCCATTGTCTCCAGTTCACGAGTCCTCTCCAGGCTATAATCAAAATCATGATTTCCCAGCACCATCAAATCATAATTTAGTTTATTCATCATCAGAATCATCGCTTCACCTTTCGTTAAATTCCCTAACTGGTCATCACTAAAAGTATCTCCGCCATCAAGCAGAATTATATGGTCATTCCCTTTCTCTTTTCTAATTGATTTTATAGCCGTTGCCATCCAGGCCATTCCACCTATTTTTCCCTCTTTTTCAAATCTCATTAGATTATCAATAGAATCGCCGGTTTGAGCGGTGGCATTATCTAAAGTGGTGGTGAAAGGCATATAGGAACCATGCATATCATTGGTATGTAAAACCGAAACTTTTTTAACCTTATCTATATTATTTGAATTTGTTCCCACAATATTCTTAGCAGATTTACATCCCGCCAAAAGGATACAAGAAATCACTAACAAAACTGATAATTTAAGTCCTGACATATTATTCATGTTTAATTTTCATTCAAATTTTCGAAAATAGGATCTTCATTGCTATCCCCCTGTAACATTTGTTACATAGCTTTTTATAAGTAAGTTTTATGTTTGAAAATTATGCATTTATCTGGTTAAACCTGTTGATTTTGAATGTTTTTAGTTTATTGTTATGAAAGATTTTAGATCTTTGATAAGGTCCATTACATATTTTTTTAGCTCCTTAATTGCACTCATTGTAGTATTGTTCATTGGTATCTTTTTATTCGATTCCAATCCTTCCTTATTTATTAAAAGTGAGATTTCTTCGGAAGCCTGGCAACCTAAAGATGTTGATGCAGAGTTAGCCTCAGGTTTTATGCCTTCGGATGTAAAATATGGGTATCAGCTTATAGCCGAATCTTCGAAATATATGGGACCTCAGGCACAAGATCCTGGGATGCGTTATGCTGGCAACAACCTTGCTTGTATCAATTGCCACTTAAAGGCAGGTACCCAACCTGGGTCAGCCTCATGGGTAGGTGTTACTGAGCGTTTTCCTCAATTTCGTGGAAGATCCAATAGTGAAGGAACTATTGAAGACAGAATTAATGGCTGTATGCAACGAAGTATGGACGGGGAAAAACTTCCTACAGAATCCCGGGAAATGAAATCTATCGTGGCTTATATGAAATGGTTGGGAGAAGATTTACCAGAAGAAAGGGAAAAAGAATTTAAAGGTTTCCCTAAAATCAACATTCCTGATATTGCGGTTAACCTGGAAAAAGGTAAAGCACTATTTATTAAAGAATGTGCGGTTTGCCATGGGGAGGATGGACAAGGTCAGCGATTGGCAGATTCCACTAAAGGATATCAATACCCTCCTCTTTGGGGCCCAGACAGTTATAATAATGGTGCGGGAATGCACCGGGTAATAACCGCTGCCCAATTTATCAAGGGCAACATGCCTTTTGGCCAGGCTACCTGGGATAATCCTAAATTAAGTGATGAAGAGGCTTACCATCTGGCCGGTTATATCAATAGCTTTGAGCGTCCTCAGAAAAGTAATTTAGAAAAAGATTATCCAGATCTAAAATTAAAGCCAGTTTCAACCCCATATGGACCATGGGCGGATACTTTTTCTTCAACTCAACATAAATATGGCCCATTTCCACCTATTATGGAATATTACCAACAGGAATACGGCTTAACAAAAAATAAATGATTAGATATTTTTCCGCTTTAATAATTTTAGCATTCTTTAGCCCCACTGCGTTGATTTCACAGGAACTTGAAGAAGATAAAAAACGCAGTATCCTTTCCGGGCAATTGCGTTCTTACTATATGAATACTTTTAATAAAGGATCCTTAAAAGATTTCAAGGCCCTGGCAATAGGAGGGAAGTTAAAATATCAATTCATCCCGAACGAAAACTTAAATTTTGGGATTGCGGTTTATAATTCTACCAATTTGGGATTACAAAATTTGACAATTCCAGATATGCAAACAGGAAAATTGAGCAGGTATGAGGAAGGCCTTTTTGACCGTTTAAATTTAGAAAATAAAGCTATATTTTTAATTGGAGAACTCTATGCTAATTATAAAATTCAACAACACGAATTTAGCCTGGGTCGTATGAAAATTAAATCCCCTTTCGTCAACCCGGAAGATGGAAGGATGATTCCAAGTCTTTTTCAGGGGTTTCGTTATCAATATACCCCCACCAAAACCATACATTTTCAAGCAGGGATTTTTAATGCAGTGGCACCCAGATCTACTGGGGAATTTTATGGCATTGGTGAAAGTATTGGTACATATGCTACGGGTAGGGACTGGTCTGGTAATCCCGCCCAATATGCCAATAATACAGATTCGGATTTTCTTTTTATTGCCAATGCAGATATTAAAATTACAGAGAGCCTGAGTTTTGAAACCTGGAACTATTTTATAGAGAACGTATCCAATTCATTTTATTTGAAACCCAAACTTGATATTAACGAAAATGTTGATCTCGAAATGGAATGGTTGCATCAAAACAGGATTGGTGATGGTGGAAACTCGATAGATTCATTGCGTTATTTTCAAGCGAATTCATCGGATATTCTGGGCTTGAAAGTGAAATATAACTGGAGCGATAATACTTCTTTATCATTAGGCTATGACAGAATTCTTCCTCACGGTCAGTTCATTTTTCCACGAGAATGGGGACGGGAATTCCTATTTAGTTTTCAAAAAAGGGAGCGAAGCGAAGGTTCCGCAGACAACCATGCATTAATTATTTATTATGATGATACTTTTACTTTAGGCGATCCTCAGTCAAAAATAAAATCGGTTCTTAGTATAGGCCACCAATGGAAACCTTCAGTTTTAGATCCTGAATTAAATAAATATGCGGTACCTGATTATACCCATATAAATCTTGATTTATTTTTCTCTTTTAAGAAATTGAAAAACCTAAAACCGGAACTATTATTTGTAACTAAATTCGCAAATGGGGATTTTCCTGATAACCCAAATTTTTATCTAAATAAGACAGATTTATTTCACGTGGATCTAATTTTGAATTATAATTTTTAGAATATATTTTAACCTGCGTAAATAAGGAGTTCTATAGTTGGGTTAGTACCTTTTTCAATTTGTCGGCAATTTCATCGGCGATGTGCTCTAATTCTTCGTTTTCAACAGCCTGCATCGATGCCATTGGATTTACGGCGGCAACTTCAATTTTTCCCTTTTCCAGTTCCTGAACTATTACATTACATGGTAACATAGTACCGATTTTATCTTCTGCCTGCAAAGCTTTGTGAGCATAAGGGGCATTACAGGCTCCCAGGATACGATAGTTTTTAAAATCGATGTCTAGTTTTTTCTTAAGGGTTTCCGTAACATTTATTTCTGTTAAAACTCCAAAACCTTTTTTTTCCAGTTCATCGGTTACTTTTTTAATTACTGCCTCAAATTCGCCGGTAATGGTCTTATCAAAATAATATTTCATAGCTTTTATTTTTTAATTAAGTTTCAATATAAGACTATATAAAGAGATATTCAGTAACGATTGTTACATAAACTGAAGACATCTTTTTTATGTAACAAAGGTTACATGGCGTAGATATCATTTCTTATATATTTGAAATTCATATGCTAATAAAACAATATATAGCGATAATTATGCTGGTGATTTTTTCCGGAAAACTTATCACCATAGATTCTGAATTATTTAGTTTGTTACTTAAGACTAATGAAATTGTGCTATTAAACCCTATTTGTGAGAAGAAAAGTGACGATATGAAGAAATTGGGCTACCAATTTAAAGCTTCTTCCCGGGTGCATGTATTGAAACTAGCCAGGATCTGTTCTAATAATTATCAACAGCCTGTAGGAAAAGATATTCCTGAAGTTTCATACTCTGTAGATAAGCAATTCAAATATCGAAAACTTCAAAAAAGTAATGACCACTCTAAAAAATTATACCCACCTCCTAAATATTCAATGGTGATTTGACTAGAACTGGTTTAGATATACGTTATGCTAAACTAATTTATACACCTAAACTATTGAAATTAATGAAAGCAAAAATTTCTGTATCCTATAGATCGGTACAGCTATTTCGCATATTACTTAGCGGAATATTTTTAGTAGCAAGTTTTAATCATATTTTAAATCTTGAAAAGACATTAAACCGAATTGATCAGGCAAGGTTTAAAGGTATAGCCTACTTTTTTGGGAATCCGGAGTACCTGGTGATCATATCTGGAATAGTAATGATGATTGCAGGCTTTTTTCTCCTGATTGGCTTTAAGACACGCTGGGCAGCGATAGCTCTTGCTGCTGTTATTATACCAATTACATTAACCGTCCAGGTTGGACAAATTCACACTTTAGGACCTCTTTTTAAAAATATAGCAATCTTAGGGGGACTCCTGTTTTTTATATTAAACGATATTCAAACTTTTAAAAAAGAAAAATTATGAAAAAGCTAATTTTAGGATTATTTATCCTTACACTAACGTTCACAAATGTATTAAACGCGCAAACCTCCAAACAGGATCACCACTCACATAATTATGTGGTGCTCACTAAAAAGATCCCCCAACTCCAGCCAATAATTTTGACGGCTGAAGCCCTGGCGGAAGAAGATGGGAAGAGCTTTGGCGATTTTCAGGCGATCATCTGCGGAAAGACTGTTGAAGATCTCACTGATAAGGAAATGATGAAAAAATTTATTGAAAAAGCTCAAAAAGCCCACGTTAAAATTGTGGTGTGTGGGTTTTCTCTGAAAAAATTCAAAGTCAGTAAAGAAGATATTCCTGAGGAACTTGAAGTCGTAGACAATGGCATCTTGCATGATTTTCAACTTCAAAAGAAAGGCTATTTGAGTATAGAACTCTAAATAGTTAGATGTTTATTTAATTGAAGTATAAACCATAAGGGCTAAGGTTCTTATGGTTTATTTTATTATTTATCAATTCTCTGCTATAAATTGCTATTTTTGTACTCTGTGCAAATCAAAAATCAAATAAAAGCCTTATTTCTTCTCAGCATTTTTATGCTGATGTCCTTTCATCAGGTCATACCTCATGCACATCACGAACATAAGGAGAAGAAAGAGGAGATTGCGCATCATCATTCAGGTGAAGATCATCATCACCAGGATAAGAACGAAGAGAATAATTCAGGAGATTTTCTATCCTATTTATTAGCGATTCATTCTCATACCTCTACTTCCAGTGAAATTCTCGTTCTAAAAGAACATTCGGAAAATTTCAGATTTCAAAAGACAGAAATTAAAAAGAAAACCGATCAGGAATTTTATAATGTAGATTGGGTGTTAATCGATCAGGAATCACTGAAGTTAAAAATTTATCAATCTCCCAACCATTATTTCAATCCCTATTTATCCTTACTCTCGCTTCGGGGACCGCCCCAATTAGTTTAATCACTAAGTCGTGCCGTTGTTTTTTAACAGCAGGCAGACCCTTGTTTTATAGATTAAACTAAAATCAAAATTTATGTACAGATATATAGTTTCCGCTATTTGCGGAATCCTTATCTCTATTGGCTCTTTTGCTCAAAGTCCCGGAGTAAAAGGTGTTCTGGATGAAATAAGCCGGAATAACAGACAGCTTAAGGCTTACCAGTCATACATGGCCAGTCAGACCCTTAGCAACAAGACAGATAACAACCTTCAGGATCCTGAGGTTTCAGCCTTTTATCTTCCATTTGGAGAACATGAGACTGGTAATTATTCAGAATACCAAATCTCACAGAGGTTTGAATTCCCCAGCGTTTACAGTGCCCGAAGCAAAAGGATAGAAAGGCAGAAAGAACTACTTGAGTTTGAGTATAATGCCGTGCGGCAGGAAGTACTTTTAAATGCTAAAAAACAGCTTTTGGAGCTACAAATTCTGCAGAAGCGAAAGAAGCTGGAGCAGGAAAGAGTTGAGCAGGCCAAAGAGGTTTATGATCAGATCCGGCGTTTATTTGAAGCCGAACAGATCGGTATTTTGGAACTCAATAAATCTAAAATAGCCTGGTTGCAGGAACAGTTTGAAATAGACCAGATTAATATCCAGATCAGGAATACGCTTTTAAATCTTCAGAAATTAAATGGCGGAAATGCTGTTAATACAGATCAGATCCAGTTGATGGAAGATTCTGAATTAGCAACTATGCAGAGGCTATGGGAAGAAAAACTTTCCGCAGACGCAGAGGTTCAGCAATTAACTGCCCGTGAAGCTTTGGCTGAGCAGCAGGTAAAACTGGAAAAGAATAAGATCCTTCCCAACCTAAGCATAGGCTATAATTATCAGGGAGTGAATTCCAATAATTATTCCGGGTTCTTAGGCGGCCTTTCAATTCCCCTATGGAATAGCAATAATAAAGTGAAGGCAGCTAAAGCAAATCTCGAGTTTACCCAGGCCAATACGGGTGCCGAAACCGCTGAACTTTATACCCGGTTTCAGGAGAACTATCAGCAATATCAATTATTAAAAAGAAAATTTGAGGAATACGAAGAGACTTTCAAGGATCTGAATTCCGAAGAACTTTTATTCAAAGCCTACGAGCTTGGTGAACTTTCCTTTCTGGATTATTACCGGGAAGTTGAATTCTACAGGCAGGCTTACAATAAGAAGCTGGAAATGGAGAAAGAACTCCTTCAGCTAAAAGCAACCCTATTAAAACATCAATTATAATTAAAATTTAAAAATATGAATTTCAGGAATTTATTTTTCGCAGCAATATTAGTATTTGGATTTTCAGCATGTAGAGATACTGCCAAAGAGGATCACGGTCATGAGCATGAGGAAGGCACCGAAACTCATGAGGAAGATGCGCATGGACATCCCCATAATGAAGATGGAAGTCATATGGAAGGAGATCATATGGAGCAGGAAGAATTTAAAGTAGGTGAGGATTCATTGGAAATGCATGAAGAATCTGATCATCATACGCATGATGACGGAACCGAGCATGAAGATCATTAAAAAATAGAAATTTAACATGAAATATATTTATATAACATGCATCGCACTTTTTCTTTTTTCCTGCGGAAATAACGAGGAAGCAGAACACGCGCATGATGCAGAAGGAAACCATGTAGGCTCCGAAGTTCCTGCGATTAGTAAAACCATTTGGACAAACCAGACAGAACTTTTCGTGGAATTTCCGGCTTTGGTGGAAGGCAGAACCAGCAAATTTGCAGCTCATTTTACGGTGTTGGACAAACATCAACCTGTTCGTAAAGGTTCAGTAACGGTGAGCCTTATTAAGGGAGAAACCGGGATTCGCCATAAGGTGGATGCCCCTTCATCCCCAGGAATTTTTTCACCCGCTTTACAGCCGAAAACGCCTGGAACCTATGATCTGGTCTTTGATCTGAAAACTCCTGAGTATTCAGATAGAATCGTGATCGAAGATGTACAGGTTTATGCTTCTGCAGAAGAAGCTTCAAAGAATGTAGCGGAAGCAGAAGAAGGCGGCATCAGCTTTTTAAAGGAGCAGGCCTGGAAAATCGATTTTCAGACGGAACCTGTCACACAGGGAGAAGTGTATGATGTTGTTCATACTTCCGGAATTTGGCAGGCTGCCCCGGGAACTTATAAGACCCTGGCGGCAGGAGCTAATGGAATGGTGAATTTTGTTTCAGAAAACCTTACAGAAGGCACCGAGGTGAAAAGAGGGCAATTATTGATGAACCTGAGCAGTGAAGGACTTTCTTCCAATAATGTACAGGCAGAGATTGCCCAGGCTAAAGCCAGATATGATCAGGTCAAAGCGGAATATGAACGGAAGAAAGAACTCTACGAGGATAAGATTGTTCCCAAGGCGGAATTCGAAAAGGTGGAAAGCGATTTTCGCGTAGCCGAAGCGAATTACCGGGCGCTTGCTTCTAATTACGGCGCAGGCGGGAAGCAAATTAGAGCTCCCTTTGCCGGGTTTATTAAATCCATCAGTACCTCTAACGGAAATTATGTGGAACAGGGAGCACAACTTGTCACCGTCGGGACCGATAAATCACGAATATTGAAAACACAGTTAAGTGCCTCTCACAATCCAAGTAAAGAATCAATTGCCAACGTGTGGTACAAGAGTGAAAATGGAGAATGGAAGGAAGTGGAAGGTTCAGATAGCTCGATAATTTCGGTAGGCAAGGAAGTGGAAGACCGAAAACCGATGATCCCGGTATTTATCAAGGTAAATGATGTGGTTGAAATGCCTGAAGGTAGTTTTACTGAAGTCCAGATTGCTCTGGGTGAAGCTGAAAATGGAATTGTAGTTCCTGAAGCGGCTTTACTGGAAGATTATGGAAATTATTCTGTTATCGTACAAACTGGTGGCGAGAGTTACGAAAGAAGACCTGTAAAGATCGGGAAGCGAAATGGTAAGCACGCGCAGGTTCTTAGCGGACTTGAAGCTGGAGAAGTTGTGGTAACCACAGGTTTCTACCAGGTCAAAATGGCTTCTATGTCCGGTACAACTCCTGCACACGGCCATGATCATTAATCCTGAAAAAGAAACTAGATGTTAAATAAAATATTATCAATTTCGCTTCAGAACAGGCTTTTGGTTCTTCTGGCAGCGGTTGTACTGAGTATTACCGGGTTTTACCTCGCACGTAATATGAACGTAGATGTATTCCCTGATCTTACTGCACCTACTGTGACCATACTTACGGAAGCCCACGGTATGGAGTCGGAAGAAGTAGAGAAACTAGTGACCTACCAGCTTGAGACCGCGATGAATGGCTCGCCAAATGTGAGAAGGATTCGTTCTTCTTCTGCGGCAGGAATTTCTATCGTTTGGGTTGAATTCGACTGGGGCACCGATATTTATAAAGCCAGACAGATCGTAAGTGAGCGTATTCCAATGGTTCGTGAAAACCTGCCCAGTGGGATCGGTGCTCCCACAATGGCACCTATTTCTTCCATTATGGGAGAAGTAATGTTGCTGGGAGTCACTTCAGACAGTCTTAGCCCTATGGAGTTAAGAACATTATCAGACTGGCAGATCCGTCCGCGTATTAAAGCTATCGGAGGGATTGCCAACGTAGTGGTGATTGGAGGTGATTATAAGCAATACCAGGTTTTTGCTAATCCCGGAAAAATGAAATATTACGACGTAAGCCTTGAAGAGCTTACTGAGAAAGTCCGGGAAGCGAATACTAACGCCCCGGGTGGTTTCCTGAATGAATATGGAAATCAGTATATCATTAAAGGAAATGGAAGAGCCTATGCTTTAGAAGATTTGGAAGAAGCTGTGGTCAAGCAGGTAAATGGCCAGAGCATCAAGATCAAAGATATAGCTGAAGTGCAAATTGGATCTGCCGATAAAATTGGTGATGGTTCCCTGAATGCAGAACCGGCGGTTATCCTCACTATATCCAAGCAACCCGATGTGAATACACTGGAGCTTACAGAAAGGCTTGATGAAGCCATCGCCGAACTGGAGACCAGTCTTCCTGAAAGCGTAGAGATCAAAAGCCAGATCTTCCGACAAGCCGATTTTATTGATGCTTCCATAAGTAATCTTAATATGACGCTGCTGGAAGGAGCATTTTTTGTAGTGATTGTACTCTTTATTTTCTTAATGAACTGGCGTACAACCCTCATTTCGCTGCTGGCAATTCCAATTTCATTACTGGTGTCAATAATTGTTTTGAAAATGCTTGGGTATACCATCAATACAATGAGTTTAGGAGGTATGGCTATTGCAATTGGAGCTTTGGTAGATGATGCCATCATTGATGTTGAGAACGTTTACAAACGCCTTCGGGAGAACATTCGAAAACCAAAAGCTGAAAGGCAGGGGGTTATTACAGTGGTAAGGGAAGCTTCGGTTGAAATTAGAAGTTCGATCATCATTGCGACACTTATCATTATTGTTTCTTTTGTACCGCTATTTTTTCTTGGCGGAATGGAAGGGCGATTGCTGAAGCCTCTCGGAATAGCATTTATAACTTCAGTCCTGACTTCTTTGGTGGTGGCGGTAACCGTCACTCCTGTATTGTGCACCTATCTTCTGAAAAAGGAAAAGATGCTGAAGAAACAGGCTGAAGGGACTAAAGTTGAAAGATGGTTACAGAAGTCTTATGCTGATATTCTAAATAGAGCATTAAGGATTCCCAAAACAGTGATAACGGTCACAGTGATCGCTTTTTTACTGAGTATTGCCCTCTTTACTCAATTAGGAAGAAGTTTTCTTCCGGAATTTAATGAGGGTTCTATGGTAATTAGTGTGGTTGGTCCTCCGGGAATGTCGCTGGAAGAAAGCAATAAGACCGGGAAACAGGTAGAGCAATTGTTGCTTGAGATGCCGGAAGTTGCTGTGGTTACCAGAAGAACAGGAAGAGCCGAATTGGACGAGCATGCCCAGGGGGTGAATGCCGCCGAGATCGATGTCCCGTTTACCCTGGAAGATAAGTCCAAGGAGGAATTTTTTGAAGATGTTAGAAATAAACTCAGCATCGTTCCTGGTGTTAATATCACCCTTGGACAGCCTATTGCCCACCGTATAGATCATATGCTCTCAGGAACCAGGGCCAATATCGCGATCAAAATTTTTGGCCCTGATCTGCAACAGTTGTATGAAATAGGTAAAAGCGTGGAGGAGAATATAAAACCTATCGATGGACTTGCCGATGTAGCTGTAGATCAGCAGATCGAAGTACCGCAAATCAAGATCACTCCAAAACGTCAGATCCTTTCCGCTTACGGAATGACAGTTGGCCAGCTGATGGTGCAGGTGGATGTGGCTTTTGCAGGACACGAAGTAGGGGAGATCTATGAAGGACAGAAGTATTTTGATCTGGTGGTACGTTATGAAGAAGGTTTCAGAAATAGCATTGAGAAAATCAAAACCGCTTTGATTGGTCTGCCGAATGGATCACAGGTGCCACTAGAGCAGCTGGCACAAGTTTCTTCGGTTAGCAGCCCTAATACCATAAGCAGGGAAGATGTGCAGCGTAAAATTGTCGTTGCCGCTAATGTGCAGGGCCGTGACTTGAGAAGTGCGGTAGAAGAGATCCGGGAAACTGTAAATTCTTCGGTGACTATTCCGGAAGGTTATAGGGTACAGTATGGCGGGCAGTTCGAAAGTGAGTCAAGAGCTTCGCAAATGCTTTTAATCACGGCCGTGATAGCCATTTTTGTGATCTTTTTATTGCTTTATTTTGAATTCAATAATGTAAAGCTGGCATTTGTTGTACTTATCAATTTGCCATTGGCACTTATTGGCGGAATCCTGATCGTTTACTTTACTTCCGGAATTGTAAGTATAGCTTCTACTATTGGATTTATAAGTCTCTTTGGAATAGCAACCCGAAATGGAATCTTACTCGTTTCGAGATATGAAGATCTAAGAAAAGAAGGTTGGAAAGGTTATGAACTTATAAAAACCGGGGCGTTAGATAGACTGAATCCAATCCTGATGACCGCTTTTACAACTGGTTTGGCGCTTATTCCGCTAGCCTTAAAAGGAGGTGAACCGGGTAGTGAGATCCAAAGCCCTATGGCGGTTGTTATTTTGGGTGGTTTACTTTCTGCAACCATTCTGAATCTGGTGGTTATACCTTGTGTGTATGAACTAGTAACCCATAACAATGCAGGTAATCAAAATATAATTGAATAGAATTTATTAATATAAAAAGAAGCCGTCTCAAAACCTCTTTTTCGTCACCCTGTCCCGATAGCTATCGGGACGATTCAGGGTCTAATAATTATTTAATTTAAAATTGAAAAGATTCTGAAATAAATTCAGAATGACGGATACTTTACGGTTTTGAGATAGCTTCTTAATTTTCCCAGGTTTCAGCATTCCTTCTGAACATGAGCGAAAGAGTGCTATTGTTGCTTTCAATTATTAGAATCAACTTTTTTAAAATTTAGTTTATTTGGTTTTTCCAATACTCGTTTTATTCTTCAACAACAGGCAGAACCCCCCTGTATTGGCGGACAGGCAACCGAACCGTAAGAGCAAAAGACACAACAGTCCCCTTCTTTAGGCTTAAGAACCTGTTTACAGTTTTCACATTCATAAAAAAACTGACAGGCAGTTGTGGGCATTAGCTCTTCCTTTTTATATCCACAATTCGGGCAGGTGAGCTCCGATTTTAATTTCAATTCCATAATAAATTTAATTTTTTCTACAGCATATGGGGTATATCCGACGCCATAGTAGGATAGGCGAAAATCATGGTTCTTAACTCCTGTAATTTCATTTTTGTTTTAATGGCCATGGCGAAAATATTAATGACTTCCTCTGAATTGGGTCCAATTAAATGAGCACCTAATAGAATCTGTTCTTCTTGATCCTCTATTGTTTTAAATGCGTATTCCTTAACGTTCAGACGTTTTGCATTAAACCAATCATCGGCAGATTTATAGTTTACTTTATATTGAATTCCTTTCTCGTTTGCCTGTTTTTCTGTCAATCCCACTGAAGCCATTGTGGGATGGGTAAAAACAACTGTGGGCATTGGCGGATAACTAACTTCTTTTTTATTCCCTTTAATAATGTTGGAAGCCAGTGTATGTCCTTCCAGAACCGCTACAGGAGTCAAAGGTAGTCCCCGTGTATCTGCTGCATCCCCGGCTGCATAAATTCTGGGATTAGAAGTACTTTGTAAATATTCATTTACCGCAATCCCCTTTTTTGAATACGAAATGTTTGCTTTTTCCAGATCAAGATCAAAAATGGCCGGGGGCCTGCCAGCTGAATTAAAAACTGCTTCGACCGTGAAAGATACGTCTTTGCCATTTTTATTTCCTTTCACATTGTAACCTTCTTCGGTTTTTTCTATACCGGAGACTTCAGTTTCCAGAATCAATTTAATTCCTAATTCCTCAGTAGCATTAACAAGATGCTCTACAATATCCTGTTCAAAGTTTTCCAATGGCTTTTTACTGCGATGAACTATAGTGACTTCTGCTCCTGCACGAGCAGCAATGTGAGCAAATTCGAAAGCAATATAACCTCCTCCTATAAATAGTAGGGACTGAGGTAGTTCTTTCAGGTTAAGAAAATCAGTACTTGATAGCGCATATTCCCCACCTTCAAAATCCAGTATTCTTGGTTTTGCCCCTGTAGCAATAACTATTTTATCTGCTTCAATAACTTCATCGCCTACCTGCAAGGTATTATCAGATAAAAATTTAGCGGCAGTGTGATAGGTGTCAATATCTTTATTTTTATATGCTTTTTCAATTTTGGGGGGCATGGCATCTACAAAGGACTGTTTAAATGCCATGATATCTTCCCAATTGACTTTGGGTATGGTATCTATTCCATTTCCTTTAAGCCTTTGGGCAAAATCGCGAACCTCAGTAGCTCCTATAATCACCTTTTTAGGATCACACCCCCGCAGGGCACAAGTACCCCCGTATGGCAATTCATCAGTAATCCCAACTTTAAGTCCTTTGGAGGCACATTTGTTCGCCGCAGTCATTCCGGACATCCCGGAACCAATTACAAATACATCATATTTTTTCATTTCATCTAATCTTTTTCTCCGCAGTAATAGCTTTATATCCAGTCTTATTAATAGCCATAAAGATTTCAGTTGCCGTTACTTTCGATTTATCAAATTCCACTATAGCATTTGAATTTTCATAACTTGCTTTTACAGAGATAATCCCCGGAAGCTTATTTACTTCATTTTCTACATGGGCTTCACATCCTGCACAAGTCATTCCTTCTATTTCAATAATTTTTTTCTCAATATTATTTTCAGCTACTACAAGAATTTCTTTTTCAGAAGTATTATAGAATAACCTTGAATAGTAGGGAAAGGTGAGCATCAAGGCCGTAAAAACAGTAATAACAAACAGAAAACTCTTTGATCGCCAGAAAGAGGTTTTTTCATCTTCGTCACATGCGCATTCTATTTCCTTTTGTGTTCTAGGCTTCAATTTAAGGTACCAGGCGAATACAAGAATTCCTATGGTAAGCCCAATCAAATAAGGTCGGAAAGGTTCTAACCAGGAAAACATGGTAGCAATTCCGCCGCTTCCTGCCAGAATAGCAATAAGTGGCGTTATGCAACATAAAGATGCGGTAATTGCTGTTAATATACTTGCGAATGCAGAATTGGTTGATTTACTGGAAGATTTCATTTAAGCTATTTTTTTGAAGTCCTTAAGGAAGTAAAAATATTGTTCAGTAATGTGGTTTTCTCTCCAACTAATGAATAGTATAGTGTTTGTCCCTCCCTTCGAGACTTTATAAACCCCGCATCTTTAATCTTACGAATATGCTGGGAGATAGCAGGAACACTCATTTCTAAAATATCAGCTATGTCACAGGGACATAATTCATTCTCCATATTTAACAGGAACAGAATTTTTAAACGAACCTCATTTCCGGCAATAGAAAGGAGTTTGGTAATTTCTTTAAAATTATCGTCCATCTTATCTAAGGTCGCTTTGCAATTAAGAAGCTGCTTATGATCAGCTTGTGCTCTGGTACAGGTGATTTCCAGTTTCATAGTATTTAATTATTGAACAAATATATATAAGTATACTTATTTAAGCAAATACTTAAAAATATAAGTGCTTGGATATATATTACAATAAGAGTAGGAGGTACTGACTTACAATTGAGAATTATAACTATGAGAACAACATTCTAGCTAGATTTAATATTTAATCTCAAATAATATTAAATGGTATTATTGTACAATTTGGAAAAGAAAATATAGCTATTCAGTATTTATTCCGTACTAGGTTAAAAAACAAAAGGCTCCCGATTTCTCGAAAGCCTTATTTTTAGTGTACGAGTTTTGAACTCTTGTCCTCCGGGATAGGAATCAAATTGTTAGAAACCGGAAACTGATTTGAAAAAATGAGAATTAATTTTCTTTAATTAATATAAATATGAGAGATAGAAGAACATTCTTCATTCTATAGACTCTTGACCCAGAATTTTTCGAGTTTAATTTCTAAAGGTTTTGATGGAAAGATAAATTTCTCTATCGAAAAAATTACTTGGGTTAATCAAAAATCAATCAAATTGTGTTAAATTTTATAGGTATATGTTAAAATTCCTAAAAGTGTGCGTAAACTGTGCGTATTTATGAAATGACTAAGAGAACAACGCATATTTAAAGAAACTGTTAGCGCCGAATGCTACCATATTTTTAAACCATAAAAAAAGGGACAAACCTTTCGGAAGTCCCTATTTACAGTGATCGCGGCAGGATTCGAACCTGCGACCGTTTGCTTAGAAGGCAAATGCTCTATCCAACTGAGCTACGCGACCGGTGGTGCAATTCTGTATGTCAAATTCGCCTGCTTAGAAGGCAGATGCTCTATCCAACTGAGCTACGCGACCATTTTTGCGGTTGCAAATATAAACCTCTTTAGAAATAAAACAATGTTTTTTAATGAAAAATGTCGGTAAATTCAGGCTTTCTTTATTCCTGTAAAAAGGATGTCCTAAAATAACATCTAAAAAAAGCGGCTTAGAAGCCGCTTTAAAATTCCCGGACCAGTTGTTGGTCCAGATGTTGGGAAGTTATGACCAGCTGATTGACAAGCCGGGGAGTTTGATCCTCCTCTTTTATCACACGGTCAAATAAACCATTAAAGCGCCTCATCAATTCTAAAGTTTTGAGAGAAAGCTGAAAAAAACTTCCCTTTGCGTAGATATTATCTACCAACATCTTTACAGAAGCTATCTGGCTGTATTCTTCTTCTGTGGTTTGAATATAATGTTCTGTTTCCTGTAGCAAAGCTGACATTTTTATAGTCTTAGCTAAGCAGGTATATGTAAATGTAGATGGGCGTGGTAAATATAAAACATCTTAAAGTCTTGCGTAAAATATTCTGCTCACAAATCTTTGAAAGGCATAATTTCTTCGATGAAGACCAATGCTGCCAGCTGACTCCAAGGGTTTTTTCCCGGCAAATCTGGAATGCTGCTATTAAAATTCAGAAGTGGGTTGTTTTTAATTTACCGTAATTATGTAAGTTCGCAATTTATATTTCTAAGATGAAACTTCAGCGCAATTATATTTTTCCCATCATCGCCGTATGTATAGCTATATTCTTTATAAACCTGGATGCCATTTATATAAATATAATGGAAGCCAGAAATTTTATAACTGCCCGCGAGATGCTTAATGATGGGAACTGGATTTTCACTACTATGAATGCTGAACCCCGCTACGAAAAACCCCCATTACCAACCTGGCTCACCGCTGTTTCCATGTTTATCTTTGGGATGGAAAATTTTTTCGCACTCAGGCTTCCTGCGGCACTTTCCACATTATTGCTGGTGATCTCCAATTATTTCCTCATTATAAAATTAACGGGGCAAAAGAAGTTTGCCTGGATAGCTTCTTTAATTTTAATGACCTCGTTTTATATTATCTTTTCCGGGCGTAACGGCCAATGGGATATTTTTGCACACGCCTTTATATTGCCTGGAATTTATTTTTTATATCTTCTGCTTACTTCAGAAAAAAGAATTTATAAAAACACTGTTATCGCTGCAGTATTTATAGGTTTTTCTTTTTTGAGCAAAGGCCCGGTTTCCCATTATGCTCTGCTTTTGCCTTTTCTTATTGCCTTTGGTGCGGTTTACCGCTTTAGGGCCATCCGGGGAAAATGGAAAGCAATATTGCTTTTATTGTTTCTCACGATCATAATTTCCGGCTGGTGGAATTTATATGTGTACCTTTTCGATACGAGGGCAGTGGCAAAAATTACTGAAAAGGAAACCGGCAGGTGGCTCGATTACAATGTAAGGCCATTCTATTATTACTGGAGCTTTTTCGTTCATACCGGTATCTGGCTTATTCCTGCTTTTGTAAGCCTGCTATATCCTTATCTAAAGAATAAAGTCTTGGATAAAAAAGTCTATAAATTCACTCTTTTTTGGACGCTGACTTCAGTGCTACTTCTATCAATTATTCCTGAAAAAAAAATAAGGTATTTACTTCCCGTTTTTATTCCGCTTGCATTTAATACAGCTTTTTATATAGAATACCTGTTTCGAAATTTCAGGTTGGAAATGGCAAAAAAAGAAGCATGGATCGTATATTTTAATTTTGGCCTCATTGCCTTAATTGGAATAATTTTTCCCTTTGCGGGTTATTTTTACTTTGGAAATGAAATTGCCAAATTTCCGTTTTGGTTTGGTCTTACAGCACTATCCCTCTTCAGCCTTGGGCTTGGTATCCTGTTTTTTTTGCGCAGAAGAAATATTGAAAAGGTCTTTTATTTCAGTATAGGATTTATTGTTAGCCTTATATGGTTTGGCCTTCCCATGGCTCAATATATTAATGTAAACGAAAATTATAACAGCATTACCAATGTAAAGCCAATGCTGGAAGAAACAGGTTTACCTCTTTACGAATTCAGAGGTTTTACGCCAGAGATTATATGGGAATATGGAGAACCTATTCCTGTTTTACATGAAGAAGACGCGCTACCAGCTGAAGCCTCTTTTTATCTTCTTGCCAAAGAAGGTATGGAAGAAAGTCTGCGGGAAGAATTTGAAGGTTATAATCTCAAGAAAGTGGAAAGTTTTGATATGAATCCAGTTTCTTCCACTCATAAAGTCAGGCTTTACCGCGATCTTTATCTGCTGGAAAGACAATGATTTTTGATATTAAGAACTATATTTGAAGGTCCAAAAAAGAATAAAACATGAAAATGCCCGATTATCCGTTAAAATTTACCCCAATCCTGAAAGAGAAAATCTGGGGAGGAAACAAGCTTAAAGATATTCTCAACAAACATTCCATTGTGGAGAATTTAGGGGAAAGCTGGGAAATATCTGGTGTGGCCGAAAATGTATCTGTAGTTGAAAATGGAGATTTGCGAGGAACTTCTTTAAAGAAACTTATCGAAGAGCATAAGGGCAAGTTTGTAGGAGAAAAGATCTATGAGCAATTTGGAGATGATTTTCCACTACTTATTAAGTTTATAGATGCCAGCACCGAACTTTCGGTACAGCTACACCCAAACGACAGATTAGCCAAAAAACGCCACAACTCCTTCGGAAAAACAGAAATGTGGTACATTATGCAGGCTGATGAAAATGCTAAAATTAATGTTGGCTTTAAGGAGAGCATTAACCGGGAGGAATACCTTAATGCTCTGGAAGCAAATGAGATTACCAAACTCCTTAATTTTGAAGAAGTTAAAAAAGGGGATAGTTTTTTCATAAATACCGGGAAAGTACATGCAATAGGCGCCGGGGTTTTACTTGCTGAAATTCAGCAAACTTCAGATATAACATATCGTATTTATGATTGGGACAGGGTGGACGCTGATGGTAATTCGCGGGAACTGCATACCGCCCTGGCTATAGACGCCATAGATTTTGAAAGAAAAGATGATTTTAAACTTAATTATGAGAAAAGGTTAAATGAATCTACCAATATAGCGCAATGCCAGTATTTTACCACTAATTATTTGCCTGTAAATGGTAAGGTGAACAAAGATTACACTAAAACAGATTCATTTGTGATTTACATGTGCGTTAGCGGCAGGGCTGAAATTGCAACAAAGGGAAATGTTGAAACCATCCAGCAGGGTCAAACTATTCTAATTCCTGCAAACATTGAAAAAGTTCATATTCAGTCAAAAGACTGTGAACTTTTGGAGGTCTATATTGGATAACCTATTAAGCTGAAAATTAAAAGCTGCGGAAAATTTTTCCGCAGCTTTTTTGTTTACTGCTAACTGTAGCTGATTATTATTTCTTCAGAATACTGTCAATTTCTTCCAGCTCATTGCTGCTAAATTCCAGGTTATCTAATGCTCCAATATTATCTTGCAGTTGAGAAACTTTACTTACTCCAACCAAAACCGAAGTAACACGATTATCTTTTAACAACCAGGCTACTGCCATTTGAGCCAGGCTTTGGCCACGGGATTGCGCTATCTTGTTCAGCTTTTGCACCTGTTCAACTACCTCGGGTGTAATCTGGGATTCGTTTAAATAGCTGCCTTCTGTTGCTGCACGGGAATCTTCAGGAATGCCGTTCAGATATTTATTGGTGAGGATACCCTGTTCCAGTGGGGAAAAAACAATACTGCCAATGCCTTCGTGTTCTAAAGTATTTAGTAGCCCGTCTTCCACCCAGCGGTCCATCATATTATAGCGCGGTTGGTGTATTAAAAATGGTGTTTTTTGCTCCCGGAGAATTTCAGCAGCTTTAGATGTTTCCTTAGCCGAATACTGAGAGATTCCCACATAAAGCGCTTTTCCATCCCTTACAATCTGGTCCAGCGCGCCCATGGTTTCTTCAAGAGGAGTATCCGGGTCTGGGCGGTGGTGATAAAAAATGTCTACGTAATCCAGTCCCATTCGTTGCAGGGACTGGTCCAGGCTGGCAATAAGATATTTTCTTGAACCAAAGTTACCGTAAGGCCCTGGCCACATATCCCAGCCGGCCTTTGTAGAGATAATTAGTTCATCCCTGTAAGCTTTAAAATCTTCTTTAAAAATTTTTCCAAAGTTTTTTTCTGCTGAACCATAAGGAGGCCCGTAATTATTGGCCAGGTCAAAATGTGTTATTCCATTGTCAAAAGCGGTACGCAGGATCTGCCGGGCATTGTCAAAATTATCTTTATCTCCAAAGTTATGCCACAGGCCAATGGAAATAAGGGGAAGCATTATTCCGCTTTTTCCACAACGGCGGTATTCCATATTTTCATAACGATTTTCATCGGCTGTATAATTCTCCATTTTTTAGTTTTTGATTAATTAATTTATCTGTAAAAGATAAAGTTAAGTAAAACAGGTTTCAATTGCCATCAAACAGATCCTCATTTTCTTAATCTAATGCTAATTCTTTGTAGGGTTTACAGGCATCTTTTAATTTCGATAGAAATACCCGTACCTGTTTTTAGAACGTAAAAATATGTATATGGAAAGTATGAATGTCCATCCGCCTCAGTACCAAAAAAATACAGATATAAAATTTTCAGCTTTAAGAAAAGATGTTTTTCAGAAAGTAAGGAACCTGGAGAGAAGCAAAAAATTTGAAATCAAGATAAAGGCATTTCTCTTTCCCTTCATGTACTTTTTAATATATGCTTTATTGCTTCTGGACGGAAGAGAAGAAGGCGTATTCTATTTCTCCTATTTTCTACTGGGAATCTTGTTGGTGCTCAATTTTTTAAACCTTATCCATGATGCGGTGCATGAAGTTATTTTTACTTCAGCTAAATGGATGAATAAAATCTATGTTTACTTTTTTGATCTGCTTGGTGCCAATAGTTACATCTGGAAAATAAGGCATTTACAACTTCATCATGCTTATCCAAATATTATGCACTGGGACAGCGATTTCGAACAGAGCCCCATGGTTAGGGTTTTTCCACATGCTGAAGCAAAAAAGATGCACGCCTATCAGCACATTTATTTGCCATTTATGTATCCGCTGTACTTGTTCAATTGGTTAATTATACGTGATTTCAAGGATTTTTTCAGCAAAAACGCCATTGTAAGGAAAGTGGTAAAAATCCCAGGAAAAGAATTTATCAAACTCTTCCTTTTTAAAGCTTTTTTCTTTTTTTACCTGCTGCTGCTTCCAAAAATTGTTTTGGATGTAGCATGGAGCAGAATTCTTCTTGGATTTTGTCTTATGATTTTAACAGCCAGCCTGCTCTCGTTGCTGGTTCTTCTCTCTCCTCATGCTAATATCCACAGTGATTTTCCAGAAGCAGATGAAAAAGGGAAAATGCCGTACAACTGGTTTGAGCATCAGCTAAAATGTACAAATGATGTCTCCAATGATAATTTCTTTATCAGGTTTTTTATGGGCAGTTTTAATTATCATATTGCTCATCATCTTTTTCCAAATGTGCACCATGTTTATTATCCTGAAATCACTAAATCCATAAAGGGTTTTGCGAAGGAAAATAACCTGCCTTACCGGCAACAAACTTTGTGGCAATCCCTTAAAGGCCATTACGATTTACTGAAGCAAAATGCAGTGCGTGAAAATATATTTGAAGAAACCATGTGAACAGGTGTGATTTAAACAACGCTTAAGGCGATTTTCATCATATCTGAAAATGATTTTTCCCGGTCTTCTGAAGAAAGGCTCTCCCCGGTTACCAGGGAGTCTGATATAGTGAGCAGGGATAAAGCAGAAGCCCCATGTTGTGCGGCGATAGTGTATAATCCTGCAGTTTCCATTTCAACACAAAGGATCCCGAATCTTGCCCATTTTTTATAATCTTCCGCGTCATCTTCATAAAAAATATCTGAAGATAAAACATTACCTGCATGAACCTGAATATTTTCCTGCAGGGCATAATTGGCAGCCTTTGTAAAAAGTTGAAAATCTGCTGTAGGAGCAAAATTAGCTCCCGGAAATCTTGCTGTATTAATTCCTGAAGTAGACGATGCAGCCATGGCCATCACAATATCATTGATCTTTACCTTTTCCAGGTAAGAGCCTGCCGAACCTACACGAATAAGGTTTTTTACCCCATAATGATTAATAAGCTCATGGCAGTAAATAAGAGTGGAAGGAATGCCCATTCCCGTTCCCTGCACTGAAACTTTTTTCCCGTTATACAGGCCTGTAAAGCCAAGCATGCCGCGAATGTTGTTGTATTGTTTGGGATGCTCCAGAAAATGATTGGCAATCCATTTTGCCCTCAGGGGATCACCTGGTAATAACACTGTTTCCGCAATATCGCCTTTGTCGGCTTCAATATGAATGCTCATTTTAAGATTTTGAGATTATGAAGATTCCTGAAGAAGTGCCAAGCCGGCTTGCTCCAAGTTTGATATAATTTGCAGCTGTTTCAGCGTCTTTTATGCCTCCTGATGCTTTTACCTGAAGCTTGTCTCCAACTATAGACTTCATCAGTTTTACATCTTCAAACGTAGCCCCGCCGCTGCCAAATCCTGTTGAAGTTTTCACAAAATCAGCCTTTGCGTTAAGGGCGCATTTGCAGGCAGCAATTTTTTCATCTTCAGTAAGATAACAGGTTTCTATTATTACTTTCAGAACTTTTGTCCCTATAGCTTTTTTGATTTCTGAAATCTCATCTTCCACAAATTTCAGGTTGCCATCTTTAAGCTCTCCAATATTGATTACCATATCAATTTCATCTGCACCACTTGCAGTACATTCCCTTGCTTCAAAAATTTTTGAGCGGGTATCCATGGCCCCCAGAGGAAATCCTATTACCGCTGCTACTTTAACTCCAGAACCTTTTAATGCTTCTCCAGCAAGCCTTACGTAGCTTCCATTCACACATACGGCATAAAACTGGTGTTTTTTTGCTTCCTTACAAAGCTGGATAATATCGCCTGGGGTAGCCACAGCTTTTAAACTGGTATGGTCTATATATTGGTTCAATTGCATTTACGACAGTTTTATATGCAATTTAATTAAAACATTTTTAGCTGCTGCTGATAATTGCCAGATGTACATCATATTTTATGATTTCCATCCAACTTGGGCGGCCTTCATAGTACTTACCATATAGTAGAGGATCCTTGTTAAGCGAAATTCTAATTGGAAGGAGGATTTTTAAGCTGTTCAGGAGTAAGGTTGTTTTGGATCCCTTTTAATTTATCTTCCCCAAACGGCTCATCCCGCACGTCCCAGTAAATTTCCACATAAACACTGTCTGGATCGTAAATATAAATGGACCAGCTTACCCGGTTATCTTTTAGTTCCAGAGGCATATTGCGCCTTTTAAGCTCTTCATAATAAGAAACGAGCTCATCATGTCCTTTAACTTTTATGGCCATTTGCTGCAGGTATCTTTTTTTGGTCGGGATCCTATCTTTTAATCCTTCTTTTAAAACAAGCTCATGGTGACTGTCGCCGGAACTTAAGAAAATACGTTTCGCATTATCGTAAACCGCTTCTTCATGAGTAGTCATATGCAGAACGTCTTCGTAAAACTTCTGGGACTCCTGAAGGTCGCTTACCTGCAGAACAACATGCCCAAGCTTTTGATCTGGCTCTACTTTAAGCTCTTTTTTGGTGTTACAGGATGTAAAACAGAAAAAAGCCAGGGCTAAGAAAGATGTAATCTTTAAACAGGGAAGAAACATTTTACCGGAAAAATCCATTTTCATATAAATTTAGTTTTCCTATTAAAGTAGCGAAAAGCCGGTTATGCCACAACAGTTTTTCCTGAGGATTAGGTTCTATGTTTCAGGTGATTTTTCATTTCATCATAAAGTAAAATTTGATCATCCTTAATAATAGACATAGATTAGTGGTAATATTAAACAAATATGAAGAAGATTTTTACCTGGTCAATAAGTGCCGCTTTAGCAGGATTCTTATTTGGCTTTGATACCGTGGTGATTTCGGGAGCAGACAAGCAACTCCAGGAATTGTGGCACACTTCAGATGCTTTTCATGGATCGGTTGTTATGGCTATGGCGTTATGGGGAACAGTTGTGGGCGCTATTTTTGGCGGATTTCCCACTAATTTCTTCGGAAGAAAAAACACCTTGCTTATTATTGGAGTGCTGTATTTTGTTTCGGCACTGGGTTCTGCCCTGGTAAACGATCCTGTAACATTTGCCATTTTTAGGTTTATAGGAGGCCTGGGAGTTGGAGCTTCTACCATTGCCGCTCCCGCTTATGTTTCTGAAATTGCTCCGCCCAAACAACGGGGCAGGCTGGTGTCTCTGTACCAGTTTAATATTGTGCTGGGGATCCTTGTGGCATTTCTTTCTAATTATTTGCTTAGAAACACCGGAGACCAGCCCTGGAGGTGGATGGTGGGAATAGAAGCCGTACCTGCTTTAATTTATATCATATTTGTAGTGTTTATCCCCAAAAGTCCACGCTGGCTACTTTCTAAATCTAAAACTGTAGAAGCGGAGAAAGGCCTGAAAATCATTTATCCTGATGCTAATATTCAGGAAAAATTGCTCGAAATTAAAAGGCAGACAGATACCGAAGATACCAGCGAAAGTATATTCATTAAGAAATACCGCCTCCCGTTGATCCTCGCTTTTTTGGTGGCCTTCTTTAACCAGTTATCTGGTATAAATGCGTTTTTGTATTACGCGCCAAGAATATTTGAAGCCGCAGGCCTGGGAGAAAGTACGGCACTTTTGAGCAGTATTGGAGTAGGAGTGGTAAACCTGGTTTTTACCCTTCTTGGGGTCTTTCTTATTGATCGTTTAGGTAGAAAACAGCTTATGTTTATTGGTTCTTTAGGTTATATTGTTTCGCTTTCCCTGGTTGCAGCAGCTTTTTTTCTTAATTGGGGCGGTTTATGGGTTCCAATTTTTCTTTTTCTCTTTATCGCGGCACACGCCATTGGGCAGGGCGCGGTTATCTGGGTCTTTATTTCTGAAATTTTCCCGAACCATTTACGGGCTTCAGGCCAGGCTTTTGGTTCTTCAACGCACTGGGTTTTGGCGGCTATGGTGCCATCGGTTATTCCTGTGCTGTTTTCTTCTGTTGGTCCCGGATATGTTTTTGCCTTTTTCGCGTTTATGATGGTACTACAGCTTTTATTTGTGATCTTTATGATGCCAGAGACCAAAGGAAAAACACTGGAGGAACTAAGCGAAGAATTATCCCTGGGGAAAGAGAAAATAAAATTCCGTGGCCAATAAGGGTAAAGCAATATTATCGGGATATACAGAAAACAGAAACATTATCAGGTTTAAAATTAAGAGGATAAATGAATACAAAAAAAGCAGTTTGTTATGGTGAAATCCTGTGGGATGTTTTTCCGGATGAAGAACGAATTGGCGGGGCACCTCTAAATGTGGCTTCCCGCTTAAGCAGCTTCGGAATTCATACCAAAATGCTTAGCAAAATTGGAAAAGATGAAAGAGGGCAGAAATTGCTTACCTATCTCAAAAACAATAATGTTGACACCAAACATGTTTCAGAAGATGAAAATCTTTCTACCGGAATTGTGCAGGTAAGTTTGTCTCCTTCCGGTTCGGCATCTTATGAGATCAACTATCCATCTGCCTGGGATAAAATAAATATTTCCGAAGAAATGAAGCAATCGGTAAAGGAAGCAGATGCTTTTATTTTTGGAAGCCTGGTATGTCGAGATGAGGTTAGCAGAAAAACACTTTTTCAACTTCTTCCTGAAGCAAATTTTAAAGTTCTTGATATCAATTTGCGGCCGCCGCATTACGATGAAGAAGTTCTGCTTAAACTCATTCAGCAGGCCGGATTCATCAAATTTAATGATGATGAATTGTTTGAGATTGCCGCTATGCTTGGTTCTATGTACAATTCCCTGGAGCAGAACCTGGATTTTATTGCCGGAAAAACCATGGCTTCCTCTATTTGTGTAACTAAAGGAAATCATGGTGCGGTTTTTTTGCATGAGGGGGATTTATACTATAACAGCGGATTTAAAATTAAGGTAAAGGACACGGTAGGGGCGGGAGATTCCTTTCTAGCCACTCTTGTCGCCAAAATACTTCAGGGGGAGAAAACACAAAAAGCCCTGGATTTTGCCTGCGCAGTGGGAGCTTTAGTTGCGGGGAGAGAAGGAGCTAATCCAAAGCTTTCCCAAGAGGTCATTGAAAATTTCATCCATCCGCAGGAATCTTAATCCTGAATATCGGTAAAAAATTCCAGGTAATCGTCGGCTAATTTTATTTTGAATTTTTTTCCGAAGTAATCGGTAATCAGGTTATCATCTATATGTGCACGGGAACCGCTCCACTTCATCTTCGCTTTTTTCACGGGAATTATGGTCACCAGCTTTTCCAGGTCTTCCTCGCTGGCCTGGTTCTTAATCAAATTACTGATGTACACTTCCAGTTCTTTTCTTTTTTCTTCCGGGATTAAAACCAGTTCAAAATGTTCATCGGCAGGAATGGCATTTGGCGCAAGGCTAAAGTTAGGGCCAATCAGCTTAATGTTCATCAGTTCTACCAAGAAGAAAGCACCTTTTATTGTAATGCCGCCGGTTTCAATTTTCGCTTTTTTTGGTTTATAATTCCTCACGATTTCCAGTAACACCTTAAGGGTTGCCCTTAATTTTTCTTCGGGATCATCGGGAGTGCTTCGTTTTTTCATTTCTGAAATCAGCTTCGGAAAAATCCCAAAGCCAAAGCTTTCCAGGAAAAAATCCTTTTTCCCCGCGCTTTTTATTTTTCCGTAGCTAAAACGGGATGACTTGCCGTTTAGTTCAATTTTATGTGATTCCTTTTGCTGGACCACATTAAGGACTTTTGAAATATTGTTGGCAGTACCCAGCGGAATTAGGTGAATTGGAGGGGGTTTGGGAAGGTCCTTTTTATTGATGAGGTTCTTGGCCAGCTTTCTAACCGTTCCGTCTCCTCCTGCCAATAGGAGCGCATCGGCTCCTTCAGGTTTAAAATGTTTTTTCCAGAAGAGGTAATTGGTAGAAATATATTCGGCATTATATCCCGAATCTTTTACAATCTGAATTAGTTCCTCCTTATCATGCCGGCCATTCCCGGCGGTAGGGTTGTGCACTATTAGGATCGTCTTCATAATTAGGCTGTTTCAAAATAAAGGTAACCACATTTGCGCTTGGTTGAATTGGATTAACGATATCTTATGATTTTAAGGCAGCATGAGGAAACATGCTTTAAGAAGAATTGTTAGACTGTTGTTAGAGGAACTATAAATTTTAGGGCTTTTGGAAATTGAAGGCTTTTGGAAAAACTGAATTTCGTAATTTAATGCAAAGAGAATTCAACCAAAACTGAAATTATGAGGATACTGATAACCAACGACGACGGAATTTACAGCCCGGGGCTCGCCTGCCTCGCAAGAGTAGCGGCAGAATATGGGGAAGTTATTGTAATGGCCCCCGATGTGGAACAATCTTCCATGGGGCAGGCCATAACTTCGGGAAAGCCTATAACTTACAAAAAATCGCCCATTCATTTTGAGGGAATAGAAGCCTACCGCGTAAGTGGAACGCCCGCCGATTGTGTGGCCCTGGGAACCCATTTGTTTGAAGATATAGACCTGGTTCTTTCCGGGATTAATATAGGTTCAAATTTGGGAAATTCTGCCTGGCATTCAGGAACGCTTTCTGCGGCCCGGCAGGCTGTGCTTTTTGATATCCGCGGAATTGCCCTTAGCGTTTCGGTAGGGGAAGAGGAGCCCGATTTTGAGGCTTTGGAACCCTTTGTTTCTGAAGCCCTGAAAGAAGTGGTTCATGAAGAGGAACGCAAACTGCTTAACATCAACTTCCCGCGTTCTCCTGAAGGGGAAATAGTCTGGACCAACCAGTCGGTTAGGCATTACGATGGGAAGGTGATTGCCAATAAAGATCCCATGGGCCGGCAGCATTACTGGTTTACCGTGGTGCAAATTGAAAATGTGGAAGAAGGTACAGATCGCTGGGCCATAAGAAATGGCAAAACCAGTATTACCCCAATGATCCTTGATATAACAGATCATGAATATTTAAATAGAAGAAAAGAGCAGAAATAGTGTGTGTATTATTTCATTCTTAATGCTTCGGTACGCCTGCTATCGGGAAAGGATTAAAGCTAAAAAGGAATAATATAAATATACTTTTTTTGGGAAATTTTACTCTTTATTTTTCTCCCGCAAATACGCTGATATCGCAGGGACACTTTTTAACTTTTCCACTTGAAACTTTCAACTTTAAAGAAAAACCACCCCGTTCTTCGGCCACCCTCCTTTTTTAAGGAGGGGAGCTAAAAAAGGTGTTTTACGAAATTATTTTGGAACAGTTCCTTCCCTTTTTTTAAGGGAAGGTGTCTAAATCAGCTAAGGCTGATTAAGACGGAAGGGTGAAACCAACTGTTCCTAACTATCTATTTCTGTTTTGAAACATATTTTAAAATGAACATTGCTTAAAAAACCTCAGCACTTTCCACTTTTTATTCTTTTATTTTTAAACTTTCATCCTCCACCAGTCTGAAATTTTCAATTTTTTTACCCGGCATGTGTTTTTGCCATTTTTCAAGTATAGGCTGTTCCAGCTTGAACTCCCGGTATTCATCGGGGTTCATAATTGGAATTCCTTTTATTATGGGATAGATCCTCCTGCATTTTTTACAGGTAAGGAAACCTTCAATTACATTTTCTTCCAGATCTTTGGAGATGCTGGTTAGCGCTATTTCCTCTTTGTCAAAAGGGCAGCATAATTTATCTATGGTTGCTAATTTCATTTTTTCAGCTTTTTTATTTCGTTTATATAATTTCTGGTGGCGCTGCCGGGATCTTCAGCACTCATTATTCCTGAAACCACAGCTATGCCGTCAAAACTTAGGTCTTTTAATTCTGTAACATTAGAATGCTGAATTCCTCCCGCAAGAAAAATAGGCATCCCCGTAATTTTCCTTGCTTTTTTTATAGCATCAAAGCTTACCAGTTCACAATTGTTGCTGGTTTGAGAGGGGAATACAGAGCAGAAGGAAATATAATCCAGGTGATGCCCTTCTGCCTGGTTTATAACAGAGATATCATTGTTACAGGTTAAGCCGAAAAGCGCATTTTCTTTTGAATTTTTCCTGATATATTCAAAATCTTCCGGAATTTCGTCAAAATGAACTCCATCAGCTTTGGTCTTTTTCAGAAGTTTCCATTTGTTATTCAAAAAAACAGGAACATCTTTTTCATGACAAATTTCAGAAATATGATCTACAAGTTTTACCTGCTCTTCTTCCGAAGATGAAAAATTGTCCCAGATTTGTACGGCTGCTATTTTCTCCTTTAGAATTTGCTCCAGCTTCAGGATTAATAACTCTTCTTTCATAGACGGGTCAATTACCAGGTAAACGCCTCCTGATATTTGCCTTTTTTGTTTCGTCTTTTCCATCATTTCCATTTTTCATTATAAGCTTTAAAAAATGCCGCCCAGTAAGGATCCTGTTCAAAATATGGTAAATCCCGGGTTTCGCCATCTTCAATCAGCTTAATTCCATCTTCTTTTTCAGTGATTTCGCCAACGGCGGTGCAGGCGATATTTTCCTTCTTAAGCCTGTCGATAACCTCATTTTCTGTCCCTTTTTTACAGGTGATAATCATGGAGCCAGCACCAATGCTAAACCTGGGATCTATAGAAAATAACCTGCAAATCTCCTTCTGGGTATGGCCTATGGGAAGCAGGTCGTTTTCGATTCTGGCGCCGTGGCCACAGGCTTTGGTGAGTTCATAAATTGCTCCCAAAACGCCACCTTCGGTTACATCGTGCATGGCGGTAACATCTTTGTGCTTTTCATCTTTCCCTGCTGCGGTCAGTGCATCTTTTAAAGAAGAGGTCTCATAGAACATCTTGCAGCTTTCTTCAAAAACTTCTTTGCCGAGTTTATTTTTTACCGTTTCCGGGAAACTCATCCCAAGAATGGAAGACGAAGAAATTGCGCAGGTTTTTGTTACCAGGATCACGTCCCCGGGCGCGGCATTTTTTGATACCAAAATATCCTTTTTTGGAGCTATGGTGGTAAAAGTGCCGCCGCCGGCGATGGTGGAATTCTGGCCTTCGATAAAGCCCGTATGCCCGCCGGTTATAGCCGTTCCAATGTCTTTGCAAAATTTGTGGATGTACTCCCAGTAAATTTTAAAATCTTCCTGCGGAAAATTTCCCGGAAGGTTCAATACAAACTGGGCGTACATGGGTGCAAACCCTGTTGTGGCCATATCATTAGCCATCAGATGCACCGAAAGCCATGCCGATTCTTCCAATCCCAGAGAAGGTATCAGGGAAAGCGGATCACTTGTTGCCGCCATTGCCAGGCCATTGGGTAAATCTACCAAAGAAACGTCCACGCCGAAGCCGGGGCCAACGCTTACTTCCTTCCGTGGAAATCCGCAATTATGGAAAATCACCTCTTCAAAAACATCATTCTCTATTTTTCCCAGTTCTTTGCTCATTAGTCAACATCTTTAAATTGCACATATAATCCGAAGAAATCCCCATAAGGCTTATTCCATTGCTGTACGGGAAACCATTTTGGCAGGCCGGTACAGGACCATTCTATAGTATATTTCCTGCCTTTTAAAGCTTCATTAATTATGGCAGTTAATTTCTTGGGAGTATAGAAAGTCGCGGTAAGGTAGAATGGGTTTTTACCAAATATTTCCTGGATTCTCCTGCGGGCAACCTTGGGAGAATTCCTGTTCATCATTCCCATGGCAATTCCGTATTTTCCCACTCTCGCAGCTTCCCGAATTACCTTTACCGGGTCTTTATAATATTCAAAAGTGGTAATAAATGCCAGGGAATCGAAAGTATTGTCCTTAAAAGGCATATTATGGGAATCTGCCATCACAAGGTCGCCGTCAAACAAATTGATGGCCTGGGAGAGCATTAGCGGAGAAATATCCCCACCGGTAGCTTCAATTCCTATTTCCTTCCACCACCTGGTAAAACGGGTGGTGCCGCATCCAAATTCAAGAAGGGTTTTAACCCTGCTGTCTTTGGAAACCAGTTGTTCCATTACCTTTTTCTGCCATACTTCAGCTCTTTTGTATCTTCCTTCATACCATTGCTCGTAGGTATCGGTATGCTCGCGGTTAAAGAACCATTCCGGCCTTTCCTGCCAGTTCTGTTGCGTCCTCGGCAGCAACTGAAAATCCTTTTTCTCTATTTCCATTTTAAATTTTTTATAAAAAAAACTCCATTCTGCAACCTGAATTTGCCAGGTAGAATGGAGCTTAAAACGGAAATATTTTAACACTGCATCCCTACGTTGGCATTATCCATGTCAGGTTTTCGGGTATTTCTCAGCTTTTTACGGCACCCCGTGCATTTGCTTCAAAGTTAAAATTAAATCGGCGGAATTTTATTTTTTCCGAAGATAATTCTAACGTTTTTCCTCTCTCCTCATTTATGTGCCGGGAACTGTCTTTTTTAACTGAAAGGTTTAAAAGTAGCCGGGCTTTTTTATATTTGCAGTGTGAAAATTATTGCCGCCATATTATCTTTTTATTTCCTGGGGCTAAACGCAGTTCCCTGTGGTGATGATATTTCACAATTCACTAATGATCTTCAGGAAACCGTTTCAGCGTTAAATACAGGGCATTCCCATGGTATGAAGGCAGATTTCTGTTCGCCTTTTTGCCAGTGTCATTGCTGTCACGTTCATGTGGTAAATTTTCAAACTTCAGAATCGCCGCTAATTGAGCAGCATATTTCAACTCTTGTTATTGCAAACGCTGTTAATTCGGGTGACGAAATTCCCGATACTCATTTCCAGCCACCGCGGGTTTAATTCAGTTTTACAGGGATAATTATATCCCGGCATGAAGGCCTTTCCGGCCAATTTTATAAACTGAATTAAATTCTGAATTCTATGATTAACAAGATCATTGATTTTTCAATCAATAATAAATTTATTATTGGGTTGCTTACCTGCGTACTTATTGGTGCGGGTATCTGGAGCATGATAAAAGTTCCGGTAGATGCACAGCCCGATATCACCAATAATCAGGTGCAGGTGATTACCCAGGCTCCCAATTTGGGAACCGAAGATATTGAGCAATTTGTTACCTATCCCGTAGAAGTGGCCATGAGCAACCTTCCCGGGGTAAGTGAAATTCGTTCTGTCTCCAGATTTGGACTTTCTGTCGTTACCATTGTTTTTGATGATGAGCTGGGTACTTATTTGCCGCGCCAGCTCGTAGCTGAAAAGCTGAACGCCGTAAAAGCTGAACGCCGTAAAAGAAGAAATTCCCGAAGGTTTTGGTAAACCTTCCATGGGGCCAATTTCTACCGGCCTGGGCGAAATATACCAGTATACTCTTGAAGTTGAAGAGGAATATAAAGATGAATATTCTCCTACTGAACTCAGGACGATTCAGGACTGGATTGTACGCCGGCAAATGGCAATGGTACCAGGAGTAGTGGAAGTAAACGGTGTAGGTGGCAGGATAAAACAATTTGAAGTTGCTGTAAATCCCGAAGAATTGCGTGCTATCGGGCTGAGTATTTCTGATGTTTTTAATGCCCTGGAACTTAATAATGCCAATACCGGCGGTGCTTATATTGAAAAGGACCATCAGGCAAACTTTATTCGGGGGGAAGGCCTGGCCCGTAGTGTGGAAGACCTGGAGAAAATCGTGGTAAAAAATTCTGATGGCATTCCTGTTACCATTCAAGATGTTGCCGATGTGAAAATTGGTAGCGCAGTGCGATACGGAGCACTTACTAAAAATGGCGAAGGCGAAACTGTTGGTGGCATGGTGATGATGTTAAAAGGTGCCAATTCCAATGAAGTGATTGACAATGTAAAGAACCGGATTGTGCAAATCCAGAAGTCCTTGCCGGAAGGAGTTTCTATAAAACCATTTCTGGACCGTAGTGAACTCATAAGTGAAACCACTTCTACCGTAACCGGAAATCTTTTGGAAGGCGGGCTTATTGTAATTTTCGTGCTGGTACTGCTGCTGGGGAACTGGCGCGGAGGCCTAATTGTGGCTTCTACAATTCCTTTATCCCTTTTGTTCGCTTTTATCCTGATGAATATTTTTGATGTTTGGGCCAACCTGATGAGCCTTGGAGCCATCGATTTTGGGATTATTGTAGACGGTGCGGTGATTATTGTGGAAAGCACCGTATTTCTGCTTCATCAGCGGATCTTAAAAAACAGGAAAATTGGTAAGAAAGAGCATGATGAGATTGCATCTTCTTCAGCAAAAAAGATGATGAATTCGGCATTTTTCGGCCAGCTTATTATCCTTATTGTTTTTCTTCCCATTCTCGCCCTGGAAGGTGTGGAGGGCAAAATGTTCAGGCCCATGGCGCTTACTTTTATTTTTGCCATGATAGGTGCAATGATTTTATGCCTTACCTATGTGCCCATGATTTCTTCTCTATTTCTGAAGGAATCCCCGAAGCAAAAGGAATCCTGGGGAGACAAAATTATTGGCTGGACCCAAAGAAAATATGAACCGCTTTTAAAAACTTCTCTTAAAAGAGCCAAAATTGTTCTTGGATCTGCGGTGGTACTTTTCGCTGTGGCTGTTTTCTTATTCACAAGAATGGGGGGAGAATTTATTCCGCAGCTGGATGAAGGGGATATCGCATTTCATATTATTCTGAAGCCGGGAAGTTCGCTGTCTGAAGGTATAGCCACTTCAACTAAAATTGAAAAATTACTGCTGAATGAGTTTCCGGAAATCGAACAGGTGGTAAGCCGGTTTGGTGTTTCAGATGTTCCCACAGATCCTATGCCGATGGATATTGGTGACAGTTTTATTATTCTGAAGCCAAAATCGGAGTGGACTTCCGCAGAAACAAAAGATGAACTTATTGCCAAAATAAAGAAGACCATTGGTGTTATTCCGGGAGTTAGCTACGAGTTTACCCAGCCGGTGGAAATGCGTTTTAATGAACTTTTAACCGGGGTGCGCGAAGATGTGGCGGTGAAACTTTATGGGGAAGACCTGCAGGTGCTGGCTTCTAAGGCCAGTGAAATGGGTAAGATTATAAGAAAGATAGATGGAGTGGCCGATCTTAAGGTGGAAGCTACCGCCGGGCTACCACAAATTACCGTTAATTACAACCGCTCCAAACTCGCGCAGTACGGCTTGCAGGTGAGTACGCTCAACTCGCTTATTCAATCTGCTTTTGCAGGAGGTAAGGCCGGGGTGATTTTTGAAGGGGAAAAACGTTTTGACCTGGTGGTTCGTCTGGCGGAAAGTGAGCGTACAAATATTGAAAATATCAGGAATTTATATGTCACGCTGCCTTCCGGGACTCAGGTACCGCTAAGGGAAGTGGCGCAGATTTCCTATCAGCCCGGCCCGATGCAGATTAGCAGGGACAATACCAACCGTAGGACGTATGTGGGAGTGAACATAAGGAACCGCGATGTAAAATCTGTTGTTAGCGATATTCAACAGAAAATGGATGAGGAATTGCAATTACCGCCGGGATATTATATTAGGTATGGCGGTGCTTTTGAGAATTTTGAAAGGGCGAGCAAACGACTGCAAATTGTGGTGCCCATTGCTTTGCTGCTCATTTTCATACTCATCTTTTTCGCCTTGAAATCTTTCAAACAAACCACCATGATCTATATGGCCATCCCGCTGGCAGCCATTGGCGGAGTATATGCGTTGTGGCTGCGGGATATGCCCTTTAGTATTTCGGCAGGAGTGGGTTTTATAGTGCTTTTTGGGGTTGCTGTTTTAAACGGACTCGTATTGATTAGCGGGTTAAATGAGCTGAAGGAAGAGGGAGTCAACAGTTTAAGTCAGCGTTTAACAGAAGGCACAAAACGAAGAATAAGGCCAATATTGCTTACTGCTTTAACTGATGTGCTGGGATTTTTACCAATGGCGGTTTCAGGCTCTGCAGGGGCCGAGGTGCAACGGCCACTGGCCACGGTCGTTATTGGAGGTTTAATTACTTCAACCTTGCTTACATTGTTTATCCTGCCAATCTTGTACAAATGGACCGAGGAGCGGGAAGGTAAATTTAAGCTGAATAAAAAGTTTGTGCCGGCCACTGTCCTTCTTGCATTGTTTTTTCTGAACCCGATAAAGGCAAAGTCTCAGGAATTAAATGATTTACCTGAGATAAATCAGCAGCAGGCGGTGGAGATGGCCTTAAAAAATTATCCTTTACTGAAGAGTAGGCTGCTGGAAATAGAACAGGCCAAAGCTGAAAAAATTTCGGCCTGGGATTTTGGGGAAACCCAGGTTTTCACAGGTGGGGAAGAACTGGATGAAGAGCGAGGGATTTATACCAAAATAGGAATTCAGCAGCAGGATATAGATATTTTCGGAATTTTGCCCGGGCGTAAACTTCAGAAGGAAAAAGTATCTTTTGCCGAGAAATCTTTTGATCTTTCTCAATTGAAGGTAGCGCAGGCCGTGCGTGAAATATGGAGCAGGGCTTATTTTGCCCGCCGAAAATTCGATGTTCTAAATCGGCTGGATTCTGTTTATCAGCGTTTTTCTGAAGCTGTAGATTTGCGATATGAAGTGGAAGCTATTTCCCGACTGGAAATGCTAACGGCGAAGAACAAAGCCGCAGAAATAGTTGTTCAGAAACAGCAGGCTTACCATGATTATCTTTCTGTTTTGCAGCAACTAAACCTGTGGATAGGTGATGAAAGGAAATTTACTGTTGCTGAAGGTTATACAATTGGTTCCCTGATTCCGCAGAAAATTTCTGCTGAAGAATTTTCAGATCACCCTGAACTTGCCACCGCTCGCCAGAAAATTGATTTAGCAGAAGCGGAATTTAGTCTTACTAAATCTAATTTTCTGCCAAAATTCAACCTTAGGTATGGCCTTCAGGAAGTAAATGGAGCTTCTGGATTTTACAGTTATCAGGCGGGAATTTCCATTCCGGTTTTATCGGGAGAGGCTTATGCAGATGTAAAAACGGCAAAAATCGAAAAGAAAATCGCTTCCCAGACTGCTGACTTTCAGCAGCGAAAATTTAAATCTCAATTGTCCAGTGCTTTTCAGAATTATAAAAAATGGGAGGAATCCTGGCAATTTTACCAGGATGAAGCACTGCCTTTAAATGAAGAACAGTTACAGGGTTCGTTACTGGCTTTTAAAGAGGGCGCAATAGAATATGTTGCCTTTATTCAAAATATGGACAATGCCCTGCAAACTGAATTAAATGCCCTAAAAACATTTAAAAATTATCAGCTGGCCGTGGCAGAACTTCAGTATTTCCTTAATTCTAAATAAATCAAGATGAAATTTTATTCAAAATATATATTTATTTTTCTAACCGGATTTTTAATGATTTCCTGTGGAGATGAAACCGGTACTAATGAAAAAGAAGCTGCTGTTTCAGAAAATCCAGGAGCAGGAGCAGAGAAAGCTTCCGCAAAAAGTACCGAGGTAATGATTTCCCAGCAGCAGTTTGATGCGCTGGATATTAAAATTGACACCCTGGCTACACGTTCCATGAGCGGATTTGTAGAGGCAAACGGCCATCTGGAAGTTCCGCCGCAAAGCGAGGCCACTGTAACAACTTCTCTGGGGGCAAACATTGCTTCCATAGAGGTGATTGAGGGAGATAATGTGAAAAAAGGCCAGGTGTTAGCCTACATTTCTCATCCCGATATTGTGGAAATTCAGACAAGGTTTTTGAATATGGCGAACGAGAAGGAATTCCAGGAGAAGGAATATAACCGCCAGCAAAAATTGTATGAAGCAGGTGTGGGGTCTGGAGAAGGTTTTCAAAAAGCTGAAGCTGCCTACCGAAACGCCAAAGGTAATTTACAGGGCCTTAAAGCTCAGCTATCTTTATTAAATTTGAATCCGCAGGCTATTTTAAACGGGAATTTGGCGCAGCGGGTGCCTTTAAAAAGCCCAATTGCGGGAGCTGTGCAAAAAGTGAACATAAAAACGGGGCAGTATGTGCAGGCTCAGCAAAATTTGTTCGAAATTGTAAATACAGAGCATGTGCATGCAGATTTGATGGTTTTTGAAAGGGACGTTGCCCTGGTAGAGGAGGGGCAGCAGGTAAATTTTACGGTAGAATCTTTGCCGGGAACCGAGCTGCAGGCTAAAATTCTTTCCATTGGCAAAACTTTTGAAGAAGACCCTAAAGCCTTACATATACATGCCGAGATTGAAGACAAGCCAAAAAACCTGATCCCGGGCATGTATGTGCGGGGCAGGATTGCGGTTGAAGATAACGGCACCATGGCCATGCCTGAGGACGCTATTGCGACTAACGGAGGCCGGTCTTACGTTTTTTCTGCGGAAGAAGAAGGGGAAGCATGGAGTTTTAAGCCTGTGGAGGTTATTACCGGCACGCGGGACAATGAATGGGTAGAGGTGAGTTTTGTATCCAAACCTGAAGCCGGGTTGAAATTTGCCTTCAATAATGCCTATTATCTCATGGCCGAAATGCAAAAAAGAGAAGGCGGGCATCATCATTAAATCTTCAAAAATGGAAAACCAGGATAAAGAAAAAGTTCAGAAAGGCCTGCATTACGCCATGATTTTAAGCGTAATTACCATTGCCTACAATACCATAGAAGGAATAGTTTCTACCTTTTTTGGCGCCAGCGACGAGACGCTGGCGCTTTTTGGGTTTGGACTGGATAGTTTTGTAGAAGTGCTTTCCGGAGTGGGAATCGCGCACATGATATACAGGATGAAACGCAACAGCATAAACGAAAGGGATAAGTTCGAAATTACCGCCCTTAGAATTACGGGTACTGCTCTGTATATTCTTACAGCCGGGCTTATAGTTGGGGCGGGTATTTCTATTTTTAATCAATCTGAACCTGAGACTACAATGGCCGGAATTATTGTAGCGGGAATTTCCATTTTGACCATGTATTTTCTTTATGCTGAAAAAATGAAAGTCGGGAAAAAACTGGACAGCAAACCAATAATTTCAGATGCGAAATGTACCAAAACCTGTTTTTATCTCTCTTTTATCTTGCTGGCTTCAAGCCTGATATATGAAATTTGGCAAATTCCATATATAGATGCTTTAGGAAGTATTGGTATTGCGTGGTATGCCTGGAAAGAAGGAAAGGAAGCTTTTGAAAACGCCAAAAGTAAAAGTCTTTCCTGTTCCAGTGATTGTTGTTAAAGTTTCAGATAATACTTTTCCTGCTTCTGCAAATTTCCTAAATTAATTATGTGTCGGAAAAACCGGAAATCTCCCCATTTATTTCATTTTAAATTTTTAAAACAATCGATATGAGAGGGAAATTGATTAAGGAGGGAAAACATGAATTATTCAGGACCACTCATGGGAACCATCTTCTAAACCTGGACGATAAAGATTTTTATGCCCTGGTGGAAGGACAAAAAGGAGATGTGATCGTGCTTTCAGATGCAGATCATAAAAAGCAGTCCAGCCTTTCCCAAGGCAAATATTATTATGCCGATTTTCAGGACGATCCGGAATTCCAGGATATGAGGCATTTGTTTATGGAAGATGGGGATCAATTCCGCGAACTTATTTTGCCCGAAGGCTTGCCTACAAAAAGTGATAAACAAAAAAAGCTCATTAGGGAGAGCAAGAAACTTTCGAAAGAAAAAGTGCTGGAGCATGTAAAAGGAAAAGGAAATAAGGGCAGCGAAAAGCAGTATTCCGGTGAAAAGGAAGGGCTTCGCGAAAAAAATAAAGGAGAGCTTTATGATATGGCGAAGAAGGAAGATATCAGCGGCCGCTCAAAGATGGACAAGGAGGAGCTGGTAAAAAAAGTGAGCAAAGAAAAAAAGAAAGATTAGGCTATTTTTTTACAATTCAGGCTAAATGCTATTTCATTTCCACGAATCATAAAAAAATATTAAGGTGCTTCTATTGTCAAGTAAAAGCAGGAATAATTCTTAAATTCAGATTAGAAATCATCGAAAATATAAGGATGATTTTTTTCAAAACTAATCAAACCAGCAAAAAATGGAATTATCCAAACATCCTGAAACCACTTCCGTAGAACTTAATATAAACGGGAGAAAGGTGGAACTTCAAATATCAGCCTGGACAACGCTTCTTGATGCACTTCGTGAACACCTGCAGTTAACCGGCACAAAAAAGGGTTGTGATCATGGCCAGTGCGGGGCCTGTACCGTCCTGGTAAACGGCAAACACATCAATTCCTGCCTTACCCTGGCGGCGATGCAAACCGATAAGGAAATTACTACTATAGAAGGCCTTTCTAATGGTGAAAATCTTCACCCGGTACAGGAGGCTTTTATTGAACATGACGCTTTCCAGTGCGGCTATTGTACCCCGGGGCAAATTTGTTCTACGGTAGGAATGCTGAATATGAAAAAAGGCAACAGCCCGGAAGAAATACGGGACCTCATGAGCGGCAACATATGCCGGTGTGGTGCGTATGCCAATATTTATAAAGTGGTGGAAGAAATGAAAGAAAAAGGAACCGAAGGTACTCCTTCAATTTAAAAATGTGAACTATGAATAATATTTCTTTTACCCGGGCAAAGAATATTGATGCTGCGGTAGAAAACGCAACTGACCAGGAAGAAAAAGTAAGATATATTGGAGGAGGTACCAATTTGCTGGACCTTATGAAATACCGTGTTGAAAATCCAGATCATCTTATTGATATAAATGAGCTGGACCTTTCTAAAATAGAAACTACAGAAGAGGGTGGAATGCTTCTCGGGGCTACCGTCACCAATGCCGATACCGCATATCATGAGGAAGTTGAGAAGAAATATCCTCTTCTTTCCAAAGCCATGCTGTCTGCCGCTTCCGCGCAATTGCGCAATATGGCCACCAATGGCGGTAACCTTTTACAGCGTACCCGCTGTTATTATTTTTATGATACTTCCATGCCCTGCAACAAAAGGGAACCGGGAAGCGGTTGCTCGGCCCTGGAAGGCTTTAACCGTATTCATGCTATTTTAGGGGAAAGCGAGCATTGTATTGCCACTCATCCTTCAGATATGGCGGTGGCACTGGCCGCTCTGGATGCAATAGTAAAAGTTACCGGGAAAGAGGGAGAGCGCGCTATTCCAATTCTGGAGTTTCATCGTTTGCCGGGAGACAATCCGCAAATAGAAACCAATTTAAAGGAAGGAGAATTAATTACCGGTATTGAACTGCCGCAAAAAGGTTTTGCTGAAAATTACGCATATCTCAAAGTCAGGGATCGGCCTTCTTACGCCTTTGCGCTCGTTTCTGTAGCTGCCGCAGTAGAACTTGAGGGAGAAAATATAAAAGATATTCGCGTTGCTCTTGGAGGAGTGGCCCATAAACCCTGGAGAAAGCCGGAAGTGGAGAAAAACTTCTACGGAAAAGCAGCCAGTCCAAAAAACTTCGAATCCCTGGCTGAAAAACTGATCGAAGGAGCAACGGGGTACGGAGATAATGATTTTAAAATCGGACTGGCTAAAAAGACCATTGTAAGAGCACTAACTGAAGCAATTGAAAACTAATATGATAGCAGACACAAAATATATTGGAAAATCTACGCGAAGGGTAGATGGTATAAAAAAAGTTACCGGGCAGGCACCTTATATTGCCGAATTTAATCCGGCAGACCTGGTACATGGTTATATTATTAACAGTACAATTGCAAAAGGTAAAATAACCGCTATTCATAAGGAAAAGGCACTGCAGGTTCCCGGGGTAAGGGAAATATTTACTCATGAAAATGTGCCGGTGGAAGTTAAAATAGATTCCGATTATACAGATCCGCTTGCACCTCCGGGCAATCCGTTTCGTCCTTTATATGATGAGAATATCCTGTATAATGGCCAGCCTGTTGCCATGGTGGTGGCAGATACTTTTGAAACCGCTGCTTTTGCTGCAGGCCTGGTTCAGGTAGAATATGAAGAAGAGGAAGCTTATGAAGTCGATATTCGCAGGAATCTTGATAATGCCACCCATGAAGATGTGCCCGAACCGCCAGAGCCAAGAGGGAACGCCGCAGATGCTTTTAACTCTTCAGAAGTAAAGATTGACACAGAATATTACCAGCCGCGGGAATATCATAATCCTATGGAGCCTTTTGCTTCTGTGGCTTCGTGGAATGAAGAAGAGGGGAGTTTTAGTATTTATGATAAAATCCAGGGCGTGAGCAGCAGCCAGGGGTATATAGCCGGGATTTTTAACCTTGAAAAAGAAAAAGTAAGGGTAATTTCTCCCTTTATTGGAGGAGCTTTCGGCTCCGGTTTACGCCCGCAATACCAGCTGTTTTTTGCTGCTATGGCTTCAAAAGCGCTAAAGCTTCCGGTAAAAGTAGTAATGACCAGGACCCAAATGTTCAGTTTTGGGCACCGCCCCGCCTGTTTGCAACGCATGAAACTTTCCGCAGATAAAAGTGGAAAACTCACCTCCATCCGTCACCAGGCTTTCGCTGAAACATCCCGGTTTGAGAAATTTAATGAAACAGTAGTAGATTGGTCCGGGCTAATGTACCAGTGTGAAAATGTGGCACTGGATTATCAACTGGTGCCGGTAGACGTTTATACGCCGCTGGATATGCGCGCTCCGGGGGGAAGTACCGGTATGTATGCGCTGGAATGTGCCATGGATGAACTGGCGATAGAAGCAGGGGTGGATCCGCTGGAATTAAGAATTATTAATTATGCTGAAAAAGACCAAAATGAAGATAAACCTTTTTCCAGTAAGGAATTAAAAGCCTGTTACCAAAGGGCTGCTGAAAAGTTTGGCTGGCAAAAGCGCAAATCGGAACCCCGAAGTATTAAACAAGGGAATCAGCTTGTTGGATATGGAATGGCATCCGGGGTTTGGGAGGCTATGCAGCAAAAATCTTCAGCAAAAGCTATTCTTACTTCAGAAGGTAAATTAACAGTGAGTTCCGGTACAGCAGATATTGGTACGGGTACCTATACCATTATGTCACAGATTGCTGCGGAAATACTTGGCCTTTCTATTGAAAATGTCGAATTTAAACTGGGAGATTCCACTTTGCCAGATGCACCAATAGAAGGTGGCTCATGGACCGCATCATCAGTAGGTTCTGCGGTAAAAATGGTGTGTTCCGCATTGCAGGAAAGCATATTTGAGCTTGCCACCCAAACACATCCCGATGTGTTTGAAAATAAGCTTATTGAAGACGCCACATTTAGCAATGCCGGGCTAAGCGCAGGTAGCGGTGCAACAATTTCTTACGCTGAAATTATTAGTTCTGCTGAGAAAAAGTCTATTCAGGTTGAGGTGAATTCCGAACCCGAAGATAGCCGGAGCAATTATTCCTGCTACACCCATTCCTGCGTGATGGTTGAGGTGCATGTAGATGAAGATACGGGAATGATTAGTATTCCCAGAGTTGTAAACGCTATTGCCGGAGGAAAGATCCTGAATCCAAAAACTGCGGAGAGCCAGATTATTGGTGGTGTTACCTGGGGGATAGGAATGGCCCTGGAGGAAGAAGGAATGATGGATAGCCGCAACGGCAGGATTATGAATGCCAACCTGGCCGAATACCATGTTGCCGTGCAGGCAGATGTTAAGGAAATTGATGTGATTTTTGTGGAAGAGCAGGATGATATCGTGAACCCTTTAGGAGCTAAAGGCCTGGGTGAAATTGGAATTGTTGGAGTGGCTTCTGCTATTTCGAATGCCATATATAACGCCACCGGAAAGCGGGTAAGGGAATTGCCAATAACGCTGGACAAGGTGTTGTAACTTTAGGGCTAAGATATTTTGATTCCTGCAAGGTTTATAAAACCTTGTAGGTTTTGTTTTCTTAACTTCTGCGGTAAGGTTTAGCCGATTTTAAAAGGAATAAATTTTTCGTTCAAGTCTTCATTAAAGGTACTGCTATTCACGAGCTAATTTTTCAATCCCTGTGATGTAGCGAGTGAAGATTTCGGCTTGTTCAGGGACTTTTCTATAAAGCCGGGCAAGGTGCTGTAACTTTCGGGCTAAGATTTTTTTAGATTCCTGCAAGGTTTATAAAACCTTGTAGGTTTTGTTTTCTTAACTTCTGCGTTAAGGTTTAGCCGATTTTAAAAGGAATAAATTTTTCGTTCAAGTCTTGTTTAAAGGTACTGCTATTCACGAGCTAATTTTTCAATCCCTTCTTGATGATTGTCAGTGTTTTATCATTTAATAAAGCAAACCTGCCAGGTTTCCAAAACCTGGCAGGTTTATATATACTAAAATTTGGTATTTTAACCCCAGAACAATAAATCTGCAAAACCGCGAATTTTAAAATGCAATAAATTCTACAGCACTTCCTGATAAAATGGCTGATTTTGGTGGAACAACAATAATTCCGTCTGCCCTGGTAAGGCTAATCATATCACCCGAACCGTTGCCGCCAATGAGGCTCGCTTTTAGAACTCCTTCTTCAGACGCAATAGAGACCAGTAAAAACCTGGTAAGGTCACCCTTGTTTTCAAACTCTTTTTGAAGTTGTACCTTTTGAGGGCGGGGTCTTATATTGAGGCATTTTTTTAGCCACGGCTTAAAATAAATATGAAAATTTACAAAGGTGGATATAGGATTCCCGGGAAAAGAAAAAACATTTGTTCCCATTTTATTTTGAACCCCAAACCAGAGCGGTTTTCCCGGCTGCTGTGCAACCCGGTGGAATATTTTTTCCACTTCCAGTTCTTCCATAATTTCAGGCAGGTAATCAAATTTTCCTTTGGAAACGCCTCCGCTTAAAAGAAGGACATCATTTTCTTCCAGTGCGGCTTTTAATTTTTCTCTTATCTGCTTCTTTTCATCTTTCAGATGAAGAAATTCCGGATAGATATTTTCTGCAGAAAGAGCTCCGTATAGGCTCATCCCGTTAGAATTCCTTATTTGGTGGGGCAAAGGTTGTTCCCCTATATTAACCAATTCGTCCCCTGTGGAAATAAGGCATACTTTTGGTAATTTCTTTACAAGGACCTGAGCCTTTCCCACTGCGGCCATTACGCCCATTTCTTTACCTGAGATCCTGCGGTTTTTAGTGAGAATTATTTCGCCTTTAGAAATATCTCCTCCTTTTAAATGGATATTTTGTCCTTTTTCAGGAGGCACTTCAATATGCATTTTACCATCTTTAACTTGTGTATGCTCATACATAATAATGGTATTGGTATTCTCAGGTAAAACCGCCCCCGTCATAATCTCGATACAATTTTTGTAATTTTCCAGTTTTGCCCGTGGTGAACCAGCCGCCCCTATACTTTCTATTTCAAAGGTAGTGACTCCTTCATCCAGGGCTTTTGAATTTATCGCATATCCATCTTTGGTAACACGGTCAAAAGGCGGAAAATCGCGATCGGCTTCAATATCTTCAGCTAAAATTCTTCCGGTAGCTTCAAGAAGTGGGATTACTTCATTTCCAAAATCTTTTACGGTTTCCAATACTTTTTGAAAAGCTTCCTTTTGATTGATCATAATAATTAAGTTTATTTAATTTTCTTCACCACCGGGTTAAATGCCTTGGAGGCAACTAAAACCTGGTCTCCGGCTTTGATGGTTTTTACTTCCTCTTCCATACAAATTACCTTTATCACATTTCTGCCAATCAGGATGCTTAAAATGGTAACCACACCTTCAGGTTTTATTTCCAGGACTTCGCCTGCAAACTGGAATTTTCCGCTGAGTTTGCTCTTTGTAAAAATAGTTACGGGTTTATCTTCTCTGGTAATTTGCCCATTTTCAAGGACAAGAACTTTATCGGCCAGTTTAATAATTTCTCCGGGATCATGGCTAATCAAAACTGTGGTCAGTGCAAATTTGCGGTGCAATTTTAAAATATAATCCTGTAATTTTCCGCGGATGCTGTGGTCTAAAGCTGAAAGTGGTTCATCTAAAAGAAGAATTTTAGGCTTTCTTACCAGTGCCCTTGCCAGCGCTACCCGTTGCTGTTGTCCGCCGGAGAGCGTGGCGGGTTTTCTATCTTTAAAACCGCTGAGCCCGGTAATGTAGATTAGTTCTTCCAGGTGAGATTTGTCTTTTTTACTGCCCGATGCAAATTCCAGGTTTTCTTCTACCGTCATATTAGGAAACAATGCGTAATCCTGAAACACCATTCCTATGTTGCGTTTCTGTGGCTCCAGTGAAATTTTTCGCTGTGTATCCAGCCAAACAGTTTCTTCTACTTTCATTCTTCCGTCTTCAGGGGCAAGTAATCCCGCCATCATTCTTAATATGGTGGTTTTTCCCGCCCCGGATTCGCCATAAATAACTGTAAAAGACCTTTTTTTTAAGCTGAAATTCACGTCCAGCAGCATTTCCCCGGAAGCGGCTTTTAATGTCTTCTGAAATTCACACTCAATCATCTCCAAAATCTTTTTCCGTTATTGATGATGTACACAAGCAGCAAAATTGCGAAACAAATAGCAAAAAGTACCAGGGAAAGCTTGTTGGCAGAAGCGTAATTTAAGGCTTCCACTTCGTCATAAATGGCGATTGAAGCCACGCGGGTTTCCCCGGGGATATTCCCACCAATCATAAGAACAACACCAAACTCCCCGATGGTATGAGCAAAAGTGAGCACCATTCCCGTTAACAATGAAGTTTTTATATTAGGTAAAAGTACTTTTAAAAAAGTAGTCAGTTTAGACTTTCCCAATGTGTAAGAAGCTTCTTTTAAATTCTCCGGAAGGTTTGAAAATCCAGATTGTATAGGCTGTATCATAAAAGGAAGGCTGTATATTACCGAGGCCAGTACCAGTCCGGTAAAAGAAAATACCAGCTGTATATCCAGCGTATCCTGCAACCACCGGCCAGTAGAACTGGAACTCCCAAAGGCCATAAGCAGGTAAAACCCCAGCACTGTGGGCGGTAAAATTAGCGGCATGCTAATTACGGCTTCAGCTATTGGTTTAAGTTTTGTTTTGGTATAGGCCAGCCAATAGCCAAGCGGCACTCCTGCTATAACAAGAAAAAAGGTGCTTAAAAGCGCAAGTTTTAGCGTGAGAAACAAGGGGCTCCATGCCATTATTCTGAAAGCATTATTTCGTTGGACTTCATCATTACCACCACTTCAGAATTGATTTTTAACTGTATTTCCTCCAGCTTTTTTCTGGAAATAACAGCAGAAATTTCGCTTCCAAGGCTTTTTATTCTTACTTCACTCAATAATTCTCCTTTTATTATTTCCAGCACCCTGCCCGGAAATTGATTTTCAATACTTATATAAGGAAGTGTGTTTTTGGACAATATCACCTCCGTTTCTTTAAACAGCAGGCGCATTTTTTTTCCGGTTTTCAGGTAAGAAGCTGTTTCAGGTGTTTCCACTACAATTACTTTTAGCTGAACCCCTGTTACTAAAATATCCAGTATAGATAAACTGCCGCTGCTCTCAATAGCCGATATTTCTCCTTTTAAAATGTTCATTGCACGGGTTGGTAGCCATAATCCTGAAGGATTTGTTGCGCTTCAGGCGAAAAAAGGAATTTATAAAATTCCGCAGCATTTTCAGCCTTTTTTTCATCTTTCTGCGCAATTAGTACCACTCCCTGTTCAATTGGAGGATAACTATTTGCATCCAGTTTAATCCACGCACCTTTTCCCTTCATTTTTGGAGACAAAACCACAGATTGTGCGGTGAAACCTATTTCGGCAGATTCAGAAAATATAAACTGGTTCACTGAAGAAATGCTTTCGCCAAACACCAGTTTTGGTTTCAACTCTTCATAAAGGCCTTTGTTTTTTAAAAAAGCGATCGCTGCCGTACCGTATGGCGCTGTTTTGGGATTTGCCACAACAATGTGTTTCAGCCTTTGGTCCCGCAATATTTCTACTGAAGGTTTTAAGCTGTCTTTTAAAGTCCATAGAACAAGGCTGCCAAAAGCGTAAATTTCAGGTTTTTCCTTTGTGATTCCGGAATTATAAAGCTCATTAGGATATTTCATATTAGCGGCAACAAAAACATCATAAGGTGCGCCTGCCTTTATTTGCGCAGTGAGCTTGCCGGAAGAACTCACGATTATTTCAGAAGGAACACCCGTTTTTTCGGTAAATTCCTGTACCAGTTCGTTCATGGCAAACTGCATATTGGCCGCGGTGGCAATCCTCAATCCCACCAATTTTTTTTCTTTACAGGCAGAAATCGTAAAACCGATTAATAACAATAGTATAGCTCGTTTTATAAAGCAAAAGCCTGGTAAACTCAAAGGAAAAGATTTTAATAGCTTCCGTATGCAAAGAACAGCAAGGGAAGGGATTAATAATTAAGGCTAAAATTAATGATAAATACTTCCAAATATACCTGCCTAATCATCAAATTATATTTTCGTTAAGAAATACCTTAAATTCAGTTGCATTGGATGTTAAAATAAATTTAAACCTTTAATGTGTTTCTTCTTCTTGTTCTTAATTAATGTAATTTCTGTGCAACTTGTTTTTTGAATTTTTCCCTGCATTTATTTTCGTACGGCCTGGTGAATATTAGAAAGATGCATAACCTGTTAAAGATGATGAATAATAATTCTGAAGCTAAATTGATTAGAGCCGTTTCCCGTTCAGGCGGAGTAGTTTAGGGAATTTTATGGCCTTGCCCATCACCCTGGATAAAGACATGGGATTAAGTACCGCCGAAGCAGAACAAATTTAAATTTATGAAAAGGAAAATCACATTAAAGGTAAATGGAAAGGAGCACGAGGTTAATGTAGACCCGGAGACTCCTTTACTTTATGTATTAAGAAACAACCTTGGCTTAAAAGGTCCTAAATTTGGTTGTGGACTTTCGCAATGCGGGGCCTGTATGGTACTTTATGACGGAAAGGCGAACCCCTCCTGCCTGATGTCAGTAGAAAACGCGACCGATATGGAAATTACCACCCTGGAAGGCCTGGTTGATGAAGAAGGCAACCTGCACAAGGTACAGCAGGCATTTGTAGAAGAACAGGCGGCACAATGTGGCTATTGCCTAAACGGGTTGGTAATGGCTTCGGTGGGGCTTCTTAAGAAAAATTCCAATCCTTCAGATGAAGAAATACAGGCGGCATTGTACAGGAATATTTGTCGCTGCGGGGTTCATCCCAGGGTAATAAAGGCGGTGAAAAAAGCTTCAACTTCATAAAAAGGAACTATGAAAACCAGCAGGCGAGAGTTTATAAGACAGTTAGGATATGTCAGTATTGGCTTTACCATATTAGGTGCTGCCTGTATGAACACTAAAGAAGAAAACAATGAAGGGGGAGGTAATGCCGGTAACAGCGAAGCTGCTACTGAGAATTCCAACCGGCCAGACAGGATAAATGCCTGGTTGCGAGTATTGGAAGATGGGAGCGTACTGGTGCTTACCGGCAAAATGGAACTTGGGCAGGGAATAAGAATTGCCGTGGCGCAAATGGCTGCTGAAGAATTAAATACCAGTCCCGATCTTGTGGAGGTAAATTTAGCCGAAACCGGTGTTACAGCCAATGAGGGCTACACCGCGGGAAGCCATTCTATAGAAACCAGTGCCATGTCAATTAGGAGGGCGGCTGCGGCTGCGCGGGAAAAATTGCTAAATCTGGCTTCAAAAAAATGGGAAATTCCTGTATCTCAAGTAAGCCTGGAAGATGGAAATATTATTGCCGGCACTAATAAAATGACACTTTACGATTTACTGGAAGGCAGGCAGATTAGCGAAGAAATAGGAGAGCCTTCAGAAATCTATGGTAAAACCAGGCGAAAATATGTAGGCCAGCCGGTATTGAGAAAAGATATTTCTGCCATGGTACGGGCGCAGCATGAGTATGTACAGGACCTTGAGTTTCCAAATATGGTGCACGCCAGGATTATTAGGCCAACTTCTTACACTTCAAAATTAGCCTCTTTAGATGAAGAAGGCCTGGAAGATTTCCCTGGTTTTTTAAAACTGGTGCGTATCGGGAGTTTTGTAGGTGTTATTGCAGAAGAAGAATTTGAGGCTATCAAATTAAGCTGGGAGGTTAACAATCGTGCGCAATGGGACGATGATGAAGAATTACCTGCAGAGGTGCCCTTAAAGGAATACTTGAAAACCCTGGATGCAGATGTAGAGGTTGAAGAAGAAAAAGGGGATTGGCAAAGTACCATTGAAGAAGCGCCCATTCAGCACAGCGCCTCGTACTATAAGCCTTATATTATGCATGCCGCTAATGGCCCTTCCTGCGCGGTGGCTTTTTTTGATAATGATAAACTCAGTGTCTGGACGCATAGCCAGGGCGTATATCCGCTGCGGGAGACTTTGGCGGCACTTTTGGGCATGCCCGCAGAATCCATTCATGTTAAAGGAGTTCCCGGTTCCGGCTGTTACGGCCATAATGGTGCAGATGATGTTGCTGCCGAAGCTGCGCTGCTGGCGGTAAATTTGCCCGGGAGGCATGTAAGGCTGCAGTGGATGCGCAACGACGAACATTGCTGGGAACCTTATGGAACAGCTATGATCATGGAACTGCAGGCCGGGTTGGATTCCAACGGAAAAATTAAAGGTTGGAAATATGATTTTTGGTCCGATGGGCATAGTACACGCCCCAATGGCCAGCCGGAAACTTTGTTGCCCGCACGTTTTCTGGATAAAGGACACGGTGTACCCGGAATTGGATTTAAGGGAGGTGCAGTACGAAATTCCACGCCCTATTATACTATAGAAACTTTGCAGACCACATCCCATATTTTCCAGGGGCCACTGAGAAAGTCGGCATTGAGAGGTCTTGGCGCTTATGGGAATATCTTCGGAATAGAATGTTTTATAGACGAGCTGGCCCAAAAGGCTGGTAAAGATCCGGTAGAATTCCGCATAAATCATCTCAGTGATGAGCGCGCGATTACCTGCCTTAAAAAAATAAAAGAGAAGACGAGCAATGTTCGCCCTGGTGAAAACGAAGGACTGGGATATGCCTTTTCGCGCTACAAAAATTCTGCTTCTTATTTTGCCGTTGCTGCCCATGTTAAGAAGATGGATGATGGTATCTTTCGGGTAAAAAAGATGTGGGGAGTAATTGATTCCGGGGAAACTATAAATCCCGACGGGTTAAAGAATCAGACTGAAGGCGGAATGGTACAGGCCGCCAGCTGGGCTTTGCGTGAGGAAGTGCGGTTTGATAAGCAGCATATTACCAGTGTAGACTGGCACAGGTATCCTATCTTCAGGTTTGAGGAAATTCCCGAAGTAGAAGTGGAGGTTATAGACCGTGTGGACGAAAAGCCTCTGGGTGCGGGCGAAGCAGCACAGGGACCTTCTGCCGCTGCTGTTGCAAACGCGGTTTTTGATGCCACGGGAATACGGTACCGGGATTTGCCCATTAATCCGGTGGAAAAATATTTGCGTTAAGGTAGGGAGAATTTGGGCGCAGCCTGCGGCCCGGGCTATCCGCTGTATCTTTTGCAGCCCTGCCGCGCTGCAAAAGGATGCCGCTGCTATCCCTTGCGCAAAAAAATTACATAATTTAGTATCAATTTTAAATATTTTAATCGGTTTGTCCGGCTGAGCGCAGTCGAAGCCTGATTTTTGACTAAATTCCGACATTATTTGCCTTGTCATAAAAGATTTAGTGGATAAAATAAAATTTCAAAATGACCCACGAATTCAAAAAAATTATTGAAGCCTGTTTAAAAAATCAGGAAGAAAATTTAAAAAGTGTTCTCGCCACGGTAGTGGCTCTCGATGGTTCTTCTTACAGAAAACCCGGGGTGCGCATGCTTATTGCCGAAAATGGTAAAATGACCGGGGCAGTTAGTGGCGGTTGTGTGGAAAAAGAGGTTTTAAACCAGGCACAGAATGTTTTTAAGAACGGATGTTCCAAAGTAATGACCTACGACGGCCGTTACAGGTTGGGCTGCGAAGGGATATTGTATATTTTGCTTGAACCTTTTTCGGTTTCAGAAGAACTGCAAACACTGCTTGAAAAAACTTTCAGGGAAAGACAAAGGTTTTTTATAGCATCTGCTTTCAGAAAAGAAGAATGCCAGACTGCAGGAATGGGATCTGCAATAAAGTTTGACGATGGAAAACAAGTGGGTTTTTCAGAAAATACTTCCGCAGAAAAAACAGAAGAACTTTCTGTTTTTAAACAGGAAATGAAGCCACTGTTCAGAATGCTGATTATTGGGGCAGAGCATGATGCGGTACAATTATGTTCTGCAGCATCACTTTTAGGTTGGGAGGTTTTGGTAAATGCTTCGCCTAAAGATCCGCGTACAAAGGCAAATTTCCCGGGAGCACAGCAAGTTTTACATTTAATGCCGGAGGAAATTCAGCAACTGGAAATAGATAGTGAAACTTCAGTGATGCTGATGAACCACAGTTATGCCACCGATCTTAAATTTCTTCTAGCCCTTAAAGATAGTAAAGCCGTTTATATAGGCTTGCTGGGTGCAGCGAAACGCCGCGAAAAGATTTTCAACGCTTTTATTGAATATCACCCGGAGATAGATGCCGATTTCCTCGATAAAATATACGGCCCGGCAGGACTGGATATTGGAGCCGAAACACCACAGGAAATTTCGGTTTCTGTATTATCTGAAATCCTGACAGTAACAAGGGGAAAACAGGCATTTTCGCTTCGGGAGAAAATTGGAAAAATCCACACCTGATTTTGAGTAAAGCAAGTATTATAATAGTAGCAGCCGGCGCTTCCCGGCGTATGAACAAGGCCAAACAGCTTTTACCCCTGGAAGATGGTATATTATTGGGAAAAGTTATAGAAGAGGCAAAAGCTTCAGCTGCAGCTGAGGTAATTATTGTTCTTGGGGCATATTCAGAAGAGATCGTTTCAAAAATTCAGAATTACGATTGTATTGTTGTCAAAAATGAGAACTGGCAGCAAGGACTTGGCTCTTCAATAGCGGCCGGGATCAGATATTTTCTTCAGCATAAAGAAAAAATTAGCGCTGCTTTGGTAATGTTAGGAGATCAGCCATTGGTAGATTCCGGCTATGTAGATAAAATGCTTAAACATGCCGGTGAAAATCCTTCAACAATTATAGCTACATCCTATCCGCGCTCTCTGGGCGTGCCTGCAGTTTTTCCGCAGAACTATTTTAAGGAACTGGCAAATTTAAAAGAAGATAAAGGCGCAAAAAATATACTGCGACGTGAACGTGATTCGGTTATTGCTTTAAATGCTGGAGAACGCATTCTTGATATAGACACTCCGCAGGATTATCAAAATTTGCTGGACAGGTACTCCAAATAATCTGCTTCTTTCCATCCAAATAAACTTCAGCAGCTGTTAAATTAAATTTAAAATCTGTAGTTTAACAGGAACAGGTAGAAGGAATGACTTAAATTGAAGAAACAATTTAGCGATTTCAAATCTCTCAATCTCCCCGTTTCAAGGATTTGAAATAAATTAATAATCCATACTACAAGCACAAATGATAGGTGAAGCGAGAAACCGCATGCATGGACTCGATAAGGTTTCGGGAAAGGCAAAATATGCCCTGGAATATGAAGTAGATAAGCCGCTTTATGCCATAATGGTGAAGAGCCATATTTCCAGCGGAACCATTGAAAATATAGATGAAAGTTCTATCCAGGATATTCCTGGAATAGAAATGCTAATCCATTCCGGCAATGCCCTGAAATTGAATTCTACTAAAAAGCCTTCGGAAGGTAATCCCGATGTTGAATCTGAAGAAATTAGCAGGGAACCACTGGCAGATAAGAAAGTGTATTTTGCCGGTCAGGATATTGCCATTGTGGTGGCAAGTAATATTGAAGATGCGCAATTAGGGGCCTCCCGGCTTAAAGTGACCTATAAAAAAGGGGAGGGGCGTACAGATCGCAGCAGTGTTTTAAAGGACTACTACGAACCACGGCCGGAAGAATTGCAGTACAGCCGGGGAGATTTTGAAACCGCCAAAAATGAGGCCGATGTGGTAATAAGTGAGGAATACGAGATCCCTACTGAACATCATAACCCAATGGAACTCTCGGCCACCACAGCTATTTGGGATGGAGACCGGCTCACGGTTTATGATGCCACACAGGGCGTTTCCAATCATCAGGAAGGAATTGCCCGTGCTTTTGGTCTGGAACCTAAAAACGTTAGGGTGATTGCCCAGCATATTGGGGGAGGTTTTGGCTGTAAAGGAACTTTATGGCCACATACATTGCTGACCGCCATGGCCGCAAAAATGACGGGCCGGCCGGTAAAAATGTTCCTTACCCGGGAAGATATGTTTACCTCTGTGGGACACCGGCCAAAAGTTATTCAAAAAGTAACCCTGGCCGCAGACAAAAACGGGAAGCTGGAAGCGGGAGCACATGATACTTATTCCTATACTTCCAAAGTGGGTACTTTTTATGAATCCTGCGGGGTAACATCAGCCATGTTGTATGATATTCCCAACTTTTCCATGAAGCACAGATACGGCAGGCTCAATTTACCAACTCCAACTTATATGAGAGGCCCGGGCGAATCCAGTGGAACTTACGCTTTGGAAGCTGCCATGGATGAAATGGCCGAAAAGCTGAATATGGATCCTGTTGAATTCAGGATTATTAATGATACTGACAGGGACCTGAAGAAAGATTTGCCATTTTCTTCCAAGCATTTAAAAGAATGTTATAGACGTGGAGCACAGTTATTCGGCTGGGAAAACAGGAATAAAAATCCGGGAAAAATGCTAAAAGACGGTGTTTTAGTTGGGCATGGTATGGCTACTTCCACTTATCCCGCCCATCGTTCCGGCGGGGAATGTAACCTTACTTTGAGAAAAGACGGGACAGTACTTTTGCGTACTGCAACGCAAGATATAGGTACCGGAACTTATACTGTTTTAGGCCAGATTGTGGCCGATACACTTGGTGTGCCTTTTGAAAAAGTGATCGTGGAAATAGGAGATTCAGATTACCCCAAAGGCCCGCTTTCAGGAGGTTCGCAGGTTACTGCTTCAGCAGGAAGTTATGTTCAATTGGCTGCTGAAAAATTAAGAAAAAAACTAGGCAGTACGGCAATAGGCCAAAGTGAAAGTCCATATTTTCAGATAAATGAAAATGAACTGCAATTTGAAAATGGTAAAATTAGCGATGGGTCATCTGAAGGTGAAAACATTGAAAATATTGTGCAGCGCAGTGGAGAGGAAAATATAAGTGTAACCTATTCCACAGATGAAACAGGGGCTAAACAGGAAGAGGGTTACGCGTACCAGTCTTTCGGGGCTGTTTTTGTAGAAGCCAATGTAGATCCCGATTTGGGTATAATTACTATTCCTCGAATTACGGCGGTTTACGATGTGGGAAAGGTGATTAACCGGAAACTCGGTAACAGTCAGTTTTACGGCGGAATTATTTTTGGCTACGGAATGGGCCTGCTGGAACATACAAAATACGACCACGGCCATGTGGTAAATGCCGATCTGGCCGAATACTATGTTCCCGTAAATGCAGATATTAATGATTTGCAGGTAGAATACCTGGACATCCCTGATTATAAATTTAGTTCTCACGGTGGCCGGGGAATTGGTGAAATTGGTACCACGGGAGTAGCAGCCGCTATTGCCAACGCTATTTACAATGCCACCGGTAAGAGAATAAGAAAACTGCCTATCACCCTCGATAAATTAATATAACAGCAGCAAAAAGCATAAGATGAAGAAAGAAGAGATAGAAAGAAAGCAGGAAGATCTATGGCCGGAAGAGAAATCTTTGATTGAGGCAAAGATTAGCAGGAGGAAGTTTATTTCAAGAGCTATTCTTGCAGCAGGAGGAATGGCCATTGCACCCTACGCCACCTTAGCTGCAGAAGCTATTGATGCCCCGGCGCTTCCCTTCGAAAAGTTTGTTGAAATTGAAACCAGCATTAACGGAAGACAGATGAAGATGAAGTTAGATCCCCGTACCAGTCTGCTTAACCTGCTAAGGGAACAACTTAGCCTTACCGGAACCAAATTAGGCTGCAACCAGGGCGCCTGCGGGGCGTGTACAGTATTTATAGGTAAAGAACGGATTAATTCCTGTCTTACACTTGCCGCACAAATAGATGGGCAGGAGGTGACCACTATAGAAGGTATAGGTTCAGAAGAGGATTTTCATCCCATGCAGGCAGCTTTTATTGAACATGACGGCTTCCAGTGTGGGTATTGTACCTCTGGCCAAATCATGTCTGCGATAAAAGTGGTGGAAAACAATAGAGCCGGGAGCGATGATGAAATACAGGAATGGATGAGCGGTAATATTTGCCGTTGCGGCGCTTACAAAGGCATAGTAGCTGCAATCAAAACTGTACGGGATGGGAATTATGACAAATCACTTCTAAAAAAAATGTAAAATGTATCCTTTTCAATATACAAAAGCGAAAGAAGCCTCAGAGGCAACAGCAACAGCTTCCCGGCAGGAAAATTCGAAATTTTTAGCAGGAGGAACCAATCTGGTAGATCTAATAAGAAGGGATGTTGTGCATCCGGATTATTTAATAGATGTATCTCATCTTGATTTTAAAACAATTAAAGCCTATAATGGCGGGCTGCGGCTCGGCGCTATGGCCAGCAACAGCGAAACAGCTGCGAATAAAGAACTCAAGGAAGCTTATCCTATTGTTTCCCAGGCAATCTTGTTAGGTGCTTCTGCACAGTTGCGCAACAAAGCTAGCAATGGGGGCAATATGTTGCAAAAAACACGTTGCCCATATTTTATGTCGCCGCCTTTTCCCTGTAATAAAAGGGAACCGGGGAGTGGTTGTTCTGCGATAAATGGAGAAAACCGATTGTTGTCTATCCTGGGAACTTCAGAAAAATGTATTGCTTCTTATCCTTCAGACATGGCCACTGCACTTACAGCAATGGATGCTGTTATACAAACACGGCTGTCGGATGGCAGTGAAAGAAGTATTCCTGTTGTTGATTTCCATCTGTTGCCTGAAGATACTCCATGGAAAGAAACGGTTTTAAAAGAAGGAGAATTAATTACGGCTATCGATTTGCCTGAAGAATCAAAGGAATTTGCTGAAAATTCTTATTATTTGAAAATACGCGACCGTCATTCTTTTGCCTTTGCACTTGTTTCTGTTGCTGCTGCCCTGGTGATGGAAAGCGGGAAGATTACAAAAGCACGTTTAGTGCTGGGAAGTGTGGCGCCAAAACCCTGGCGCAATCGTGAGGCAGAAGAAATGTTACTGGGGCAGGCTCCTTCAGAAAATTTATTTATGGAGGTTGCTGAAAAAGCTTTGGAAGGAGCCAAAGGCTTTGGAGAAAATGATTTTAAGATTCCCCTGGCCAAAAAGGGAATTGTCAGGGCATTGCGAATAGCATCAAAATCAGAAGCCTGATCCATACTTTTTGGAATGCAAACCTGGTATTAAGATATAGTCTGCGCAATCAGGCTAATCAATTTGATACTCCATTTAATTAAAATTATCGAAATTAATTCTTTCCGATGGTTGTTGAGGGTAAATTGCCTGAAAAATTCTCATATCAGTACTTGAAAAGCTAAACTAAATATAAAATTAGTTGAAATATTTAGTAAGCTTTTTAATTTCCTATAACTTTATAATCAACAGTTAACCAACAACAACCAAAAAATAGTATGAGTAGTAAGAAGAAGAATTTCGCACGTTTTGGCATGGCGGCCAAGGGAGCAGTCTATTGTTTAATTGGGATATTAACAGCACTTGCAGCTTTCGGCCAGGGAGGAGAAAAAACCGGCAGCAAAGGAGCATTGCAATATCTGGCACAGCAATCTTATGGCCAGATATTACTTGTAATTATGGGTATAGGCCTCTTGGGATATGTATTCTGGAGATTTTACCAGTCAATTGGCAACCCCAAAGGCTTGCATGATGATGCTAAGGGTTATGCCAAAAGAGCAGCATATTTTATTAGTGGACTCCTTTATGGCGGATTGGCTTATTATGCTTTTAAACTTGCTTTTGGTAGTGGGAGCAGCTCTTCGGGGGGAGGCAGTAGTTCTATGATGGGTTCCTTAATGTCTGGTTCTAATGGTGACACTATTGCGATTATTATAGGAATTGGGATGGCTATAAAAGCTATTTATGATATTTACAGGGCATATTCCGGAAAGTTCAGGGAGGAAGTAGAGGAAGCAGGTATGGACGAAAAGGAACAGAAATTACTGGTAAATGCGGGCAAATTTGGGCATACAGCCAGGGGACTTGTATTTGGACTAATGGCTTACCTAACGCTTAAATCCGGCTTATCCAGTGGGAGCAATGTTCAAACCCAAACCGATGCCTTCAGCTATATTCAACAGGAATTTGGATCTATAGTTTTAGGAATTGTAGCAATTGGCCTGGCGGGATATGGAGTATATATGCTAATAAAGGCTAAATATCCTTCTATAACTGTGGCCTAGAAGTATTCAAGGCTTCGAAATAAACCTGATTAGATTTAAAAATTTCTGATCAGGTTTTTTTATGCTTTTAAGCTAAGAATTAAGTTATTCTTTAATTCTTCCACTGATATTTAGAAACATTGCCCGGTTTAAAAAAGTGGAAAGGTCTTTTACGCTGTCTTAGCAGTTACAACTACTTGGATATATGTGTAGGACTGCCAGAGAAGATTTCCGCAGATTCCATAATGGTTTCAGAAAGAGTGGGGTGGGGATGAATGCTTAGAGCAAGATCTTCTGCAGTTGAGGCCATTTCTATAGCCAGGGAAATTTCCGGAATAAGGGAGCCGGCATTTTTTCCTGCCACCCCGCCACCCAGGATTCTCCCGGTTTTGCTTTCTACCAGAATTTTAGTGATTCCATTGCGATTTCCCACTGCAACCGCACGCCCGGAAGCATTCCACGGGAATTTTAGAATTTTGAAGTTGATATTTTTACTTTTTGCCTGCTCTTCCTGCAACCCGCACCAGGCCAGCTGCGGATTGGTGAATACAACAGCAGGAATAGACACGGGATCGTAAGCGGCGCCTTTGATTCCTGCAATTACTTCCGCGGCAATTTTTCCCTCATAATTAGCTTTATGGGCAAGTAATGGTTCTCCGGTAAGGTCGCCGATTGCATAAATGTTCTTCATACTGGTGTTACGCTTAACATTTACTTTTATAAAACCTTTCTCATCAACTTCAACTCCGGCTTTATCGAGGGAAAGGCTTTCAGTATTTGGCCTTCTTCCAACGGCAACCAGGACTTTATCAAATTTTTTTTCTTCAGATTGTTCATCTTTGCCTTTCAGCGAAACCTTTACTTTCATTTTTTTTATTTCAACTTTTTCAACTTTCGTGTTGAAATATAACTCCTCAAACGGATGTTCTTTTTCAAATATTTTTACCAGGTCACGGTCTGCGCCCGGAAGAAAGCCTGGAGTCATTTCGGCTATGGAAACCTTTGTGCCTATTGCCGCATAAACGCTGCCCAGTTCAAGGCCAATATATCCACCCCCAATAACCAGCATGGATTCAGGAATATCTTTTAAATCCAGGGCATCTTTGGAATCGATAATTTTTTTATGGTCTATCTCAATTCCGGGCAGGGAAACATTAACCGAGCCGGTGGCGAGGATAAGATTTTCAAATTCAGTTTCATAAGCATCAGATTCAGCCGGTTGTATTTTTATTTTCCTATCTGAAACAAATTCAGCATTGCCTTTAATGTATTCTATCTTTTTGCCTTTGGATAATTGGCCAAGTCCGCTGGTAAGTTTTTCAACTACCTTGTCTTTCCATTTCCTGATTTTCTTCACATCAATCTCCGGCTCACTGAAACTCATTCCCCATTCGGCAGCTGCCAATGCTTCCTGTTTCACCTTTGCAAGATGCAACAAAGCTTTTGAAGGAATGCAGCCCCGGTAAAGGCAAACGCCACCGGGATTAGCCTCAGGGTCAATTAAGGTGACTTTTGTACCAAGATCTGCAGCACGAAAAGCGGCGGCATAACCACCCGGGCCTGCACCAATAATAATAAGTTCCTTCTTTTCAGTTTTTTCAGCCATAAATTTTTGGAATTATGCTCCGAGTAAAGCTTCAAAAGGATTTTCCAATGCACGGGAAATCCAGTGTAGAAATCTTACCCCTTCAGCTCCGTCAATCAGCCGGTGATCATAAGATAAGCTAAGTGGCAGGATATCCCTTGGCTCAAAATTATCATCTATATACACGGGTTGTTTTTTAGCCCTGGAAACACCAAGTATGGCCACCTGGGGGTGGTATACTATAGGAGTAAAATTAGTGCCGCCTATCCCGCCAAGGTTCGAAATTGTAAAATTTCCTCCCTGCATTTCCTCTGCAGTCAATTTTCCTTCTCTTGCTTTTTCTGCCAATGCAGTGATTTCTGTTGCAATTTCAATAATGGTCTTTTGATCGGCATCTCTAATTACAGGAACTAAAAGACCTTTTTCGGTATCTACCGCCACCCCAATATTTACGTATTTTTTAAGGATCATTTCCTCATTTTCCATATCTATGCTCGCATTAAATTTAGGAAACTGCCGCAGGGCGGTGGCGGCAATTTTCACAAGAATAGCCGTTATGGTAATACCTGCCTCCGATTTTTTCTTAAGCTTTTCCATGTATTCTTCAATATCTGAAATATCGGCTTCATCAAATTGAAATACATGTGGAATATTGCTCCATGCTGCGGAAGTACTTTTGGCGGTGGCCTTTCTAATACCAGAAAGAGGTTTTCTCTCAGTTTCTCCCCATTTGCTGAAATCCGGAAGTGATAATCCCGTTGAAGAAGCTTTTTTCTCCTTCCCGGTTTTATTAAAATCTTTTAAATCTTCTTTACTAATCCTTCCATCGGCGCCGCTGCCTTTGACTTCCCGGATATCTATTCCTAATTCCCGTGCCAGCCTCCTCACACCTGGCGCTGCCGGAATTCCGCCTGAAGCTGAAGTTTCCTTTTCACCATTATTTTCGTTTTTTGATACTTTATCTTCTTTATTCTCTTTTTCCTCTTCCTCTTTTTCTTCCCCTTCTTCTTCATTTTCGTCGTCAGAAGATTCCTGCTCTTTTACTTGTTTCTTCTTTTTCTCTTCTGAACTTTCTTCTTCGGAATTATCCTCTTCAGGTGCTTTCTTATGGTCTTCCCCAGATTGATCTTTTTTACCTTTTTCCTCTTTTTCAGAATCATTTTCTTCAGAATTATCTTCTTCGGAATCGCTTTCTTCGGAATCTCCGCCTTTCAGCTTTAAAATCACATCGCCAACGCTAACTTCGTCCCCTTCGCTTACTTCAATAGAAGTGATGGTTCCAGCTTCGGGACTAGGAATTTCAACAGAAGCTTTATCTGATTCTACTGCAATAACAGATTGTTCTTTTTCAATGGTATCACCTTCTTTAACAAGTATTTCTGTTACAGTAGCTGATTCTACACCTTCTGCTATCTGCGGAATTTTTATTTCGGTTGCCATGTTTTACTATGTTGATGTTGAAGAATTCAGGAGGTCCTGGGATTAGGTTTTTTAGGATTGATAATCAGGTTTTTTGCGGCTTCTTTTAAATCATTAGATTTCAGCTCACCCTGAAGGGCAAATTCATACAAAACCGTATATACAATATGGGCAGCGCTTACTTCAAAGAAATCCCGAAGCTCTTCGCGGGCATCACTACGCCCAAAACCATCGGTTCCCAAAACGCTTAACTTCTTCGGAAAATATTTTGCCACCGCTTCCGGCAGGGCTTTAACATAATCTGTCGCTGCCACAAAAACACCCTTTTCATCTTTTAAACACTCTTCTATATAATTGAGTTCTTTGTTCATTTGAGCTTTGAGCCGGTTTTCCCGTTCTGTATCCAAGGCATTGTCATAAAGTGATTTAAAGCTGGTTACACTCCATATATCTACCTTTATTTTATAATCTTTTTCCAGTATTTCTGCTGCTTTAAGAACCTCTTTCATAATCGCACCACTGCCAAAAAGATGCGCTTTCTTTTTAAGTCTTTTATTTGAAGATTTCACGAAACGGTACATCCCCTTCAGAATACCTTCTTCAACTCCTTCAGGCATTTCAGGCATCTTATAAGTATCATTGCCTACCGTAATGTAGTAGAAACAATTTTCTTTTTGGGTGTACATCTTTTTGATTCCTTCCTTTACAATCACAGCCACCTCGTAGGCAAACGCCGGATCGTAGGCTTTGAGATTGGGAAAAGTCAGCGCGAATAAATGGCTGTTCCCATCCTGGTGTTGCAGGCCTTCGCCGGGCAGACTTGTTCGCCCTGAAATTCCGCCTATAAGAAAACCTTTGGCCCCGGCGTCGGCAGCTGCCCAAATAAGATCGGCAGTTCGCTGAAACCCGAACATGGAGTAGAAGAAATAGAAGGGAATCATGTTAAGCCCGTGGTTGAGGTAAGATGTTCCGGCTGCAATAAATTCGCTGATGCAGCCGGCTTCAGTAATCCCCTCTTCCAGAATAATACCCTTGGCAGATTCCTTATAATAGAGCAGGCTGCCCTTATCTACAGGATCATATTTTTGTCCGCCTTCCGCATAAATACCAGCCTGTTGGAATAAAGATTCCATTCCAAAAGTCCTGGATTCATCGGGAATAATTGGGACGATATATTTACCAACATTTTTATCTTTAAGAAGCTTACTGAGTATTTGCACCAGCACACTGGTTGAAGCTGCCAGGTCTTCCCCCGAACCTTCAAAGAATTTGCTAAAAACAGAATCGTCCGGTTCCTTTAAAGCCTCACTTTTATCTTTTCGCTTCGGAATAAATCCTCCCTTATTCTCCCGGTGCTGTATTAAATATTTCAGTTCCCCGCTACCTTCTTCAGGCTTGATAAATGGTAAATCTTCCAGAGCATCATCTGAAACAGGCACATTAAAAAAATCCCGAAAATGCTTTAACCCAACCTTTTTCATTTTTTTAGTTTGATGGGCCACATTGCTGGCTTCACCTGCATCTCCCTGGCCATAGCCTTTAATAGTTTGTGCAAGGATTACGCTTGGCTGGCCTTTGTGTTCCACAGCGGCTTTATAGGCATTATAAATCTTTACCGGATCATGCCCGCCACGTCTTAGGTTCTTAAGTTCTGTATCTGAAAGGTTATTAACCAGCTCCTGCAGGTCTTCGTCTTCCCCAAATAAATGCTTCCGCATATATTCACCGGGTTCAAAAGCAAATTTCTGAAGCTGGCCGTCAGGTAATTTATTTAACTTCGTAATGAGTTTGTCATGTTTATCCCTGGCGAACAGAGGATCCCAGTCTGAGCTCCAAAGGACCTTAATCACATTCCACCCGGCTCCTTTAAAGGTGCCTTCAAGTTCCTGGATGATCTTCTGGTTGCCACGAACCGGCCCATCCAGTCGTTGAAGGTTGCAATCTACCACAAAAATTAGGTTGTCCAGTTTGTCCTGAGCGGCGATGCTAAGGGCGCCGCGGGATTCCGGCTCATCCATTTCGCCATCTCCCAAAAATGCCCAAACCTTTTGATTATTTTCTTCAATTAAGCCACGATGTTCAAGGTATTTGTTAAACCGTGCCTGGTAAATAGCAGTTATAGGAGCCAGGCCCATGGAGACGGTGGGGTGGTTCCAAAACTCTGGCATGAGTTTGGGGTGCGGATAGGAGGTAAGGCCTTTTTCGGATTTTATTTCCCGCCGAAAATTTTCAAGATGTTCTTTAGATAAGCGGCCTTCCAAAAATGCCCTTGCATAAATACCCGGCGAAGCGTGCCCCTGGAAATAGATATTATCTCCATGGCCATCATCAATACCTTTAAAAAAATGGTTGAAGCCTACTTCCCAGAGATTTGAAATGGAAGCATATGTAGAAATGTGCCCTCCAATCCCTGAACTTTCTTTATTTGCTCTGGCTACCATCGCCATAGCGTTCCACCTGATCATTCCCAGAAGCTTGGTTTCAATATCCAAATCTCCGGGATAAGCGGTCTCTTTTTCAGGAGAAATAGTATTTATATATGGTGAAACCGGCTTTTCTTCAACAGAAATAGAGTGTTGAGCAGCCTCATTTTTTAAGAGATCAAGCAAATCCTTAGCTCTTTCAGCCGACTCATTTTTAAGAACCCATCGGAAAGATTCCAGCCATTCACGGTTTTCAACCTGTACTTCTCTGTTTTTCTCTTTCTGAGCCATTGAAATTGTATTAGGAGATGTTTTTGCTGAATATAATACTAAATCTTCCTATTAAAGTAAAGATAACTGTGAGTGTATTGAAATGATTAACAAAAAATTAAGCCTGCAGAAAGCATCCACATTGCAAAGCTGATAACGCCATAAATTGGCTATCATTTTCAGAAAAAAATTGTTTTAAAAGGTAGGATACAAGTATGCGCCCCGCCAACCACATTTTTTTTAACTTAGCATAATTTTATTTACCGGTTGCCTTCTTGTAGACTTAATTTTAGGCTTGCTGGAATTTATTGTAATTCTGCGGGTAGAGATTCGGGATGTCCTTGTGGTTTATGGACATCATATTTTCCAGGGCGTATTTGAGCCATTCATATGGATTTACCTCGTGTTTTTTGCAGATTGCGAAGAAGGAATAGATTCCTGCCGCTCTTTCTGCTGCTTTATGAGAAGCCGGCAAACAGGTAATTTTTTCTGCCAAGGGCCAATGGGTTGACGGCATTTTCCACTAAATTATTGTCGATCTCCAGGATGCCATCATAAGGATAGGCACTGAGCTGGTCCCAACGATCCATGAAATACCGGAAAGCTTTTCCGAAAGGTCGCTATTACGATATTCCGTAACCAAATTGTACATTTCTTCCTGTTTGCTCATAATAAAATTATTTTAGAGCAAAGCTATCGGTAGAAAGTCAGCTAATCAAGATGCAGTTGGTGTGGTAGATACCCTTGTTCTGTTAATTTTTATGAATTCCTACTACTCGTATGACTTGAAAGTTTAGGATTTTCCATCTTTAATTAATTTTTTGCTTTTCAATTCAATTATCAGTCAAATTTATTATCGTTCACAGGTATTTTAATTCTTTTTTTCAAAAGAATTAGAGTAGCTCCGAATATCGTCAAACTGAAATAAATAAATTTATCTTTTAATTCACTAGCGAATATCATTCCTGCAAAAAATCCGAAAGCAGGACCCGGAATGGCCACCAGGGTTTTGATCTTTAGCTTCTGGGCGATTTCCAGTTCAGAGCCTGTATGGTAGCCCTTATCAAAGAGCGCGGTGAACGTGGTGGTTCTTAAGATGGTTTTGGACCTGCGGATCATGGCGCCCATGGCCTTGGAATCATTGTGGTTGGTGACCTGGTAATCAATAGGGAGGCAATGTTTGGCATCTACTGTGGACTGCACATTATAAGCTACTTCGGTAATATTGTTGCGCA